>JADJXR010000001.1:3729468-4041210 GCA_016710285.1 Chlorobiota bacterium | reverse complement strand
AAGCGTGTAGCCCGCACACAAACCCATGCCAACCATCCTTCATGCTCGCGTTGGTGTTGCCCTGATGATCGGGGCTTCCGCAGCTCTGTTCGCGGGGGGGCTGGCGGCGTTTTTTGTGCTGTGGGGCAGCCGCCAAGTGGATGCCACGTTGCCACCCCTTCCGGTTGGGATGTCGCTGATTTCCACGGTGGCGATTGGACTTGCGGCCTTCTGCTGCTGGTTCGCAAGCCGACTGCTTGCATCGGGGCAGCGGGGGAATGCTGCCAACGGGGTGTACGTCGCGCTGCTCTGCACCGGGGCGTTTGTTGGCGTGCAGCTTGCCGAGCGTTTCGGCGAATCTTCCGGCATGCTGCCCCCAAGCGCGAACGTGCTGCACGCGCTGTTCGGGTTCCTTACGTTGCTCCATCTGCTCCATGCAATTCTTGCGCTGGTGATGCTGGGCCGGCTGGGGCTGCAAAGCTGGAACGGAAGGTTGGAAACGGAGGGAAGGGGGATGCTGGATGGAACCACCAATTGGATGCTCTATCTGCTTGCCGTCTGGCTGGTGCTGATGCTGCTGATGTTCGTCGTCTAACCTCCATCATCTACTGGATCATCAAACCGTTGTTCGTATGTCAACTTCAACTGCTTCACCTTCTCCCTTGCGTCGTGGCGGCATCAACCCGCGGACGCTGATACTGTTTGCGCTGGCCGGCGTGGTCCTGTGCGGCGGCGCATGGCTGGCCCTGGGGCTTGCCAACCGGGGCGGCTCCGAATCGCCCAACACCAACGGCCAGGCCCCGCGATTGAGTGACTACGGCGTTGTCCCCAACCTTTCGCTGACCGAACGAAGCGGACAGCAGCTAAGCCTTGATGAATTGAAAGGGGAGGTCTGGGTTGCCAACTTCATCTTCACCCGTTGCGAAGGGAGCTGCCTGGCAATGTCAACCAAGATGCAGGAGCTTCAGAATGCGTTGCAGCAGGTGGAGGGGGTTCGCTTAGTCTCGTTCACGGTGGACCCGGAGAACGACACGCCGGAGAAGCTCACATCGTTTGCGGAAAAGTACCAAGCCGATGGCCGCAAGTGGCTGTTCCTGCGTGGCTCGGAATCGGCAATTCAGCAGATGGCGAAGGAGACGTTCAAGCTGCCGTTTATGGACGGGACCGACCCGAAGGAGCCAATCATCCATTCATCGCGGTTTGTGTTGATGGACCAACAGATGCACATCCGTGGATACTACGGCAACAACGATCCCGACGTTCTGAAGAAGCTGATTGCCGACATCATGGTCCTAAAAGACACAGGTGCCGAATGACCTTCGACGTTATGATGCTCCCTGCCGTGAACGCCACGTTGAACGGGATTGCCACCATGCTGCTGGTGGCGGGGTTCATCCTGATTAAGCAGGGGAATCGCAAGGCCCACCGTGCGGCGATGCTCAGCGCGTTCGCCACGTCGGTGCTCTTCTTGGTCAGCTACGTGGCGTATCACTCGCTTCGTGGCGGAATGAACACGCCGTTTGGCGGTCAGGGGGGGATTCGCACCCTTTACTTCATCATTCTGTTTTCGCATATCGCGTTGGCGGCGGTGGTTCCGGTGTTGGCAATCATCACGCTTCGGCGCGGGCTTGCCGCCAAGTACGACCGCCACCGGCGGATTGCCCGCATCACCCTCCCAATCTGGTTGTACGTCTCGGTGACGGGGGTGCTGGTGTATCTGATGCTCTACCAGTGGTATCCGGCGCGGTAGCCGCCGCATCCGGGCGTGTCCCGCAATCGCTGGCTTGACAAGGCCCCATTGGTTCAGCTACTTTGCGTCCGTGGCAGAAGTCCGCTGTATATTCGCCACAGTTCAAGCCCACATATTCCGTAGATCAAACCGATCATCATGCGCGTTCTTTCGCTTCTCTTCCTTCTGGTTTTCACTTCAGCCGCGTTTGGCCAGCGTGCGTACGTCTATGACTTCCTCCGGAACGAGTCCTCGGCACGGGCTGCGGCGATGGGGGGGGCGTTTATCACCATCGGGGGGGATGTCTCCGGGATGTTCTACAACCCCGCACTGCTGAACACCATTGACTCATCGCAGGTCTCGCTCACCTTCCACAAACACTTGTTGGACATGAACAGCGGCTACGCAACGTTCGCCACCGGGGTGGAAAACGTTGGGCAGATTGGCGTTGGGATCAACTACAACAGCTACGGCTCCTTCAACCGGACCGACCGCAACGGGCAATCCGACGGCACAACATTTGGCGCAAGCGACATCGCTTTCACGGTCGCTTGGGGAAGCACGCTGGGTGAAGGATTCTCGGCAGGAATTGCCGGCAATTTCATCAGCACCACGATTGACTACGCAGGCTCCAGCGCGCTGGCGATTGATGGCGGAGTGCTGTATCAGGACACCGCATCGCGGTTCCAGGCCGGGGTGTCGCTGCTTCATGTTGGCGGGCAAGTCTCGTCGTTCGGGGAAACAAGCGAGGATCTGCCAACCGATCTTCGGCTGGGGATTTCGCACCGCTTGCGTGGGCTTCCGCTCCTGATCGCCCTGAACTTCACCCGCTTGCTCGATCCGCAGGAGAATTTTTTCGACCGTTTCGCTTCCTTCTCCGTTGGTGGTGAGTTCCGCCTCTCGAATCCCTTGCGGCTGCGTTTGGGCTACAACAACCAGGTCCGCTCCGACGTTGCGTTTGGGTCGTCAAAAGGGCTGGGGGGCTTGTCGGCAGGGGTTGGAATTTTGGTGAAAGAATATCGGTTCGATTACGCCTTCAACAGCCTTTCGCGGCTTGGGGCGCAGCACCGCATCACCCTAAACGCCGCATTCTAAGCCCTGCCCATGCGCTGGTTCCTTTCGCTTCCCCTGCATTTCCAGATTGCTGCTGCCGGCGTGGCGGTGCTGTTTGTGGCATTGGCCATAAAGAAGATGCTGAAGCTCCTGTTCCTGCTGATTATTCTGGTGGTGGTAATCGCGCTGGTCTATCCGCTGTTTAATTATTGAGGGTGGGGGGGGAACCCGTCGTTGAACGGGTTCAATTCAATCGTGGCGGCCAGCCTTTCTGGGGGGGGATTATTCTGGTGGTGCCGTATCTCTTCACCACGCCACACCAAAACCATGATGAAAAAACAGATGCAAAAATAATCGCCGCCACGACGGCTGTGAACGTCGTGGCGGCGGTTTCCTTTGTTGGCCTGTGTGTGTTGCCTTGCTTGTGGTGCGCGCAGGGCGTTGCTTCGGCCTTTGTGTTGTGGTGTGGGGTGAACTATTTCATGGGAGTTGGGCCTGTGTTCCGCGGTTAGTTCACCGATTGCTTCCGGCTTGCTTTTACCGGCGCGCCTTCGGCTTCCCCAGCGGGATTGCTGCTGTTGCCGTTGCGGGTGGCAACCGGAACCGGAATCCCCATCTTCTCACGCACCTGGCGGTCCAATGCCGAGGCCAACGCAGGGTCATCATTCAGAAGTTTTTTCAAGCCGTCGCGACCTTGGACCCGTTCCTCGCCAAGCGTGAACCACGATCCGCTTTTCTGAATCAGCCCTTCATTGATTGCCATATCCAGCATGTCGCCAATCTTGGAGATACCTTCGTTGAACATGATGTCGAACTCCACTTCCTTGAACGGAGGGGCCACCTTGTTTTTGATGACTTTCACCCGAACGCGGCTGCCGATGATGTCGGTCCCATCTTTCAAAATCTCCTTGCGGCGGATGTCCATCCGGACCGAGGCGTAGAACTTCAGGGCGTTGCCGCCAGTGGTGGTTTCTGGGTTGCCATACACCACGCCGATTTTGTTGCGAAGCTGGTTGGTGAACATCACCACCGAGTTCGAGCGGCCAATCGCTGCGTTCAGTTTCCGCATCGCTTGCGACATCAATCGGGCTTGCGATCCCATCTGCGCATCCCCCATCTCTCCCTCAATTTCTACGCGTGGGGTCAATGCCGCAACGGAGTCAACCACGATAACATCCAGCGCGCCGGAGCGCACCAGCGTTTCCACAATCTCCAGGGCCTGCTCCCCATACTCTGGCTGCGCCAGCAGAAGGTTGTTGACGTCCACGCCAAGCCGTGCGGCGTAGTTTACGTCCAGCGCGTGCTCGGTATCCACAAATGCGGCCATTCCGCCGCGCTTTTGCGCTTCGGCGATCACGTGCAAGCAGATGGTGGTTTTCCCCGACGATTCCGGGCCGAAAATCTCGATGATACGCCCACGCGGAACGCCCCCAATCCCAATGGCCGTATCCAGCGAAAGGGAGCCGGTGGAGATTGCTTCAACAGGAACGACCGCATGGTCGCTCAGCTTCATGATGGAGCCTTTGCCATATTGCTTCTCGATGGCATCCATTGCCGTTTCAAGAGCTTTCTTCCGTGCGTCGAGTGATGCGTCAGCCATGATCGTTTCCCAGGTTAGTTGTGTATGAAATGAAGGTTTCTGTATCGCAGTTTTCCCGTCAGTTATCGGTCAAGTAGGCGAGGTGTTCAAATGATGACTGGCACGAAAATAGGGTGTTGGATTGAAAGAACAAAGCAGTTTTTGTGCCGAGCAAAATTTTTTTTTCAGCGTGGGGGAAGCCACCACCGCAACGCCGCCGAACCCCAAGTTTTTTGCCGAATCTGCCGGCCATTGAAGAACGGCCAACAATCTACGCCCAGCGGTCCCAGAAACGTGCTCAGTGGGGAAGGGATGGAGTGCTCGCGCTCGCACGCTCTCAGGCTTTTCGCATCGCAGCAAGGCGGCGGCGCACGGCGGGGCCAAAACTGCGGGACCGGCGAATCACCGAGCCGAAGGTGAACGGGATGTAGCGGTTCATCCGTTGGACCAGGAAGAGCGCGGTGACGGCGGTTCCCAGCAGCACCGCAATCCCCATCCCGGTTTCGTAGAAAAAGTAGGTCAGCAGAACGCCCGCCACCACCATCACGAACGTCCCGATCAGGGTGCCGCGGAACAGGTCGCGGGTGTGGCCCATCCCCAGCAGCACCACCGAGGGGACAATCACAAACGGCGCAAAAAATCCGGACCCCATCAACCACTGAAACACCGGGATGGAGTTCTCCTTGTTCGGCAGGATAATCGGGACCACAACGTTTGCGAAAGCAATCAGCAGAAGCGACATTGGGACGATCAGGACAACAAGGGCGGCGGTGGCAAGCTCGGCAATCTCCCTGACAGATTCCACCCGTTCCTGGGCATACGCGCGCGAGGTTGCCGGAACCAGCAGCAACTGCGCCGCGTCGCGGATGGACTCAAAGAACCGGTAGAAAATTTTTGCGGCGTTATAGACCCCTGCGGCAATGTGCCCGCGCACCGATGTGACAATCACCGCATCCCCTTGCTGCTGGATAATCGTCAGGATTCCGGTTCCCCCCTGGTGGATTCCCAACGCCAGCACGCGGCGCATCGAGTCGGCAAGGCGGGTTGTGGTGGGGATCATCCATTTCCACGTGAAGGCAAGCCCGGCAAGGGAGCTGGCGATGAAGGCGTACAGGTTGTAGTCAATCAACACCATCGAGTCGGTCAGGTGGCCGTTGATTCCGCCAAGCACCATCAAGGCGATTACCCCGCCGAAGTAGGCCAAGTCAACAAGAAAAATCTGGATGATCCGGTACTCCACCTGCAGCACCCGAATGGTGATGTTCCGCAGTGCCGTGCTAATCACCAGCAGCCCAATGGTCCCGAACGCTTCAACCGCCGCATTGCTTTTCAGCACGCTGGCAATCGGCCCGGCACCGAACGTGATGCCGTAGCCCAGGGCAACCATGAAGCCAAGATAGAGAAGGGAAGAAGCGGTGACGATGGGGCGGGAGATGGTGTGTTCTTCGGCGCAGAGCTTTACCATTGGCTGAAGGATGAAGAAATCCCCCAAAAGGCTTAGGCCCAGAAACAGAGCTTGGAACACCGTCCACACCCCCCATTGATCGGCGGTGAAGATTTTCAGCGGAACAAGAATCAGCACCACGCCATAGACCATTTGCAGGCTTTTGTCGGCAGCCGCCCAGAGTGCCAAACGCTGCGGCGAGCGTGCGGAGCGTTCCAGTGGTTCATCGGGCAGCTGCGGGCTGTTCTCGGCCATGAAGAAAATCGGCAGGAATAGGAGAATTAGGAGACGTGAGGTTGTTTCCGAACGCGCCAAAGATAGCGCAATCGCGTTGGCGCGGATGTGTCGAAACTCATCACCAACCACCACGCCGGTTCCGCCACTCCGTAGCTTGGCGAGTACCAGCCGGGGACGATGGTAAACGGGTGGCTGCACTCCAACTCCACGGCTTCCCCCTTGTCGGTTTCGGCTCCGTTCATCGTTGCCCGCGTTGGCCCTGCCTGCGTGACCGATAGGCTCCCCGGCAGCGTGAACCGAACCTGAACGTGATGCCCGCCGCCGCCAAGAATCTCATCCTCCACCGATAACACTTCCCCCCGAAGTTCCCACCGCCGCCGCACGGTGATGCTTCCCGAGGGAAGCGTCCGGTAGGCGTGGTGTTCCGCCACAAGGGTTGCCCCGTTGCTGCTGGTTTCCCAGTCAACAATCTTCACGTTGGTGTTGTCCTGTTTCACCCGCCAAAGCCCGTCGAACGGGGCGATTTCTGTTTGGTCAATCATCGGGGCGTTGTGGGCGCGGGTGCTGCGAAGCTGGTTGCGGCGTTCGGGGTCCCGGGTGTAGCAGAAGGTCCCGGGGTCAATCACTATCCCGCCGCCAGCGGTGTGAAGCGTGAACGATAGAGTGTCGTTGTTTCCGTGCAAGCCAATCGGGCCAACGTCGGCAACAACGTGAAGCCATTGGTTCCGCAGCACCGCAAACCCGCCGTCGGGGTACAGGCGCGATTCTTCGCGGGGGCGCGATTCCAACGCATCGTAGATGTCTTTCCCCGCATCCCCCGTCAGCATTGCGGCTTCCAAACTGAAATGGCCCGCGCGCTGTTTGTACTCACCCCGCTGGAAGATCACCGCCGCCAACGCCAGCAACCCACGATGGTCGTACAGCGGCTGTGGCTCCGTTAGCCGAAGGATCACTCCATCATCCGAATCTCCAAACTGCGGGACCGTTCCGGTGGGGGGAAGGTAATCGCACATAAACTCCACCATGCGCTCAATCTTCCGCCGCGCTGGTTCCGGGAATGGGTCGCCCGCACGCTGGCACAGAAGCAAGGCAATCAGGTACATCTCCAACACTAACCGGTGGTAGCCAATCGAGCGTTCATAATGAACTCCATCATCCATCACCTGCGCCGATAATTGCTCAATCATCCATTTCCGCCCGTCGGCAAACCAGCGTTTCCCGTCGGGGTGGGTGTGGAGCAACGCGCCAATGGCCAGCAGCCCAAAACAGTTGGAGAGGTAGTGGTTGGTAAGATTGAAGAAGTATTCAAGATTATGGGAAAGGTGGTCCCCATGTTCCCACACCATCAGCAGATAATTCTTCCACCAGTCGCTGCCAATGGACGGCGCGCCGGCAAACAGTGAGTAGCCGCACGCCAGCCAAAACCCGCGAATGGCCACCTCCATCGGCATGGCCCAATTCACCCCTTGGTCCCGCGGGTTCTGCCGCTGCCAGTCGGAAACGATCCGTTGGAATTCGTTGGCCCAGCGTTCATCGCCGCTTGTGCGGTGGGCGTTCCCCAGCCACGCAATCCAGTACATCCGGCTAAGCTCCCACGGGTATTTCACATCCGCGCCGTCGCCATCCATGAAGCGGATGCGGGCGAAGTAAGCGAGCGGCCAGCGCGCTTGGCTTCCGTAATCGCGGTGCCAATCGTAGCCACCGCCGGGCGCGGCAATCTGGCAACCCAGCAGAAGGATATTCCCCGCAGCGAATCGCTCCGCATCGCCAAGAAAATTGGCGGAAGCGGGAATGCCCGCCAGCGTTGCGCCGGTGGCCGCCACAAACGGAAGCCGTGGCACCGCCGCCAAATGGAAATCGGCAACGAAGGTTTCGGGCGTGCGGAAAAAAGTGAATTGGCGTTGGAACGATTCAAGGCTGGGGGAAGGGTGCTGCTGGCGTGCGTACCGCCGCCGCCGCACGGCTTGGCGGAACACCTGGACGATATGCCCCACGCCATGCCGCCGCGCCGAAGCAATCAAGAATTTGATTCGTCGAACCAGGTTCTGATAAGCCATACATCGGTTGGTGCGTTGCGGGTTAGGCGGAACTGGGCGCGGCCATCAATCCGGAAGGTTTCGCTGGCTTGCAGGATGATCTTCATGGTGTAGGCACGCGTGACGGTAAGCCGGACCGAGTCGCCATCCTGCGAGATGAAGTCGTTCCACTGGATGTCAATCTGGTCGGCACTGTGGAACAGATTCCACGCAATCCGCATCTCCTCATCGCGGTTGAAAGCCACCTCGGCAGCGCGGTCGGGGTTGTAGTAGCGGAATTGGAAATCGGGGTGAAGCAGGCTTCCATAAATCAACGTGTCGCCGTAGGTGAACGCGTACTGGACGTTCTGGAATACGCCGGCCACCGTCCGCTGGTCCCCAAGCGTGGAGGAAAGGTTGGAAAGCCCCGGCTCCAGCTTCGGCGCAAACGGGTTGGTGCAGCTTGCCAACAAGGCAAACAACAGCAGCGCGGGGAAGATGATTGCTGGAACTCTCAATCGGATTTGTCGGTTGCTGGACCCTTAGTTGCTGAACCGTGCTTTTATCACCGACCAACTTGTTTTCCCGGGAAGGGCAATGTCGCGCCAGCTGGTGATTGCCCATTCGTTCAGGCGCGACAATCGCAAGGTAAGTTGCAATTCCCCTTCGGCAAGTTGCTCAACGGAACCGCGGGTGTGGGGGAATCGCGCAAGGTAGCTTGCGGTGAACTGGATGGAGTCGCCAATCGGAAGTTCCGTGATCTCCGATGGAGTAAAAATCACCGAGCAAGAAACGTCCGGCTGAAGCTCGCCCACAATCGTGCGGAAATATTTTTCTTCCTGGTCAATGGACCAATCGGAAAACAGGGTGGGTGCGGTTGCCGCCCCCTGGGCCGATGGAAGAAAGCGGAAGGAGGGAAGCCCGCCGCCGCGTGCGGAGTCGCTGAAGCAACGCCGGTAATCGCTGGGGTTGGAGAATCGCAGGGCGTTCTCAAGGTTCCGCAAAACCAGCGTTGGCGCGGTTGGTGGCTCGAAGTTGGACCCTGCGCTGGTTGGCGGTTCGGGGTCGCGGGTGGAGAACAGCCCACAGCCGCAGAAAAAAATGCCGAACGCCAAAAGGGGTAAGCGATAGGACCGGAATGTGGCAATGCGTAGCATAGGTGTTGGGGGGCGGTGACTACTCCCAGTAGCGTTCTTCGTTCCAGGGGTTTGCGCTGTTGCTGTAGCCGTTCTGCTCCCAAAAGCCAGGCTGATCGTTCTCAAGGAAATCCAGTGCGTGGATCCATTTTGCCCCTTTCCACGCGTACCGTTTTGGGGTGAATATCCGCACCGGTCCGCCATGCTCCGGCGGAAGCGGTTGGCCGTTGAACGTGTGGGCAATCATCACATCTTCATCAAGCATCCACCGAAGCGGCAGGTTGGTGGTGTAGCCGCCGTAGGCACGTTGCAGAACGAACGCCGCGCTTGGCTGGACAAGGTGGCGGATGGAGTCGTACAGGTCGCGGAACATCACCCCCGTCCATTCATCATCGAACCGTGACCAGTGGGTGACGCAGTGGAAATCCGCAACAAGGGTGGTTTGCGGAAGCGCCATGAACTCATCCCAACTCCAAGATTTGCTTTGGCTTACCGCCCC
This sequence comes from Chlorobiota bacterium, assembly GCA_016710285.1. NCBI lineage: Bacteria > Pseudomonadati > Chlorobiota > Chlorobiota bacterium. Next base: position 4,031,539 of record JADJXR010000001.1, on the reverse strand, counting down.
GCCAATCCGCAACTGCCACGCATCGGTCCCGATGATTGGCGTTGGGCCGTAGGTCATCACCGGGAACTTTGCGGTAAGCAGCTGCCCCGGGGGAAGTTTCGCCAAGCCGTAGCCATTGGCGGCAGCGGCTTCGTCCGGTTTGGAACTGAACAGTGGCATGGTGCGGAATGGTTAGCAGAGTTACGGGATTAGTTCATCCAAGCAATCAACCGCTCGGAGGCTTGCAATGCTGGCTTGTAGTCGGGCTGGTGCGCCAGCGATTTCTGATACTCGCGCAAGGCCTCCTGGAACTCCCCGGTTCGCTCATACACCCTTCCCAAATTGTTGTGCGGGTAGTGGCGCGATTCGTACCGTTCGGCTGTTGTGGCCAGCTTCAGCCACGGGATTGCTTCCTCGTAGCGGCGCAGGGTGATAAGGTAGGAACCGATGTCGTTGTAAGGATTGCCGAAATCTGGGTCCAGCCCGATTGCCGTCTTGCATTCCTCAATCGCCTCCTCCAACTGGCCGCGATAACTCAGCGACCAGCCCAGATACGTATGCCCCTCGGCAGTGGGGTAAATCTCCACCGAACGGCGGCAGAACTCCACCGCCTCGTCAATGCGGCCCCCCATCAGTGCGTTGTATCCTAACTTCCAGTAGCGTTCAGCTTCTTGAAGGAGTGAAGATGTCATGGTTGTTCAGTGCTTATGTGATTCAGGAACGGAGCCAAGTTTACGGAACGCTTCTGCGACGAACAAGAGGGCGGAGCAACTTTTTCATCACCCCCGATTACATCATCCCGCTTCGTTTCCGCAGCAGCCACTCCAGCGAAAACGCCGCAAGCGCAGCAATCAGGAAATAGAGATGATTCCAGAGTTGGTGGTCCACACGGTGCTCGATGGAGCGGGGCGCAAACCCTTTGTGGGAAAGAATATCGGCAACCAATTCCCCGGCCTGGCGCGAGGTGTAGAAACGCCCTCCGGTCCGCTTGGCAAGGGTCCGGAGAAGCTCGGCATTCATGGAGGTTTGCAGAAGCTCCAACCCAACTTCGCCAACGGTGAATCTTCCGGCATCGGTCCCAATTTCCTTGCTTCCAACGGTGGCCCGCCCGGTGAATGAGTAATCCCCGGCGGGAAGGTTGCTCAGGGTTCCTTCGTACCGCCCGCTTCCGGTTCCGGCAAGGGTTAGCGGGAAGGACCGCCCGCCGCCACCAACAACGTTCACCGTCACCTCGGCCTCGTTGATTGGCGCGTAGCTGTCGTCATATACCTGCCCCAGCAGCCGAACCGGTTCGCCAAGATTGTACAGCGGCTTGCTGGCCACAATCTTCACCTGCTTCTGCTCCTGGTGGGTGGCAAGCCAGCGGAGCGAGCCGTTGATGAAATCCCCCAACACGTTTGCCCCTTGCTGGCCGCGAACCTCGCGCTGGCCGTCGGCAAGAAGTTGCCAGCGGTACAGGCCGTAGCCGGAAACAAACATCGAGCGGGATTTGCCCAGCCGGCGCGTCACCACCAGCGGCTCGCCAAGTTGCGCGTTTCCCAGCCGCGTGGTGGCCAGCACCTCCGCCTCCGGCTTAGGTTGCACGGCGGTTTCGGTGGTGAAAATTGGCGGAAGCGCTTCCCACGCCTGCAGGTTTGTGCCGCGCAGAATCGCGCTGTTTCTCCCTTGCTCGGTCAGCGTGGGAAGGATTTGCAGCTCGGTGGAACGGCCAACCCCCAGCGTCACCGGAAGGAACGATTCCAGCGACTTCAATCCATTGATCTCCACCCGCGAGCCCATCACCACCAACAGCGGAAGTTCGCCGCTGGCAAGCGCGGCGCGGATGGTTGCCACGTCCGCCGGCGCGGTTTCGCGGGTGGGGAAGTCCACCAGCAGCAACGCCTCGGCCTGGCGGAACGCCCCGGGGTCCAGCTTCCCCTCCAGAAATTCCCCCCGCTCTTTCTGGACGTAGCTCCGCACCTCGATGTTCTTGTCTTCGGCCAGCAGGCGTTTCAGGAAGGCCACGTCGGGGTTGGGGCCGCCGGCAATCAGCACGTAGTTCCGCTTGTTGGATTTCACTTTCACAAACGTGCTGCGGCTGTTGTTGCGGGCGGTTAGCTCGGCGTTGGCAGCGGCGGCATCAACGGTGGCGGTCAGCTTGGCGGTGCCTGGGGTGCGTGGGCGGTAGGTGAAGGTTGTGGTGTAATCGTTGGTTCCGTTGGTGGCCGCTATCTGCTGGGTTCCCACCACTCCGGCATCGTCGCGCAGCGTCACGCTAATCGCCCCCTCCGGCATTCCCGACGAGCGGACCCGAACCTCCACCGGAAGCTCGGCATCCACGTACGCGATTTCGTTGGTGAACACCTGCTGGACCGAAACATCACGCGGCTCAACCGAATCCCCCACCCCCACGGCAAACACCGGAACGCCCAGGCTTTGCGCTTCCTGGATTGGGTTTGGGCCGGCGTTGTAGCGGCCATCGGTCAGCAGAAGAATGGCGCGAAGGTTGGTTTGGCGAAGCGTGTCGGAGGCTGCCGAAAACACCGCCGCCAACCGCGACTCGGGGCCAACCGCACGAACCCGCGAAAGGGAATCAAAAAGGAGCGGGTGGATGGAGTCGGAAATGGAAACCACCGATGCCCGCCCGGCAAGCTCGGAAGAACGGACCACCGTTTCGGCAATGCTTCGCGCCTCGTTGATCCGTGCGGAGTCCAGCCCGGCAAGGGCCATGCTTTCGGAGTTGTCAATGGCCACCATCAACGTTGGCTGCTGGGCCGTGACCGTCAGCATGGAAAGCACCGGCTGGAACAGCGCAAACAGCAGCAGCCCCACACCGATGGTCCGCAGGGCAATAAGGGTCCAGCGGCGGAGCGGCGTAACCGGGGGAAGCGTGCTGCGGTAGGTGTACACCGCCACCCCCGCCGCCGCAAGAATAATGGCCAGAACAACCCAGGGGCTGGCGGCCAATCCGATGTTGAAGTCGTTCATAAACGGGGCAAAGGTATCGGTTCGGGGGAAGCTGTTCAACAACCAAACGCCGGCACGGTTCGGAAGATTGCACACCGTAGCAAGTTGGCGGATTGCTTGGCCTTCCAAGTTCCGTTTATTGCCGCCACTTATGGTCCGGACCTTGCTTGCCCTCGAATCCTCCTGCGACGAGACCTCCGCCGCCGTTGTCCGCAACGGCGTTGTGGAGTCGTTGGTGATTGCTTCCCAAAAAGAACACTCGGCATGGGGCGGGGTGATGCCGGAGCTTGCCTCCCGTTCGCACGTGCGGGCAATCGCCCCAACCATTGCCGAAGCACTCCGCAAGGCCGGGGCAACCGCCGCCGAACTGAGTGCCGTTGCCGTCACCACCGAACCCGGGCTGATTGGTTCGCTGCTGGTTGGGGTGAACGTTGCCAAAGGAATGGCGGTGGCGTTGGGGATTCCCCTGATTAGCGTTCATCACATCGAGGCGCACCTGCTTTCGGTGCTGCTTGATAACCCCGATGCCGAATTCCCGTGGCTTTCGCTGGTGGTGTCTGGCGGGCACACACTGCTGTACGTGGTGCACGCGCCAGGCAACTACCAGCTGATTGGCTCCACCCGCGACGACGCTGCTGGCGAGGCATTCGACAAAGGGGCGAAGATGCTTGGGCTTGGCTATCCAGGCGGTCCGCTTGTGGACCAGCACGCCCGGCAGGGGGATCGCAACGCCCACAAATTCCCGCGCGGGCTTCTTTCACCCGACACTCACGACTTCAGTTTCAGCGGGCTGAAAACTTCGCTCCGCTACTTCCTTCGCGACCATTTCCCGGGCGCGCCGCCAACCGGCCAACCTCTTGCCGATCTGTGCGCATCCTACCAAGAAGCGATTGTTGAAACGCTGGTGGAAAAAACGATGCGTGCGGCAAAGGTCCATGGCACCAAGCGGATATCGGTGGTTGGGGGCGTTTCGGCAAACAGCCGATTGAAGGAGAGGATGGAGCAGGAGTGCGGCAGCCGCGGCTTCACCAACTACACCATCAAGCCGATTCATGGGACCGACAACGCGGCCATGATTGGCGTTGCCGGGTGGCAGAAATTTCTTGCCGAAGATTTCAGCCCACTTTCCATCACCGCGCGTGCCTCCACCATCCGTGCCGACCGCCACGGAGCCTTGCGGGTCAAGGGGTAGCCGCCCGCGCCGGAAGCATTGCTTCTAACCAGTCCCATCGTTCCGATTCCCATTCTGAATCCTTCTTGCCATGTCCCCAGTTTCCCTGATTGGCCATTGCCGCGAGTTGTTGGAGTCCGTTCTTTCCACCCCGCGCCGCCCTGCCGATAAAACCATCAGCCAATTCTTCCGCGACCGCCGCTACTTGGGTGCGCGGGACCGCGGATTCATCTCCGACGTAGTCTATTCCACGCTCCGTGGGGTGCTGCGGGTGCGGGCGTTGTGCGCCGGGGTGCTGGAGCGGAAATCGCCGGACCGCGAGGCGCGAATCCAACTTGCGGCGGCGTTGCTCGGGAACCCAAGCCACCAACTTTCCATTGCCGACATCCGCGACGGCGCACGGCTGACGAACGAGCAGGTGGCGGAAATTCAGCAGAGCATGGAAACGGCCACCGCGAAGATTGGCGCGATGGAGGAGCCAGAACGTTCGGCAGTGGAGTTTGGTTTGCCGGAGTGGTTCGCATTCAGGATGCTGCAACAGTTCGGCCAGGAAGGGGGGCGCAAGGTGATGGAATCGCTGAACCAACAGGCACCGATTACGCTGCGGTGCAACCGCTTGAAAGGGGAGCGCGATGCGTTGCGCCAGCTGCTTGCCAAGCAGGGGATCCCTTCCACCCCGGGCATGTATTCCCCCGACGCGTTGCTGCTGGAACGGCGGATGAACGCGAACGCGATACCGGAATTCAAAGAGGGATGGTTCGAGCTGCAAGACGAGGGGAGCCAGATGCTTTCGGTGCTGCTGGATCCGCGCCCGAACTGGCAGGTGTTCGATGCCTGCGCCGGGGCGGGGGGGAAGACGCTTCACCTTGCAGCAATTATGAAAGGCCGCGGCACGGTGGTTGCCCACGACGTAAACAACCGACGATTGGAGGAGATACGCCCGCGGCTTCGCCGAAACAACGCGCAGAACGTGCGGGTGATGGAACACCGTGCATTCCTGTTCCGGCGCGAGGAGCTTCGCGGCACCTTCAACGCCGTGGTGATTGACGCGCCATGCAGCGGAACCGGAACGCTGCGCCGCAACCCGGGGGCGCGGTTGATGTTGGAGGAAAGCATGGTGGAACGGGTGGCGCAACTGCAAGCCGAAATCCTTGATGAGTACAGCGAGCTTGTTGCCCCGAACGGCCTGCTGATGTACGCCACCTGCTCGCTGCTTCGCGAAGAAAACCAGGCACAGGTGGAGGAGTTTCTGCGGCGGCGGAATGGCTGGGAGCTTCAAGCCATCAACGCGCCGCAGGGGATGCTGGATTCCGATGGATATTTCTGCGTGATTCCCGACCGCCACGGAACCGATGGATTCTTTGCGGCGGTGCTGAAACGGGTGCGGTAAATTTTTTTTCGATCCCTGAATTTTTTTTGGGAACCAAGCCAATGCTGCCGTCACTAAGCCGCCAGTTGGCCAACATTTGCACACAGTTCCCGAAACCAGAAAACATCAACAACAGAAAATACAGGGAGAGAGACCACAATGAAGACCAGAATCCTCGCACTCGCCGCACTGTGCCTGACCTTAACCGCCGGAATCGTGGGCTGTTCGGATCCCGCCGAACCAAGCGATGCCACTGATGATCTCTACATGGTGTACAGTGCTGATGAAGCAGACCTGACCGATTTCTCCGAAGTTCCCACCCCCGATGCCGTGCTTGCCGGAACAGCATTTTCAAAACCAGAAGCCGGTGGCCCACGTGAGTTCGGGCGGCTGATCCCACGCGCTTGGCATCACATCGTCAAGAAATTGGACCTGACCGATGAGCAAAAAGAAGCGATTAAGCACTGCTTCCAAGCCTACCGCGAATGCGCCCAAGCCGACCGCGAAACCTACCGCGCCGCACGCACCGCACGCTTCATGGCCTTGAAGGAAGCTATCGCGCCAATCAAAGCCGCGTACGACTCGGGAAGCATCACCAAAGAAGAAGCCAAAGCACACATTGAGCCGCTCCTTGCCGACTACCGCGAAGATGTGAAGGCCTTGAACGAAATTCTCCGGAACCAACTGATTGAATGCCTTGCCGCGCTTCGCGAATGCGTTGGCAGCAATCTTACGCCGGAGCAATTAGCGATTTGGATGGAGTTGACCAGCGAAGGGTAATCAACGAATAGAGAGAGAAAAAACGAGAGAGAGAGAACAGAGAGAGCCGAAGGAGCGATCAAACAAAACGGTGTCCATCATGCAAGTGGTGGACACCGTTTGTTGTTTCTGCGCGGGTGAGTGGGTGAGTGATGTGAGTCGGCGCGGGGGCGTATCTATCCACCCCTTTTTTCCCTTCGCGTCTGCTCCACCACGACGGTCACTCCTCGGGATAAAATTCGCCCTTCGGGAAGTTGGTTGGGGAATCGTGAGGTTTCGGCACCGGCACCGATTGTGGTGATGGTCGCGCTGCCGATGCCGCGCTGGCTCAGGAATTGGCGAAGCAGCCCGGCAACATAGTCGGCCCGCTCGCGGGAGAGCTGCTGGTTTGCACGGTCGTCGCCGATGCGGTCCGTGTAGCCGGTGATGGTGATTGCCGCGCCGGGGCGGATGCGGTCGGAAAGCTCGCGCAGCAATCGCTCATGTTCGCTGTTCCCCTGGGCCAAGCGGTAGTCGAACCCAACAAGCGTTTGGGTGATCCGTTCCGCTTTACCACTGCGAACGTTGTCGGTTTCTATCACCGTGGTGTCGCGCCGCATCTTCAGCGCGATGGTGTCGCTTGCGGTGGCGGTTTGCCCCGCCGAATCCACCACTGTAAGCAGCGCGGTGATGTCCCCCAGGGTGCTGTCAATCCGCTGATCCTGGATCTGCCACGCAAAATCTTTGCTGATGCCCGCCGTGCTGTCGTCGCTGCTGAAGCTGGCAATGGTGGCCCCGGCTTGCATCACTTCCACCCGCCAGCCAAGCACTCCCGCCTCCGCCTTCCACGTTGGCGAAAGGCTGATGCGTGGCGGGTTGAAATCCCGCACCAACTGTTCGGTGGTCAGCGATGCCGTCAGCATGGGGCTGGCCGAAGCCGCCGTCACTTTCCGGAGTTCGGCCTGCTGGTCGCTTGCCGCGTTGGCGGACGATGCGGGCGCGGCGGCTGTCTTCACCTCAATCCTGCGCAAGGGGATGCCCCAAACTGAGGTCAGATATTCTCGAATTTTTTTCCCCCGTTCCTGGCCAATGTCTGCGGTTCCGCCGGGGGGAATCATGCCAACCAACGCAAGCTGAGATGTTGGGTCGTTTCTCATCCGAAGCCCTATCAGGTTCAGCCCTTGCTGGTGCAGCTCCAGCGCGCCCTTGCTGGTCAGCGAGTAAATCGTGAAGGTGTCGGCTTCGGACTTTGATAGCTGCTGGTATCGGCTTGGGAGCGCGGTTTCTGCCGAGTCAAAAAAAAGGGCAGCAAGGAAGGGCGTTGTGGTTCGCTGGATCACCTCGCGCACGTTAATCCAAGCCTGCGGCGATGGCCTTCCAGCTTCGTCCATTCCCGAAATGGTGATGGCCGCTTGCAATGCCGGCGGTGGGGTGGGCGTTGGCGGCAGGGTGTCGGGCGGTTGCGGCGCGGGGACGCTGGGGGTGTCGGCGGCTGGAGCGGGGCTAAGATCAAACAGCAGTGCCAACCCTGCCGATCCGCTGATGCCGTACCACCCCATCTCCTGGACCCCTGATAGCAACTCGGCACGGGCGGCAAGTTCGGGCTGAAGCCGCATCCGCCGGGCAAAGGGGATATCGGCAGCCACACGAACCACCGGCCCGAACCCGAACGCGTTGGGGGTAAGCTGCTGGCCTTGTGCCATGCTCCGTTGCCGCTCGCCATTGCTGAAACTCCGGTCGGCTGGGGCAATGATGTTGTCGGTCTGCCGGAAAGTTCCGCCCAAGCGGTAGCTGAACGCAGGACCAGCCGAAAGAAGCAATCCACGCATTGGCTGATAATCGGCAAGAAGATCAATCGCCAGCCGTGTGGCGGTTGCCGTCACGCGGTACTCACGCTCAAGCTCAATAACCTGCTGCGCCACCGTGTCGAACAGGCGTTGGTCCTCCAACGGCGGGGTGGAGTAGATCGCTTCGGTGCGGGACCAGCTTCCGCGTGCGGTGATGGAGAAGGGGGCGGCAGTGTCGCGGCGGTAGGATGCTGCAATGCCGAACATCACCGAACTCAGCGTTGCACCGTTGAACACCCCGCACCCGGGCGACCCTGCAAACACCTGGAACTCCCCGGTCTGCGCGCCAATCGAATAGGAACCGAAGGGGCCAAGCAGGAAGGTGGGATGGTGGTTAGCCGTGTCGGGCCGGTTCTGCGCCAGCAGCAACGGGGATGCCACACCTCCCAACGCCACAACTGCAAGTGCCACAATGGCAGCCACCAGCCGCCGTGGGCCGTGGAGTTTTGGGGAACGGGAGCGCGCAGGAGAAGCGGAAGCGATCACGGTTGCTGAAGGCACGGGAAGAACGAAGATTTCGCGAAGATACAGTTTCCCCCTGCTTGCCACAGCAGAAACATTGCCACAATGGCAGGACAACAAACAAAAGGGGTGGCAAAATCTTGCCACCCCTTTCAACAGGTGCGTGTGTGATTCCTTTTATCCAATCATCGGCATCGTTGCTGTGGGTTGTTCATCGGTTCTGTTCCACACGCTTGTTCTTCTTCCGGCTCTCTTCCTGTTGGATTAGCCGTTGCTTCCGGTGCTGCCGTCGCCATTCCCTCCCACAAGTCTGTGCCACTCTTCCAACTGCTCCTCTGTCAGGTGCGACTTGATGCACTCCTCCAACGCTTGGCGGCATTCGCGAACGGCGGCGGTGTAGGCCTCGTTCAATCCGTTCATGTCGGCGCGGAATTGTTCGCGGAGGGCTTTCAATTGCTGGCGTGCTTCTTCTGGTGTCAGTGTGCCATCGGCCACTTGTTGCTTCAGTTCGGCAACGGCTGCGCGGGCTTCGGCAATAAGGTCGGCGCGGGCTTGGCGGTAGCGTGTGGTTGCTGCGTCGAAGCATTCTTTGAATGCCGTGAAGCAATCGCGAATCAACTGGGCTTGGTCATCGGTCAGATCAAGCTGCGAAAGGATCCGTTGGTAGTAGTGGACGATGTGGCCATACCGGCGTTCCCCTGGGTTTGGCCGATCGTGGCGGACGCTGTCGCGGTGATGTTTGCCGGTGTCGTGCCGGTCTTTTAGCGTGTCGCGCCCGCCGTGGCCGCGCCCGTCGTGGCCGCGTCCGCCGCCGGCGGGATCGTCCGGACCAACAAGGTTGATGGGGGTGTCGTCGCTGGTGATGTCAATCGCCTCAACTTCTTGCATTGCTGCAAGGAAGTCACTGCTTTCCGAATGGAGTTTCAGAACCGACTCACTGGTTGAATCGGTTGGTTCGGTAGTGGCCGAGTCGTTGCAACTGACCAAGCCGATGGTGAGAGCAACCGCCCCCACAAACGAGAGGATATGTGTACGAGCCATTGGCAATCCTGTGAAATGGTGGCCGGTGTTCTGGTTGCTTGCGGGCCTTCCCGTGCGCAGCAGTACCGACCGGTTTTGTTATGCTGGTTGAAGATAGCTGGCGGGCAATGGCGGCGCGAAGCTCCTGTCAGGAAGGTGGTACCCGCTTGCGCCGTGCGGTGCCGCATCTGCTACTCACAATTCTTGATCCAGCAATCAGCGCGGTGGTAACGGGGGGGCAGGGGATGGGGGTGGCAGGGTGATGGAGTAACGATAGGGCGATGCCAACCGAGCAGCCACGAAGCCGCCGCACGAGGTGGTTACAGAAAAATTTGCTGTATCAACCCTTTGGCCAGTTGTTTGCTTCCCCGCGAACTTCCTACTTTGGCGGTGGAAATCAACAACTCATCAACGAACAAATGCTCAAAACCATGACCATTGTACGCGCAGCGGTGCTTGCAGCGTTGTTTCTGTTCACTTGCCACTCCGGTTTGTTGGCGCAGTCGGACACTGCCATGCCGGTAAGCCAGACCGTGGGAGCCTCTGGCAGCACTGCCAAGTATGGAATCGGTGGAAACATCGGGTTGCTTTCCGGAGCGGGGCTTTCGGGGCAGATCTACCTGATGCCGAAGCTCTCAATCCAACCCACCTTTTTTGTGATCACCCTGGGTGATTATTTCCATTTCAACATGGGGGCCGAGGCGCAGTATCATTTCAGCCGCAGCGACGGCGGCGGCGTGTACGGGCTTGTTGGCGCGGGATACTATCACTCCACCACTACCGACACCACAAAGCCCGGAAATCGCGTGGCCAATCCGTTCCGTTTTGGGCTTGGGCTTGGGTATGAATGGTTCGTTTCGCGGAGCTTTGCTTTCTCCATTGCTGGGGCCATTCATTACTTCCCATACACCTCCCAATTCTTGCCGTTGCCGGAGTTCGGGATGTACTATTACTTCAACTAATTCGGCCACGATGGCCTTGCCAGCAAGGCAGGGAAGAAGCATCAACCAACGTACCCACAACCATCAATCGTTTTTAGATGACCGTAACCCAAGTTGCAATTCGCCCAACCGAAGCATCGAACGCCGCTGGCCGCCCGGCACTAACGCCCGAGCTGCTTGCGGCAAGCGGGGCGCGCTACTCCCGCAGCAACGATGGCCTGCAGGCGATCCTTGCAAAAATTGACCCAAACAACCTGGATAAGTCGGTTGATAGCATCTTCAAGATGATAGATTACGGCCACCAATCCATTGCCGATATGGCCCCGGTGGCGATGTTCATTGACGGCGTTTCGATGCACCTGGCCTACTACGTCTGGACCCTTGTCCCGACGGCGGGGGGGCAGGAATCAAGCACGCGCTACATCCGGCTGGCGGCCGACGCGCTTCCGCCGGCGGCGAAGTTCGGCATTGCCGATGCCCACGCGGCGGAGTGGCAAGGCCTGATGGAACGGAGCTTCCAGGCCTACACCGAGGCGTTGGAAATCTGGGAATCGGTTGCTTCGGCCAATCCCTCCGTCACCCGAATCCCACGCGCCCTTCTTGATGACCCCTCCCCAAAAGCGCAGAAAACTGTGGCGCGAATGCGGCGGAACTACGCCTTCGACCGCGCCAGATATTTCCTTCCGGTGGCGGCGGAAACCAACATGATGCTGATACTTTCGGCGCGTGGCTGGGTGACGCTTTGCCAATCGCTTCTGTCGCACCCGTTGCCGGAGGCGGTTGAGCTGGGGGAGATGATCCGGGCCGAGCTTGAGATTGCCGCGCCGCGGATGCTTCGCCATGCAACCCCAAAGCCATCGTTTGCGCAGGGGATTCGGCGGGAGTTCCAGCAACTGCAGCACGCAGCCGCAGCGAACCCACCCCGTTGTTTGGCGGACGATGCCCAGCAGGTGGACCACCCCGCCACCGCGCATCTTTCGCTGATGGTTCCCCCGGGCGTGGAGGAAGCGATGTTGGCCCAGGACCTTGAGGGGCATGATAACCGCTACTCCTACATCGGCGAGCGATTGCGGCGGATTGCCGTGCGGTTCGCTTGGGATGCGGTGGCAATGGCGGAAATTCGTGATCTTAATCGCCACCGCACCGGCACAAAGTTCATCCCGCTTCGCCCCGTTGGGTTTTACGCCGCGCTGGACCAGTGGCCCGCTGAGGTTGGGGAGGTGGAGGCGTTCCGGCGATTGCAGCAGCTATCAGTGGTTGGAAAGCAGGCCGCGTGGAAAGCGCACCAACTGATTCTGGCAGGGGAGCAGAGCCATCCATACTGGACGCTGTTGGGGACGCAATATCCGTTCGAGCACACCACCACTGCCGACAAGTTTATCTACGAAGCCGAGCTTCGGACCGGAACCGGGGCGCATTACCGATATGCACGCCATCTTCACGAGGCATTAGAACTATGGTATCAACACTATCCCGCAACAAAGGACCTGATCTTGGAAGGGAGTGCCGAACCCGAGTAAGTTCCAGGGGATTGCGCTGGTCGGCGGCCTGCCGTTGCGCCACCCTTGTTCTGCTTGGCGCGGTGGTTCTTTCCCCGAAGGCGTTTGCCCAGGTGGCGATTACCGAAGTGATGTACGCCCCGAACGCGCCCGAGCCAGAATGGATAGAGCTGTACAACCCGGGGTCAGCCGCAGTGGACCTGACCGACTGGACCCTGCACGACGCGACCGCTGCACGCCCCCGGTTCCCATCGTTCTTGCTTGCGGGTGGCGGCTTCGTGGTGGTGACAAAGGATAGTTCGGCACTGCGAACTGCGCGCCCGGGGAGTTATCCGATCCTTCAAATCTCCCTTCCGGCTTTCAACAACGATGGCGATGAGGTGATCCTGCGGGACACAAGCGGGGCGGCGATAGATTCCCTCCATTACCTCAGCACATGGGGCGGCGGACAGGGGCGTTCGTTGGAACGGAAGGATGCCAGCAGCCCAGCCACCAGCGCGGCTTCGTGGGAAAGCGCGACCGAGGTGGCGGGGGCAACCCCTGGCCGGAAAAACTCCATCTCCCTGCCGGACCTTAATCTCTCCGTCGTCTCCGCACGATTCGATCCGGCGACGGCAGCGGTGGTTGCCCAGATTGCCAACAGCGGAAGGGGAACGGTATCGGCGGGGGAGGCCCGGCTGCTCTACTTGGGGCAAGGCACGCCACCCGAGGAACTTGCCAGGCAATCGTTGGGAACGATGAATGCCGGAGCCAGCCAGACGCTGACCTTGCAATGGACCCGAACCCTAACCGAGCAAGGGGAGACGGGAGCGGTGGAGGTGGCGCTTCCCGGCGATGAGCGAAGCAGCGACAACGTGCAGCTGTTCATTGCCCGCCTTGCTCCGTTGGATACCGGGCTACAGATCACCGAGGTGATGAACGACCCGCTGACCATTGACGGAACCACAACGGCGGAATATGTTGAGCTGTTCAACCCGCTGGACCGGCCCGTTTCCGTGGCCAACTGGAAGCTGTTCGATGCCACCGCAAAAGCGGTCGCGACCCTTCCCAGCACGGCTCCCGACGTTGCGCCGCACCGCTATTTGGTGATTGCTTCCGACACAACCATCTACCACGCATTCCCATTCTTGAGGGACTCCAGCAACGTGGTGGTAATCGGCAAACAGAGTTTCGGCCTGAACCTTGATGCCGACCAAGTGGTGGTTCGGAACGCTGGCGGCGCAACCGTGGACAGCATTTTTTACTGGAGCGATTGGTGGGGTCCGGATGTGCAAGGGACCCGCGGAATTTCGCTGGAGCGGATATCCGTCACCGGACCATCAACGGCAAAAAGCAATTGGGGGGGATCGGTGAATCGGGATGGGGGGACCCCGGGGCGTGAGAATTCGCGCGCAATTCCGGTGGAGGTTTCCACGGCCACCTTGACGGCGTTCCCGGCGACAATCTCCCCCGACGGCGATGGCCGGGATGATTTCACGCGGATATCGTTCCGGCTTCCGGTGGCAACTGCGCGCATCGTTCTGCAGGTATATGACCGTGCAGGGCGGCCAATGGTGCGGATTGCCAACAACGAGACTTCCCCACCCAATGGTGAGATCACGTGGGACGGCTACGGCCAGGACCGGCTGCCGCTTCCCTTTGGGGTGTATGTGGTTCGCCTTGATGCGTACAACGCTTCCGGCGGAACCACGGCCACGGCGCAAACCACAGTGGTTGTTGCGAAAAAATTGTGATCCCGTCACTTCCGCAGCCAGCCGCGCCGTGCTGGAACCGCGCCGGCACCATGCCAGCAAAACTCACTTGACGGCGGCATTCTGGTTCGATAACTTGGCATCTATGAAATCAATTCGCGCTTTGACGCTTTGGGCAGTGGCCGTGGGGCTTGGTGGCGTTCTTGCTGCTTGCCAGCCATTCCGCAACTTCACCACCTACTATAACCTGTTCTACAACATGGAACGGATTATGGGAGAGGTGGAGGATGAGCTGCTGTATATCCGCGAGCAGAAGACCCCCGAGCCTTCCTACGTTATTCCATACGACGACCAATCCCTTACTGGGCTGCGGGTGTTCAACCACCTGGACCGCCGGACGATGACCCCCGAGGAGACCCGCGCCAATAAAATCAAGCTGGACTCCATCCTGCTGAAGGGGAGCAAGCTGCTGGTGCGGAGTGCCAAAAGCGATTACGTCCCCGATGCCATTTACTACATCGGCAAGGCGTATTTCTACGAGCGGGATTGGTACCTGTCGCAGAAAAAATGCGAGGAGCTTATCAACAACTATCCCCAAAGCGATTGGTACCCCGACGCACATTTGCTGCTGGCAATGAACCAGATGCAGCAGGGGAATTTGGAGGCTGCCGAGCCAACCATCAGCAAGTGCATTGACGTTGCCTGGGGGCGGAAACGCGCCGATGTTTTGTCCGAAGCCTTCCGGCTGAACGCGGATCTGTACGTCGGGACCGGGGATTTCCAGAAGGCCCTGAAGCCGTACCAACGGGCAATGCTCCTTTCCACCGATGGCGAAGAACTTGCGCGGTGGCAGTACGAGATGGGCTTACTGCATTTCCGCAATGCCAACTTTGAGCAGGCGTTGATTGAGTTCGGCAAGGTGGATGACTATTCCCCCGATCTTCTCACCGAGTTCCAAACCGGGCTGCAACGCGCCGTCACGCTTCGGACGCTTGGCCGCTACGAGGAAGCCAAACAGCAGCTTGATGAATTGAACGATGATGACAACTACGAACCGTGGCTTGCCCTTGTGCAGCTGGAACGGCTGAACCTTGCCGCCGACCAACCTGGCGGGGAAGAACTGAGCGACAGCACTATCAAGGTGATTGACTCGCTGGCAAAAGGGAAAAACTTTGCCACCTACGGGATTTACGAACGGGGAATGCGGGCATTCCGCGCCGGGGATTACAAGGAAGCGCACACAAACTTTGTGCGGGTGCAATCGGTGAAGGCTCCGTTCCAACGGCGTGCGCAGCGGTACGCGCAGATACTGGGCGATTACGTGGAAAGCAACAATAAGCTGATGAAGTTTATGATGCGCCCGCCCGACAATTTCAGCGAGCGGGATCGCGCCATTGCTGCCGATGCTTACTACACCGTTGCCCGCGTTTTCTCCGCGCTGAACAAGCCCGACTCCATCGAATATTTCTACAATAAATCAAGCGAGTGGGCGCCCGATGGAAGCATCGAGGCCGCGCGCGCCATGTACGCCCGCTCGATGGTTGGCCGCAGCAAGGGGCGCACCGCCTTCAGCGATTCCTTGCTGCAGGTGCTGGCAAGCAATTACGCCACCACCGAGTACGGAACCGATGCCCGCACGCGGCTTGGCTACACCGACTACTCCCGCCAGGACACCGCCCGCGACATCTACGCTTCCGGCGTTAGCAACATGAAAGTGGGGGATAACGGGAAGGCACTGATGCAGTTCGAGCGGGTGATCCACCAGTTCCCAACCTCGGAGTACGCGCCGCGGGCCTACTACGGCATTGGGTTGATCTACGAAACAAAGCTCTTCAATCTGGACAGCGCGTTGGCGTACTATGCCAAGATCATGGAGCTTTATCCCGGGACCGAGCAAGCAATCGCGGTGAAGCCGATGGTGGAGGCCGCATTGATGCAACGGAGCCGCCCCGCAGGCACGCCACAGGAGGAAGGGAGCGCCCCCCCCGATGGCGGGCTGATTCCGCTAAATCAAGAATCCGCCGCACCGGCTTCCGTCCCTGAATCCACAACCAACGAAGTGGCCGCCCCGGTGGATCCCAACAACCCGGCGTTGGTGGACCCCAATAATCCGCGCAGCTTGCAGCTTCCCCCAAACGGCATGATTCCTCCGTCCGATATGCGGGCAAGATTCCCAACGAAGGTGCGCGAAATTCGTAACCCAATGGACATTGCGCCCCCGCAAGATTCCACACAAAAGCCAGAGAAGAAACCGTAAACAAAACAACCAGAAGGGCGCGCCGCCGCCACGCTGGCGGCTTCGACAATTTGTCGCTAAGGCTTCGGTGTGGTGGGAGGGGTGCCTTTTGTAGTTTTGCCCACGCCATGTACCAACAGCACGTCCCAATCACACGCTCGCAGCAGGTTGCCCAGAACGTTTATGTTCTTGAGTTCCAATCGGAAGCGATCGCTGCCCAGGCGATTCCCGGGCAGTTCCTCAACATCCGTCCAAGCCGTTTTAATGATCCTTTCCTCCGCCGTGCCTACAGCATCCATCGGGTGATGGGCGACCGGTTGGAGATTATCTACAACGTTGTGGGGAAAGGCTCGGCACTGTTTGCCGAAGCGAAGGTGGGGGAGATGATGGATATTCTGGGACCCCTTGGAACCCCGTTCCATCTGGAAGGTGAGTATTCCCGTGCGGTGCTGGTTTCCGGCGGCGTTGGCATTGCGCCGATGCCCTTCTTAAGCGATTGGCTGCTGAAGCAAGGGAAGCACGTGGTGAATATCTACGGCGCACGCACCGCCGCAATGATTGCCGCCGATGGCCGCCTTCATAACCCCCGCTACGCCACCGACGACGGCACGCTGGGCCACCACGGAAACGTTGTGGGGCTGCTGGAACGCTACCTTGCCGAGGAAGGAACCGAAGGGCTTCGCGCCTTTGCTTGCGGGCCGAACAAGATGCTGATGGCCCTGGGAGATTTCTGCCAGCTTCGCGGGCTTCCGCTGGAGGTGTCGTTGGAGTGCCAGATGGCGTGCGGGATCGGAATCTGCCAGGGGTGCCCGGTGGAGATGGCAACCGGGGACCGGAAGTACACGCTGGTTTGCACGCATGGCCCCAACTACAACTACAACGACATCCGGCTGGAGTCAATCCCAGCGGTTCATTGATCCAAGCGATGACAGAACTACAGATACGCAACGTTCGATTCAAGAACCCTGTGCTGACGGCCTCGGGAACGTTTGGATATGGGCTTGAGTGCCCCGATCTGTTCGACGTCGCGCAGCTTGGCGGGGTGGTCACCAAAAGCATCAGCCGCAAACCGCGCGACGGCAACCCCCCGCAGCGAATCGCCGAAACCTCCAGCGGTGGAATGCTGAACTCCATCGGCCTGGCAAACGTTGGGGTGGATGTTTTCCTGGACCAAAAACTCCCCGCACTGCTTCAGCGTGGCGCAACCGTGATCGTCAACATCGCCGCAAGCTCGGTGGAAGAATATTGCTACGTGCTGGAGCGTTGCGAATCGCACGAAGGGATTGCTGGCTACGAGATCAACGTCAGCTGCCCGAACGTGAAAGATGGCGGGCTAAGTTTTGGAACGAACTGCCCTGCGGTGGCGCAAATCACCCGCGAGCTTCGCCGCCGCACCGACCGATTTCTTGCCATGAAGCTGACCCCGAACGTCACCTCGATTGGTGAGTTTGCACGCGCCTGCGAGGCCGAAGGGGCCGATGCCGTCAGCTGCGTCAACACCTTCCTCGGGATGGATATTGACATCCGCACCCGCCGCCCAAAAATTGCGACGATTACCGGCGGCTACAGCGGCCCCGCAATCTTGCCGATGGCCCTGGCAAAGGTTCACGAAGTCCGCAAGGCAGTGAAAATTCCCATCATCGGAATCGGCGGAATTATGACCGCCGAGGATGCCCTCAAATTCTTGGTGGTGGGGGCATCGCTGGTCCAGCTTGGCACCGTCCTGTTTGTGGATCCAATGGCCGCAACCACTGTGGTGAAAGGGATTGAAGACTACATGACGGAGAACGGATTCAAGGCTATCAACGACCTTATCGGCTCGCTTGATGTCACCATGCAGCCAAGCCTTGTGGCTGCGGGGTGGAGCTGAGAGTAAGTCACCGAAGAGGAGCTAAGTCACCGAAGGCTAAAGACCTTCGGCTACCTTTGGCTTGCAGCCAAGCCTTGTGGCTGCGGGGTGGAGCTGAGAGTAAGTCACCGAAGAGGAGCTAAGTCACCGAAGGCTAAAGACCTTCGGCTACCTTTGGCTTGCAGCCAAGCCTTGTGGCTGCGGGGTGGAGCTGAGAGTAAGTCACCGAAGGCTAAAGACCTTCGGCTACCTTTGGCTTGCAGCCAAGCCTTGTGGCTGCGGGGTGGAGCTGAGAGTAAGTCACCGAAGAGGAGCTAAGTCACCGAAGGCTAAAGACCTTCGGCTACCTTTTATCAATCCCGACGGAGGTCGGGACGGCTACCTTTCCATTGTGACGCGTGTGTGGGGGGAAATCCTTGCGTGCCGAATGCCTTCCAGCAACCTACATCTTCCGTAACCCAATAACCGATTCCCAGCTTGGTCATTCGCCGCGTTGATCCGAACGAAACCCGCATTATCACCGTGGAGGAACGGAAGCCCGCCGTTCCCTTTGGCGATTTTTTGAAGCAGCTGAACACGGTTCAGCGCGAAGCCGTCACCAGCGTTGAGGGGCCCAGCTTGATTGTTGCCGGTGCCGGTTCGGGGAAGACCCGCGTGCTGACGTTCCGCGTGGCCTACTTGCTGTCGCAGGGGGTGAACGCGCGGAATATCCTGGCACTGACGTTCACCAACAAAGCGGCTGCCGAGATGAAGGAGCGGATTGGCACGTTGGTGGAGGAATCGCAAGCCCGCCCGCTTTGGATGGGGACCTTCCACTCCATTTTTAGCCGCATCCTTCGCCGCGAAGCCGAGCGGCTGAACTACACCAGCAGCTTCACCATCTACGACACCGACGACTCCGTCTCGGTGGTGCGCGCCGCAATGGCCGAGCACGGAATCTCCACCCAAGATTTCTCCCCGAAGATGTTCCTGTCGCGCATCTCCTCCGCCAAAAATTCCCTTGTCCGTCCGCAAGCATATCTGCGCAACGCGTTTGATTACATCGAGCAGAAAGTCGGGCCGGTGTATGAGTCGTACGAGGCCAAGTTGCGCGGAAGCAACGCCATGGACTTCGATGACCTGCTGGTGAAAACCATTGAGCTGTTCGAGCGTTACCCCGAGGTGTTGGCGCGGTATCAGGAGCAGTTCCAGTACATCCTGATTGATGAGTATCAGGACACCAACCGTGCGCAGTACGTGGTGGTGAAACTGCTGGCTGCGCGCCACGGCAACATCTGCGTGGTGGGGGACGATGCCCAGTCCATCTACCGCTTCCGGGGGGCCGACATCCGCAACATTTTGGATTTCGAGCGGGACTACCCGAACCACCGCATCTTCCGGCTGGAGCAGAACTACCGCTCCACCAAAAACATCCTGACCGCCGCCGACGATGTTATCAAGAACAACCGGAATCAAATCCGCAAAACCTTGTGGACCGAGAACGACATCGGCGAAAAACTGCGGGTGGTGACGCTGCGCGATGAGCGGGAAGAAGGGGAGGAGATTATGAAGCTGGTCCAGCGCGAAGCACGGCGCGGGCGGACCCTGAACGACATTGCGGTGCTGTACCGAACCAACTCCCAATCCCTTTCGATTGAGGACGCGTTGCGCCGCGCAAACATCCCGTACGGGCTTGTTGGCGGGGTGGCTTTTTACCGGCGGAAGGAGGTGAAGGACGCGCTTTCCTACATGCGCCTTCTGGTGAACGACCGCGACGACGAGGCGTTCCTTCGCGCAGTGAACACGCCGGCGCGTGGGGTTGGCGAGGTGACGATCAAGCGGCTGCGGAGCTTTGCGGCGGCCAAAGAACGCTCGATGATGGAGGTTGCCCGCAATCCCAAAGCGGTTCCCGATCTTACCCCACGGGTGGGGAACATCCTTTCCAAATTTGTTGAGCTGATTGATGCCCGCCGCAAGACCCTATCGGACATCCCGTTGGCCGAATCGGTGCGGATGCTGCTAAGCGAAAGCGGCTTGCTGCAAAGCTACCGCGACGAAGGCACGCCGGAAGCAATTGCCCGCTGGGACAACGTGCAGCGGATCCTGTCGCACATTGCCGAGTACATCGCCGACAATCCCGAAGCCACGCTCGATCAATACTTGCAAGACATCTCCCTGATGTCCGAAGCCGACAGCTACGACGCGCTTGCCGAGCGGGTGACGCTGATGACGATCCACTCGGCAAAGGGGCTGGAGTTCGGTGTGGTGGTGGTGGTGGGAATGGAAGAGGGGTTGTTCCCAATCGGCAACGCTGCGCAAAACCAGGATGAGTTGGAGGAGGAGCGGCGGCTATTCTATGTGGCCGTCACCCGAGCAAAGGAGCATTTGATTCTTACCAACTGCGAGCGGCGGTATCGGTTCGGCGAGTTAAGCTACCCAACCCCTTCGCGATTTCTGAACGAGATTCGGGCGGAGGTGTTGGAATTCAACGCCACCGCGCCATCGCGCCCAACCGTGTTGGGGGCATCATCGGGGAGCAGTGGGGGAAGCTATCCCCGGCAATCGCAGCAATCCCGCCCGCCGGTGGCCAAACCCGCCGAACGCCCGGCGCATCGGGAGTACGACCAAACTTTCCCCGAACAGAGTGGCGATGACCTGGATAGTGGCGATGATTTCTCGCAAATGCCGAAGGAGATTCGCGTGGGGAGCGTGGTGGTGCATCCGCAGTTTGGGCGGGGGAAAGTGATGCTGGTGGTGGGGAGCGGGGACCGCACAAAGCTGACGGTGCGGTTCGATTCGGTGGGGCAAAAACAGCTGATGTTGAAATTTTCTCACCTGCGGGTGCTGTAGCCTGTGACGCGGCGGCGTGGTGATTCGTTATGGATATGAAAGGCAGTAGGCACTGGCCTCTATTGGTTGAAATGGCTGATCAATCCCGGCCCGAAAGGGTCGGGATTGTTCGGTAAAAATCCCGCCAAGTCGTGGGAACATTCACACGGGGTTAAATTTTTCTTGTTTTGTGGGGTATGGTCAGCGTATTATCGCCCCATTCAACGGAAGAAAGGTGCTGAAAGTGTGAGTGATCGCCGCTGCAAGGGGCGGTGGATTACCAGCCTTTTTTATCTTTGCCATCCGTTGCTGCGCGTTCAGAGGTCGTTCTTTCCTACATCAACGCTTATGTCCTAACCGAACCGGCTGCACCCATTCCCGTTGAACATAACCAAAGCAATGCCGCGCAGCCGGCAACAGAGAGAAGGCATACAGCCGCGCCCACAAGAGAATGATCTTGGGTCACAGCGCACTCTGCATCTACATCTTCCCTAAGCAAAACCGTTACTCGTTGCACAACGCACGTACGCGCTGATCGTTCACTTTTCTTCCTCTCACAAAGGAATCATACGCTATGTCCAAAGGTGGTGCTGGTAAGGTCTATTTCGTACTCTACCTTGCCGTCATTCTTGAGCTTCTTATCATCTTCATCGAACGCGATGAGGCTGAAGAGAATCTTCGCAAGCAACAGCAAGAAGCTATCCAGATCGTCCAAACAATCCTTTCGCAGTTGCAAACTGGCAGCGGAGCCAGCGGCATCACTGTCAACCCAAAGGATCAGATTGTTCTGGATCCCGACAACGCCAAAAATGTTCGCAATTACGAAGCGAAAGTCTCGGTCGGTGATCCGAAGGCGGTGTTTGAGTATAACGGCAAAAAGGTCAAAGGGGATGATATTCCAAAGCTGGAGTACATCGTCTCGCACATCGCCGATGAAACAAAGCCGGAAGAAGAATTAGGGGCCGACACTGCTGACCTGCTTGGGGATCCAGGAACCGTCTTCTTCAAAGCCGAATTAGGCATGGATGTGGAGGGCTACACCACCCCACGGCAAACCTTCGGGGGAAGCATCCCAGCCCCGGGCGATGTCCCATACTTCACGCTGAACGAAACCCGAACCCAAGAAGAAATTGCCAAAGGGAACCGGGTGAAGGTGTTCAATATCAGCTTCCAACCCAACCAGGGGAAGGGGTGGTATCGCCTGCGGCTCTTCTCAAAAACCAACAAAATTGTCGGCATCACAAACCCGAATCCGGGTGACTACGACACCGTCCGAATCGGCACAGTGAAGCTGACGGTGAAGCAGCTGAAAAACGTCCGCAAGGCATTGACAAAGCAGAAAAGTGGAGCAGGCGAGGCTGTGAACCTGGACGATGTGTTGAGCCTTATTGATGACCTTCTCACCCCAGGAAAAACCGACAAGATGGGGGGGAATATCTCCTACAATTCGTTCAACGTTCTTGTAAAACAACCCCCGGCAGTAAAACCTTCGGATCCCGTTGCAAGCTGGGAGGTTGGCCGCGACACGGTGTACTGGTACGCTGGCGCGCCACTGCGATTGCGGGTGAAGTTAGGTCCAAAGGAGGGGTCACGCGATGTCCCATTGGCAACCCTAACCACCATTGATGAAACGAACAATCGTTTCGAGGCCGAGTTCACCGGGCTGCAAGAAGGGATGAACATCATTACGGCCCAAGCCAGAAACTCCGCCGGCCAAACGGCGGTTGACGAGCGGAAAGTAATTGTCCAACGCCCAGAGCTTAAAACGCCGCGCTATCGTGGATCGAAAGCGGTGGTGGGGAACAAATACAACCCCACCAGCGAGTGGAAAAGCACCGATATCCCACCAAGCGATTACCAAACGGTGGTGACCATGGATGGCCGCCAAGTCTTCGACCAGTCGGGGACGAACTTCAAACCGGCAGAGCTGCCGAACGAACTGATTGTTGGCGATGCTGTTCGGGACATCAAGACCATCGTCTATTGGAAGCCGGGTGGAACTGCCGACCGCAGCAAGTGGGTCCCATTGCTCAGCACCGATCCTGCGGTTGATGCACCGGTTAAGCCAGGAGCGGTCACCAAGGAGTACCCAGCTCCGGAGCAAGAGGGAATCGGCGACTTCACCTTTGTGCTGACACCAACCCGTTTTAACGAGACCTTCTCTCCGTTGATCTTCAAGCAGAAAACCGGGGCCGGTGCTGCCGATTTTAGCGACATTGATGATGCCGAACTCTCTTGCGAAGAGTGCGAAGCCTTTGGGGTTAGCGGGCGGCTTTCCAAGGTTGATGGCGTGAACTGGAGCCTGATTATTGACGTTGACAAGAAAAAAGTGAAGCCAACAATCAACGGCCATAAGTTCGAGTTTGCTGTGATCCTAAAAGGACGGAAAAAACCAAGTGCTGACGGCGCAGGGGTTGCCTTCGTGACCTTTACCATCGGGAAACGCTAACCTACCGTCATCGCGAAAAACATAACACAAGCATTAATAGATGAAGATTATGTCAATCCAAGTCGCTTGGTGGAAGAACATTGCTGCGATTGCCACAATCGCCCTAACTGCCCAAGCAGTGACGCAGCCGGTACACGCGCAGGATGAGAAGGAGCGGACACGCCTTGATCGTAAAATCGCGAACCTGATCCCTTCGCTTGATGATATCGTCTGGGCAAACGTTCGTATTTGGCAGGTACGGGACGAACTGCTAACCCGCATTAAAAAAGGCTTGGAATCCGAAGATGCTGCCGACCGAAAACGATTGGAGGATATCGGCGCAAACATTGCCCCCGAGCCTTTGGCCGATTTCCCCGCCACCGCGCTCTCCATTGCGCGGCGGCCAACGGTTCGGACCATTGACCAGTTCAGAAATGAGATAGCAAAACGCTACTCCATTGATAAGGAGGACGTGGACGAAACCGAAGCCGGAAACGCCTTCGGCATTGCCAACGGAATCATCGCTGCCGAAAAATCCCGGCCGGACGAATACTACATCGTCACTTCGCGGATTGAAGAAGGGGTGCAGCCCCGCATCATCGCCTTGCTTGGCATGAAGCGCGACATCGCCACCGCTTCGATCAACATCAAAATGGTGAAAGGTGGAAGCGAGGTCTATAACTGGCTAACGGCCAACCGCACCGACACCACCATCTATGCCGAGATGAAGCAGGCAGTGACGGAGCCAGGCTCGGCGTTGGTAAAGAACATGACCAACGAGATGCGCGATCTCTCCAAGCTAAATTTTACCAGCCGAACCAAAGCCCGCGCCAGCTACCTTGATGAAGGGAAATACCCATATATCTTAACCAGCATCACCGAAGGCCGCCCGCTCCGTGCCGAACCGAAAGAAACCGCGCCGGATGACTCCACCGGTGGTGAAGAAGATGGCGGCGGACTGTTTGGGGCCGGGGGTGATGATGGCGGATTGTTTGGTGAACCCACCGCCAATGAAAACAAAGTTGACGGCGCAAAAGTTGCCATTGCTGGGGAGTACCCGTACGAAGTAGGAGTGGGGAACGACGTGGTGGTGAGCTTCCGCAAGTTCAAGCTGGACGACGCGAAAAAAGTGATCCCCGAAACAGATTGGGGGGTGGAGCTTCGCAACAACCTTGATGAGCTGAACTACCCTTCGATTTGGGGCGGGCGCATGACCCTTAACGCCATGCTGGAGAATGTCAAGTTGGGGGTTGTGCTTCCCACGCTTCGCTTCGGCGAAACCGGCGACACCTCCTACGCCACCAGCGGCTTTGGCAACAACAACCAGAAAATACTTGGCGGGATTGGCGCGGCCTTCAGCGGCGATTTTGCCTTCCCGATCATGGACAACTCCGGGTTGTTCAACGTCTTTGCCACCTACACCTTCAGCGAGCAAGACCTTGATGACATCCGCCCACGAAAACTGATCCGCCAGGGGGGGATTTTTGTTGAAGACCCGAACAACCGTGGCGAGCGTGCGTGGCTTGTTCGCTATGCCGCCCAAACCTACTACAGCTTCGGGTTCTTCCTGGATGATAACGCGCAGTTCTTGTTCCGGCTGAAGTTGGGGGCAACCCTCTACGGCATGGATGAGTTCGCACGGCAGAACGACACCACCTCCATCATTAGCGAAAAAGAGGAGATGGTGTTTGCCAAAACCGAGGACGAGACAAAAGCCGGTGTCTCCGGGAAATTAGAGTTTATGCGGAGCGGAACCCGTATTCCGTTTGGGGCTAGTATCCAGTACTTCGACCAATCAATCTTGGGGAACATCTGGATTCAGTTCTTCCCATCGCAACGTTGGGACCTTAAGGTGGAAGGGAAACTTGCCGCAGCCGTTCTGCGCGATCCTTATCCCTGGGAGAACAAAACGATTTTTGCGCCATCGGTGACGGTGAAATATCACTTCTAACCAACGGCCATCCGAACCTTCTACAACGCACACGTTCCATTTATCAGCCATAGAATGCGAAAGCTGTTGAGACTTGCGGTCCCCGTGGGGGCTGCTCTGATCGCCGCAGGACTGTTGCTTCCAACCGCACGTTTGGTTGCACAGCCGCCCACAACCTCGGATCTTCGGGAAAGTGTTGAGGATATGACGCGATTGGATCCGGACCTTGAAAAGTACATGCCACGCTGGAAAATTTTGGAGGCGAATCTGAAGATTACGCTGGCAGCAATTTTCCGTGGCAACGGTTATTCCGTTACTGAAGGGGATTCCATGATCGTCGTGGCCAGCTTTGTGCAGCCGGGCCGCCCGCAAGAATTGCTGATGATTCGTGTTGGCGACTCCTCGAAAAATGCCGTAATCAGCGGAACCCGTAAGCTCCAAAGCGATTTAGGCGATGGGCTGTATCGCGAACTGCTGCTGCGCAACTATGCCCATGCAGTTATCGAGCCAGCACGCCCGATTACTTCCAAAGACCCTGAGCGCGTTCCCGACGTGATGAATCCGGTGAACTCACGCCAGTTCATCGCCGTCTCGGCATTCCGGCAAACCGTTCAGCTTGGAACCACCGGTGCCCGCATTGAGCATATGCTGGGGAATGATGAAATCGGCTATCACTTCTGGTCATCCGGCCAGGGGAAAGCCACGCTGAAATATCCGATCATCGAGCTGGACAACGGCGAGCTTCGCTCGAAAGGTGTCCCCGACATTCTGACGGTGATGCTGGGCGCTGGCTACCGGCTAAAATTTGGCGGACCTGATGATTCCTTCCTAAGCGGCACCATCCCCGCACGATTGCTCAACGGATCGTTAGGGGGCAAGGCCATCGCTCGCGTTGATTACCGTCCGCCGGCCTTCTGGTTGTCGGAAAACTCCATCTTTGGAATGTCGCTCAACACCGAAGTCCCCTTTGGGAAGCTGGAGCAGCGCGGGTTCGATCCTGATAAGTCGGTGGTGTGGTTCGCCGAGCCAATCACCAAACGCGGCTCGCTTCCCGACACCGGCAAGGCTGCATACTTCTTGCGGAATGTTGTGCAGGGATCGGTATTCTGGGAGACGTGGTTAAATAACTACGAGCACTTCTTCCGGTTCAGCATTGGCATGAGCTACCAAGATTATGCTCGTGGATATTTAGGGTTTATTGATG
Organism: Chlorobiota bacterium; assembly: GCA_016710285.1. Classification (NCBI taxonomy): domain Bacteria; kingdom Pseudomonadati; phylum Chlorobiota; species Chlorobiota bacterium. The sequence goes on along the minus strand of JADJXR010000001.1, from coordinate 4,005,421 downwards.
GTGCAGGGAAGTTCGTGGCACACACCAAGAAGAATCCTTCGCAGTTTACATCGGAGGCGACGGTGGTGAACTATGAGAATGGGACCATTATCCACCCAACGACCTTCGAAGATTGGGCGTTGTTCAAAATTGATTACTTGAATCAATCCGGTTTTCCGTTTGGCCTAAGCGCGCAGCTTGCCAACCAAAACCTGATGATTGCCGGGTTTATCCCGCTGGTTCCAAATTGGCTTTTTATCGAAGCTAAATACAGCACCCCCATACTGCGCGAAGAACCAGCCCCCTGGGAACAACGGCACTTCTTTATGATCTCGCCGATCCTACGCTTCAAGATTGACATGGGGAACTAACCCCAACGGTTCCTAACCGTTGTTCCCCCTGTTGTTCCCTGTGGCGTTACCCACAGCGGGCCTATGGTGTCTCTGCCAGTAAGCCATCCGCCACCGTGCGGCTGGTTAATGGCAGAGACACGTTGGTTTTGGATGGAATCGCACCGGCCTTAGTCAGGGGCGATGATGAATAGCCGAAGCAGCGCACGATGACCACTCCCCCACGACTTGTTGAATCAATCCACGACAGCATGAACAGTGCCCCCATTCTTTTGCCTTTGCGGCAACCCTTGCTGCGGCGTACGCTCTGCTTCCTGGCGGTGGCATTTGCTGTGATGCTTTTGGCGGTAGGGGAAGGGATCGCCCAGGGGAAGAAGAGCGATGGCGGCGGCAGCCCGGAAATCCTTGAATCCACCACCGTGATGACCCTTGACAGCAGCTTGCGGGTGGCGATTCGGAATATTGATATCACCAAGTTTCCCTTTGTCAGCATCGTGTTCGATGTCTTCGACCGCCAGTACCGGTTTGTGGATAGTTTGCGGAAATCGGACATCGTTATCACGGAAAATGGTGCCCAGCAGGAGGTCACTTCGCTTTCGCTTATCACCAACCAAAACCGTGTTCCCGTTGACTTCGTCTTCCTGATTGACCACACCGGAAGCATGGGGGATAAAATTGACGCGGTCAAACAGAACATTGATGAGTTCACCACACGCCTTGCCGCAAAAGGGATTGATTACCGCCTGGGCCTGGTGGTGTTCGACGACAACGTCAACGACCGCTACTGGCTGACCGACAACATCAACGAGTTCAAGGGGTGGGTCAGCAAGCTGAAAGCCGAAGGGGGAGGGGACGAGCCGGAAAATGCCCTGGAGGCATTGCGTGCCGCCACAGGGATGAACTTCCGCTCCAGCGCAAACCGCTGTGCAATCTTGATTACGGATGCTTCCTATCATGCTTATGGAAGCGGCAGAACCATGTACAACGCACGCACCATCAGCACAATCCTCAATCGGTTTGAGATTCGGGCGTTCTGCATCACCTCGCCAGCGGTGGAGGGATACTCCGAAATTGCCGAGCGCACCGGGGGGCAATTGTTCGACATCCGCCAGCCGTTCAGCCAGGTGCTCAACCAGTTTGCCAACACCATGACCTCGCTCTACACGGCCACCTATCGCTCCCGCGCAGATTATATCCCTGATTCCATCCGTGTGGAGATTCGCCTGCCGAACCAGAAGGTCACGGTCAAGAAAAGTTTTGCGGTGCTGGAAGTTGGGCGGAAGTTGGTGCTGGACAACATCCGGTTTGCCACCAACAAGTACTCCATCGAGGCGGCTTCGATGCCGGAGCTGGATTACTTGGTAAGCCTGATGAAAGCCCGCCCAACAATGCGGCTGAAAATTGAGGGCCACACCGATGATGCCGGCGACCATTTCTTCAACATGAAGCTGAGCAACCTCAGGGCCGAATCGGTGCGCAACTACATGGTCCGCAAGGGGATCGAGCCGAAGCGGCTGTTCACCGTGGGCTACGGCGAAACCCGCCCAACCGCCACCAACGAAACCGAGGAAGGTCGCCACCTTAATCGCCGGACAGAGTTCATCATCTTGCAGAAATAAGACTTGGCAAAGGCGGTGGGCTGATACCAAAAATTTGAACGGATAAAAAAGAAGGGAACCGGAGTAATCACGGTTCCCTTCTTTTGTTGATATCACCCCTGCGGCGTGCAGGGGTGGCGTTGCTGTGTGTTTATCGCAGCACCATCAGCGGCAATGTTTGCACCCCAGTGCTTCCCGAAATCCGCAGAAGATATTGCCCGCTGGGGAGCGATTCCAGGTTGATGGAAAGCGTGAAGTTGCCGGCATCCCTCACTGCAAGGCCCTGCGCCAGCTGCGTGCTGCCAAGCAGGTCCACCACTTCAACGGTCAACTCCTCCGGGCGATCAAGAGCAAGGAACAACTGGGCCTGCCCGGTGATAACCGGGTTGGCTCCAAGCCGTGCATAATTCCGCCCGATGCCTGTGGAAGGAACCGCCGTCGGGACCGGCGTGGGATGCACTTCCCACCGCGCAGCTCTGTTTCCGGTTCCGGCGATGTACAGATTCTTTCCATCGCCATCCATCACCACCCATCCGCCAATTTCGTTGAAGGCTGCGGTCGAGTCGCGCAGCAGGGTGAAGCTGTTTCCGCCCGTTGCGGAGAACTGCACGGTTGCCCCTTTGCCGACGGCGAACGCCGTATCGGAACCAAACCAGTAAACGCTGCGATCCAGAGGACGTGGTGCGCCGGTCATTGCCCCAACGCTCCATGCTCCGGTTCCGGTTTTTGTGGCAATGTCCCATTGCTGATAGTCTTGCGTGGGATCGGGAAGAATGGCTTTGTAGGTGACATCGCCGGTGGCAATTCCTGGCAGTGCCACCAAGCCCAGCGGTTGGTCGCGGTTGGGATTGTACGAGCGTTCTTTTGTCCAATCGGCCCCGCCGTTGCTGGTGCTGTACAGCCCATCGCCGGAAGCCGCCACGCCAACTGCCGAATCATACATGGCGATGTCGTGGAAGGGGAGCCCAGAGTTGCGAGACGTGAAATTCCGCCCGCCATCGTTCGAGGCCACCAGGCCAAAGATGCTGCCGATAAACCCCCACGCCCCTTCGGCGGAGGTCTCCGGGTCGGTATCGGAGACGAACTGCATCACTGCCGAAGCCTCGGTCCCCTCAAGCTCGGGGATGCGTTGGCCACGGAACCAGGTTTTGCCGCGGTCAACGGTTTCCAGCATCCCCAAATAGTTCTCGGCATCATATGTGGTGAACGTTGCCAGCGCGAAGGCGTGGGCGTTGGAAGTGTCCACAAATGCGATGTCCCAAATCGCGCTGACATCGCCAGGTATCCCGCCCGTTAATCCGGCATCGGTCCAGGTCCGCCCGGTGTCGGTGCTGAACAGCAGGCTACGGTAGTCGCGGCCAATCAGCACGGTCCCGCGGTTTGCCGCCACTGCGCGGGGGAATGCCCCGGCTCCGTTCCGTTTCCACGTGTGGCCCGCATCGGTGGAGGAAGCGAACAGCGAGAAACTGCTGGCGATGTAGTAGTGGGTGGAGTCCAACGCGTAGAACTGCGTTTGCCCGTACGGGTGCGCCCATTGCTTCCACGTCATCCCGCCGTCGGTGGTGATGCCGTTTGCGGCCACGCCAAGCGTCGGCGTGATGAAACGGAAAGTCCCATAATCCAGCCAATCGGGCGAGGGGATGGAGTCCCAATTCGCGCCACCATTGGTTGAGCGGAGTTGATAGTAGTTCGTGGTGGTGTTCGGCTGGCGCGAGGCAAAGCTGTACAACACCTCAGGGCTAAGAAAACGGATGTCGGTTGGCAAGCTGGAGAGTGGGGGGACTTGATCGGTAAGGGGAAGGAGTCTTGCCGAGAGGGTCTTCCCGTTTTTCAGGTCCAGCTTCAGCAAGTAGTAGAAGTTGGTGAGCTGGTTATTGAAGCGTCCGTAGGCGTTGGTGATCACCAGCGCGGTGGTGGAATCGCCCATTGCCCCAAGCCCCCACCATTCGTTCGCAAAGATTGGCGAAAGCCCATTAGGGGTTGGCAGCTCCCCAAAGAATGTGGAATCCTCCAACCGGTCGGAGATGGTGATGACGGAGTCGGCAAATTTCCAGACGTTTCCTCCGTTCAGCGTGAAGGCAAGGCGGGTGGGGCCAACGGGGTAGATCTCGCCGGTTCCGCCGTCAATTTCGTGGGCGCGGTACAGCACCACCATGGATTGTTGATTGAAGACCTGCGCAGCAACCACCCGGTAATTTTTGGAAGCGTCCTTGAACGTTGGGCGAATCGGGACCCAGTTTGTACCGCCGTCGGTGGTGGTGAATCCGCTGGGGCTGAAGCCGAAGGTCGCATCCAGCATTTTGTGCGGGACCGGAACGGGGTTGGCAAGCCGTGTCCAGGTTTGGCCGCCGTTGGTGGTTCCATATTTCTGGTCGTAGTATCCCACTTGTGGGGAGCTGAAGAAGATGGACTGGGGCTCCTCAAGGTCGTTATCGAACCCGCTGGATTGATTCAGGTTCATCATCGCCCAACGCCCGCTGGTGTCGGTTTGTGGGCGTGGTGCTTGCGCTTGCAGCTGGGTTGCCCAGCCAAGCATCAACAGAGGGATCAGCCGGACGGTGAACGCCCGAAGGTAGGTTGAAGTATGGTGCATATCGGAAGCGGGTTAATTGACGTTTATGGAGTTATCGCAGCAATCGCCTGTAAGATAACGATGCGCCAGCATCAAAGGTGAGTAATGGTTGATGCTGGCGTGGGAAGATATGCCGCACAGGCAGTGTGCCGATTTCAATGTTCTTCGGAAAGGGGGTCCGTGGGGCGGAGGTAGCGTTCTTCCTCAAGGGTCAGCATCAGCGAGATACGGTGGGTTGCTCCAAACCCGCTAAGCTCCGTTCCGGCGTTGGTGAAGGCGTAGTCAATGTTCAGCTTCGGCAATCGGATCCCCGCGCCGATGCTCAGCTGCTCAACATGATTGAATCCCCCCCGCAGGTAGAAGCTGTTGTTGAACGAGTACTCCAACCCAACATTCGCGTCAAGGCTGGCGATTCCCAGATCGGCTTGCGCGGTTTCGTGGCGGCCCTCAAAGCGGAAGGTTCCGTCCACCACTGGCATCACCGTGTGGTTGTCGTGGAGCTTCAGCAGGTACGCCCCGCCGATCCGCAGGGCCGGAACGATAAACTCTTGATTCCCCGTGTCCCATGTCAGGATTGATTTTGTGGCATCGGCAAGGACCGCCCCAACGGTTAGCCCGTCGGTTGGTTTGTAGCTGGCACTAAGGTCAAACCCCAATCCCCAGGCGGTGTTGTCCAGCACGGCGCGGTGCAAGACTTTCAGGCTTCCCCCCACGGAAAGTTTTTCATCAATCTTGCGCGAGTAGGAGCCAAAGAACGCCCAATCGGACGCGCTGCCGTACTTGATTTTGGTTTCATCAAGCCGATCCTCTTCATCAATCACTCCGTTGCCGTTTTGGTCAATCAGCGCGCCGCGTGTGTCCTTGATGTCATCGCCGTAGCCAATGCGGAACGCGCTGAGGGCCACGGTCTGGTTGAAGGCGATGGGAAGGGTTGCGGCGGCGTAATCGTAGTTGGAAAGCCCGCCAAACCGTGATTCGTGGAAGATGGCGATCTGCGGATACTTCACCAGCGACAAGGCTGCGGGGTTGAAGTATCCAGCGGTGACGTCGTCGGAAAATCCTGTGCCCGCCCCACCCAGTGCTGCCGAGCGTGCGCCAACGCCAAGCGATAGAAATTCGCTGGCATACTTGGCATTGGCAAACCCTTGCCCAAACGCCGATTGCTGCATTGCCGCCGCCAACAGAAGAGCCGTCCAAAGATAGTTTCGCATGAATCTGACTATGTGTGAGGTTTCGATGAATGTGCCGGAATCGGGAGCCGTTGCCCCAGCAATATGCATCTGTTTGACGGAAGGAATATGTGGAGTTGTAAACCACACTTGCAATCCCCTTTTCCATGCCTTATTTTCGCACTCCCTTTAAGAACGGCAGCGCGGGAATAGCTCAGTTGGTAGAGCACAACCTTGCCAAGGTTGGGGTCGCGAGTTCGAGTCTCGTTTCCCGCTCAGGTATCAAACTCCCTTCACGTTTTGCGTGATGGGAGTTTCTCTTTTCGGAAAGATTTGGGAACGAACGCTGCACGCCGGAACCGGATTCGGTAATATATGGCAAGAACTGCGGCAGGTCATCGTTTGCTGTGCGGAACTGTTGGTAAGTTCGCCTGCGGATTCCTCCCATGTACGGAATTCCCCCGATCGGAAGCTCGCTCCGTCGGTGCTCTCTCTCTCCACGTTCACATAATGCCTGCATAACCTTATGACCCGTGTTGTTGTTATCCCCGGTGACGGTATTGGCCCCAGCATCACCGAAGCTACCATCCAGATCATTGAGGCCACCGGTGTTCCCATTCAATGGGTTGAAGCATCGGCAGGGCTTGGGGCGTTTCAATCTTTTGGCGACCCGCTTCCGGCAGCCACTGTGGAGCTAATTCGCGACGTGAAAGTGGGGCTGAAGGGACCGCTGACAACTCCGGTCGGCAGCGGCTTCCGCAGCGTGAACGTGGCGTTGCGGAAGGAGTTCGACCTGTATATCAACCTCCGTCCAGCCAAAAGTTTCAAGGGCGTTAGCAGCCGCTACAGCGATATTGACCTTGTGCTGTTTCGGGAAAACACCGAAGGGATGTACTCCGGCGTTGAGCATTACATTGATGCCAAGCGGAGCGCCGCCGAATCTATCTCCATCGTCACTCGCGAAGGCTGCCGCCGGATTATTCGGGCGGCGTTCAACTACGCCGTGGAGCATGGGCGGAAGAAGGTGACGATTGTTCATAAAGCCAACATCCTGAAGTTTACATCGGGAACGTTTTTGGAAGTGGGGAAGGAAGTTGCTGCGGAGTTCCCGCAGATTGCCTGCGATGACAAAATCGTGGACAACATGGCGATGCAGCTGGTGATAAACCCCAACCAGTTCGATGTGATGGTGGCCACCAACTTGTTCGGCGACATCCTTTCGGACCTGATTAGCGGGCTGGTTGGTGGATTGGGGCTGGCACCAGGCGCGAACATCGGCCACGAGGTTGCGGTCTTCGAAGCGGTGCACGGCTCGGCACCGGATATTGCCGGCAAAAACCTTGCAAACCCCGGCGCGTTGCTTCTTGCCGGCGCGATGCTGCTGCGGCATATCGGCCACGGGGAAGCCGCCGCACGGATTGAGCAAGCCCTTGCCGATGTTATTGCCGAAGGGCGTTTCGTTACTTCCGATCTGAACAAAGAATCGGGCGTTGGCACAACCGAAATGACCCGTGCAATCATCGAACGGCTACGGTAACTTCCCCGCAATCCACGTTGATGAAGCGATGAAATATCTGCTGAATATCTTGATGATCCTTGCCCTGGGCATTTGGCTGGGAAGCATCCTGTTTTTTGGAATTGGTGTGGCAAGCGTCCTGTTCGCCCCGGGAATGCTGGACGGACGCACCCAAGCCGGCGCGGTCAACAGCGCGATCTTGGCACGGCTTGGCGTGATAGAGGTTGTGTGCGGCGTGATTGTGCTGTCGGGCGCGTTGTATATGGCCATCCGAGGGAGGAAGGTGCTGAACTGGATTGTCCTGTTTTGCTCGGTGGTGATGCTGGCCACGGCCAGCTACAACACCTTCCATTTCTTCCCAACCATTGACGCGCTGCGGGTAAGCATTGGCGATTTCGATGTGGTGGCAAGCGAGAAGGAACCCCTTCGCCAGGAGTTCAACGCACAGCACCAGCAGTTCTCGTTGCTGGTAAGAGGGGAGTTCGCCGTTGGGGTGCTTGTCTTGATGTTGCACGTTACCACGTTGGTCTCGATGGCTGCCTCCTCGTCCGGCCATATGCAGCGGAAGGCGCAACCAAAAAAGGAAGGCACGGTTCAGGCGAAAGCAGGGGAGCCGCAACCGCAGCCCGCTTCTTTGCCAAAGCAACCCCAAGCCGAGCCGCAATCCAGTAAACAACTTGAATCCATAGAATAACCCCAACGAATGTTGCGTTGCCGAATCGTTCGGCAGTATATTTGCGCCCCATTCTTGCTGGCTGGGCCAGCAGCAACCAGCGGACGTTACCGGAAAGGTGCAGGAGTGGTTGAACTGGAACGCCTGGAAAGCGTTTGTACGGCGCAAACCGTACCGAGGGTTCGAATCCCTCCCTTTCCGCTGAACACACAAGCGCGGTGATGTCCGAACGTCGCCGCGCTTCTTTTTTTTCGATGCTTCCTTGATAGAGCATCCGCCCACAGCCATCTTCTGCCGGCCTATGATACTCTGCCTCTTTGAAGATCAGCACGTCAAGAACCTCTATCCCCTTGCCCTGACCCACCATCCAGCAATGCTGCTGGTTGGCGCGGGGACGTTGCACCAGCGCGCCCAATCCCTGCTTGCCGTTTCTGCGGTGACGTGGGCGGGAAGGCCGCTGATAGAGAAGGTGCTGCAAAGCCGCGGCCACACCATTCAACAACCCACCGCTGCCACCGATACCCTTTATCTAAACGGAAGGCTTCGCTGGCGAAACGATCTGCCAACCTTGTTGCCAGCCGCTGGCGAATCGGAGTGGGTGATGACCAACGGCACGGCCATTCTTGCCGCCCGTACTTCCCAGATTGCTTCGGAAACTTTGCTCAGCTCAACGCCGGAGCAATGGCAAGGGCTTGGGCTTTCGGTCCTCCAAACCGATGAACTGAAACTTTACAACTACCTGTGGGAGCTGATTGAAGACAACGAGCGGATGCTGGCCGAGGATGCCGCACGGCTATCCCCAACCGAGCTTCCGGCTGCAATCGGCGCGCACGTGGTGAACCCGGGGAACATCATCGCTGGGACCGGGTGCAGCATCAAGCCCGGGGTGGTGTTGGATGCCAGCCGCGGGCCAATCATCCTGGGGAACAACGTGGAGGTTATGGCGAACGCCGTGGTTGTTGGACCCTGCTTCATTGGGGACCACAGCACAATCAAAATCGGCGCGAAGATTTATGAGAAGACCTCGATTGGAGCTTGGTGCAAAGTTGGGGGGGAGGTGGAAGGCTCGATCATCCTGGGCTTCAGCAATAAGCAGCACGATGGCTTTTTGGGGCACAGCTACTTGGGCCAATGGGTAAACTTGGGGGCCGACACCAACACCTCGGACCTGAAAAACAACTACGGCCAAGTCCGCGTCACCTTTCCGTGGGGCCAAGCCAACAGCGGGACAATGTTTTTGGGATCGTTGATTGGCGACCACAGTAAAGCCGGGATCAACACCATGCTGAACACGGGGACCGTGATTGGCGTTGGGGCAAACGTGTTTGGCGGAGGGTTCCCGCCGAAGTCCATCCCATCGTTTGCTTGGGGGGGAAGCGATGGGTTCGTGGAGTACGACCGGGACAAGGCAATCCAAACAGCCCGCACGGTGATGCTGCGCCGCAAAATAACCATGACCGATGCCGAGGAAAAACTGCTGCGGTCCATTGGATATCACGGCTGATCGTGGGCAAGTAATCCTTCATGTACCATATCATCATAATCACAATGAACACCAATCTTCGCATACTCACTGTTGGGCTGCTTGCTGCGCTGCTTGCCGCTTGTGGCAGCAATCGCACAGCCGTCAAAGGCTACGACGATGCGATGCTGAACGGCCACCGCATCTTTGTGGTGACACCGCTGCCGGAGCAGGTCACCATGAACAACCCCGATCAGTTTGCCGCCGCACGTGGCGTTGCTGGCGCAACCGCGCGCGAAATGCTGGGGAATGAGTTCCGCACAATGCTGGTCCCAGCAATGAACCAACGGCTGGACTCCAACACCACCTTCAGCTACTCCGAGGAACCGATTGGAAGCATGGTGGCCATCAACGCCGCCAGCGATTTCACCAATGCCGGCCCAACAAGCTGGGAGAACATCACCCGCGCCGCACGCGAAGGGAATATTGATTACATGGTGGTGCTTCGTGCCATCACGATCAACAACACCGTTGGCGGCGAAAGCGGAAGGGGGGATGAGGCGGTGTCGGGGCAGTTCCTTCTGCTTGACCCCAAAAACAAAAGGGTGATGACCGCCGGCGAATTCGATATCGAAGTGAAGGACCCGCGCAAGATTGAAACAACATGGCAGATGGTTGCCGCCGACCTCGCCAAACAGATGCCGTTTTGGGTGAGGGAGTAAGCTGAAAGTCGAATAGATAGAAACCGCAGCGGGCATAGGATTGAGACAATGAAAAAACTCAATCACTGCGCCCGCTGCGGCCATGGTTGTTGTTCAGCGATTACTCCCAGCTGCGCGGGTTCCGCAGCCACTCCATCAGCGTGCGTTCGTTGTCGGTGGTTTCCATCGGGGCGTTGTAGTCGAAGTTGACCACGGGGGGAAGGCTCATTAGGATGCTCTCGATCCTCCCGTTGGTTTCCAAGCCGAACAGCGTCCCGCGGTCGTACACCAAATTGAACTCCACATACCGCCCGCGCCGCAGCAGTTGGAATTTCTTCTCACGCTCGGTGAACGGTGTCTCCTTCCGGCGTTGAACAATCGGCAAGTAGGCATCCAAGAAGGCATCCCCCATCGCTTGCTGGAATTTGAAAAGCTCCGCCAACTCCTCCGGCGTGCCGCGCAGGTAATCGTAGAACATCCCGCCAATCCCACGCGCTTCCCCGCGGTGGCGGATGTAGAAATACTCATCGCACCACTGCTTGAATTTGTGGTAGCGGTCCTTGCCGAACGGATCCGCCGCTTGCCGCAGCACCGCATGGAAATGCCGCGCATCTTCCTCGTTGGCAACGTAGGGGGTAAGGTCAATTCCCCCCCCAAACCACGCATCGCTATCGCCGGAAACGAAGTAGCGGAAGTTGGCGTGGATTGTTGGAACGTGAGGGTTCACCGGATGAATCACCAGCGAAATCCCCGTGGCAAAAAATGTTGGTTCGGAAACCTTCATCTTTTCGGCAAGCGCTTCCGGCAGCTTCCCAAACACGGTGGAGACATTCACCCCACCTTTTTCAAACACTGCTCCGTTGGCAATCGCCCGCGACCGCCCGCCGCCGCCGCCGGGGCGTTCCCAATGGTCCTCAACAAAGCTGGCCGTTCCATCTTCGCGTTCCAGTGCTTGGCAAATGCGGTCCTGCAGCGCGGCAACGTAGGCTGCCATTGGTTCCTTCAGCTGCAAGCAAAATGCTGGTTGGGTCATGGTTCAGAACTGATTCAGAAATGGTCAATGGATAATCGGTTGCCACCGGCATGGGGCGGGCACGGCCAATATACTTTTGCCGCAACATCGCCGCGCCAACAACTCCCCGCCAAAAAACATTCTGGGACAACTCCAACGTTCATCCCGCCTGGTTCCACACGTAATTTTGCCCCTGCGGATGAAGTCTGAGCTGCATGATATCATCATCATCGGTGCCGGTCCCACGGGTCTGGCGTGCGCGTTGCATGCCGAATCGCTGGGGCTGCGCTATCTGGTGATGGAAAAAGGGACGGTGGCGAACACCATCGTTGGCTATCCAACCTTCATGACCTTTTTCTCCACCCCTGACTTGTTGGAGTTAGGGGATATGCCCTTTACTTCCCCCAACTTCCGCCCCTCGCGGATTGAAGCAATCCAGTACTACCGTGGCGTGGTTCGCAATCGGGGGCTGAAAATTTTGCAGGGGGCAAGCGTTGCCGGGGTGCAACGCCGGATGGGTGGCGGGTTTGTTGTGCAGACTTCGGCGGGCCTGTTCGAGTCGCGGTTTGTGGTGCTGGCCACCGGGTATTTCGACACAACGAACCGGCTGAACATCCCCGGCGAGGAATTGCCGCACGTGCACCATTATTACAAGGAACCGTTTGAATTTTTTGGCAAGCAGGTTGTGGTGGTGGGGGGAAGAAACTCGGCAGTGGAAACGGCGCTCGACCTTTATCGCCATGGCGCATCGGTGACGATGGTGTACCGGCAGGGGGAGATAGGGCGCGGGGTGAAATACTGGATCCGGCCCGACATTGAACACCGCTTGGCCAATGGGCAGATCACGATGCTCTGGAACAGCCACCTTACCCAGATCACTCCAACCGAGGTCACCGCCCAGAACAACATCAGCGGCGAAACCCAAACGCTACCGTGCGACGCACTGTTTGCCATGATTGGCCACCGGCCCGATGAAGGGCTGTTCCGGGCCTGCGGCATTGCCTACGATCTTGAGACACTGGTTCCGTTGTTTAACCCAGCAACGTTCGAGAGTAACGTGCCGGGCCTCTATTTGGCAGGGTCGGTGGTGTGCGGCTGCCGAACATGGGAGGTCTTTATCGAGAACGGAAGGAACCACGCCCAGGTGGCGATTGCCCACATTGCAGAGTGCTTGCGGGAATCTGCAACGCATGGGCAATGATTTTGGCACTTGTGTGGAAGCTGCTTCGGCGTATGTTGCGCCCGCTCTTCTTCCAAAAACACGGAAACAATCCCTCGGCCATATCGCTTCTGTTGCTACTTCTGCTCCGCACGCTTCTTTCCCATTCCTGGGTGTTTCTGCGCAACTATGGAGCCCTGCCCGTGGGGGATATTTGAACATTCGCGTTTTCCCTTTTGCTCATATCAGAGGAGGAACAGTCCTGAAAAAATTATCGTTGCTATCGAATCGGCCACAGCTGCCCACATGGTTTGTGGTGGGGTGTGTTGTGGCCCTGTGGTTTGGCGTGGCCGCGTACGTCCATGCTCAACCTTCAACCGGCGAAGAGCCGCGGGGGATTGGAACAACCGGCCAATCAACCCCTTACGACACCAGCCTTACCCGCGAGCTAAGCCAGCGGAGCCTTGAATCAAGCGTGCTGCTGGAACGCCCCATTGATCCGGCGTTGTACCAGCTTGGTCCGAACGATCAACTCACCATCATGCTCACCGTCTCCAAGCCGATTCAATATGAGGTGGTGGTTGCCCCCGACGGCAAGCTGATTATTCCTGGGGTGGGTGCAATTGATGTCCGCAACCGCTCGCTTGCCGAATCGGAAACGCTGATCCAACAAGCGGTTGCGCGGGTTTATCGCGACCCCTTGGTGGCGGTGTCGCTTCGGCGGATGCGGCAATTCAAAGTGTCGGTGATTGGGGCCGTGCGGCGCACCGGAATGGTGGTTGCCACCCCAGCAACGCGCGTGTCGGAAATTATTGATTTAGCCGGGGGGGCAAGCACTCGTGCCTCCAAGCGGAATGTGGAAATCATTCGCAACGGCAACATTATTCCTGTTGATCTTATGCCCTTCTACGCCTACGGCGATTTGCCATCAAATCCCACCGTAAGAGGGGGGGATGTGGTAAAAGTTGGGGTTCAGGATCAGCATAATATTATCATCATCAGTGGCGGTGTGCAGCGGCCCGGGGAGTTTACGTGGAATAAAGGGGATTCAGTCTCAACGCTGATCCGTTACGCCTTCGGCTTCACGGTGGATGCCCGGCAAGACTCCATTGAAGTTGTGAAGGTGGATGAAGTTGGGAATATCCGGGAACGTCTGTTCCTGAATGCCACGCCCGATGGCCAAATCGTGGGCGACCTTCCGTTAGAAATTGGGGATCAAGTGTTCGTTCGCCAGAAAAAAAACTATTTCGTTCCCAGCCGAGTGGTGGTGTGGGGCGAGGTGAAATATCCGGGATATTATTCCATCGAACCCCATTCAACGCGATTGCGCGAGGTGATTCAGCGGGCCGGTGGCTTTACGCGAGAGGCCTCCCTGGCCGATGCCGTCCTGATTCGCCGTCGCCTGATTGAGCAGGACCCAGAATATGGCCGCATCGCCCAGATTGACCCCGACCAACGCACTCCCCAAGAAACCGAGTATTTCCGCGTGAAGAACCGGGAGCTTCAACGCCCAGGGATTTTAACGGTGGATTTTAATAAGCTGATGAACAACGATGAATCGGAAAATTTGGCTCTTCAGCATGATGATTCGATTTTCGTTCCGCTAGTTCGTGGATTTGTGAAGGTCAGCGGAAAAGTCAAAAACCCGGGGAATATCTCCTACACTCCTAACTATAAATTTCGTGATTACATCCAACTTGCCGGCGGCTACGGCTGGAACGCCGATGAAGGGGAGGAGAAAGTGATTAAAGGGAGAACAGGGGAAACCTTCCTTGCCGATAATGAAGAAGATTACACCATCGAGTCGGGGGATGCAATTTTTATTCCTGAAAAAACGGAAGGGGAATTCTGGAAAGGATTCGCGACAGCCGTCACCATTGTTGCTCAGGTTGCCACCATTATTGCCGTGGTCGTAGGGTTGTTGAATAGCAATAACAATAGCAATTAATAAGGCTATTAAAAAAGTAACGTGAACCATAACCGCCAATCCTCAATAGGGATGAATCCAATTGACTCTCTCCCTCCGGTAGTAAATCTGCGCGATTATTTCGGGGTGATACTCCGCCACCGTACCTTGCTGCTGTCAATTATCATCACCGGTATTGTTCTTGCAATTATCTATTCTTTGATTATGCCCAGAACGTTTACCTCCAGTGCCGTTCTGTTACCCCCGGAAAAATCAGAAGGGATGTCCTTAAGTAGCTTGGTTCTTGGTGGCAGCTCGGGATTTGACTTCCCATCACTTGGCCAGAATTCATCGGCTGAAGTGTTTGTGAAAATGTTGACCAGCCGGTCAGTGGCCGATAGCTTAATCACCCGTTTTAATCTGCTGCAACGCTACGAGCTTGATTCCTCGGAACGCCCTTTGGCGATTGAACAAGTTTTAGGTGGGCTTGAGGCCGAAGCCGATAAGCAAGGGGTGATAACAGTCTCATACAGCGAAAAAACTTCATTTTTATCAAGCGAAGAAGAACGGCGGGAAACAGCAACTTTTGTTGCTACGATCGTCAACAGTGCTGTTGATATTCTGGACAAACTAAATCAGCAAAAAAGCGTTACCCGTGCCCGAAGTTCAAGAATGTTTTTGGAAAAGATGAAAGAGGTAAAGCGGAAAGAAATGGATTCCGCGCAGCGTGCTATGCAGGCGTTTCAAGAGCAGAATAAGGCGATTGCTTTGGATAAGCAATTAGATGCCGCGCTTACCTCGGTAATCGAAACCCAAACCATGATTCAAAAAGCAAAAATGGAGCTTATCCGCGCCGAGTCCGATTTGAATTCGGACCAACGGACAGTGCAGGGGTTGCGGGCCCAATTGGCGCAATTGCAACGCCAACAACAAAGCGTGGAAGCGGGCAACAGCGGCATTGATGCGCTTGGAATACCATTCAAAAATGTGCCGGAGCTTGCCCGGCAATACGCCACTTTGAAATTAAATCTTGAAGTTTCATCCCAGGTGTATATGCTGTTGGAGTCGCAGTATAACCAAGAACAAATTCAAGAAGCGCGGGAGTTGCCTACCGTTGCGGTTCTGGACCAAGCTGCCGTCCCGCTGCGCCCTTCGGCTCCGCGCAAAACAATATTTGTTAGCATTACGGGGATTCTATTGATTGTTTTTTCTGTAATTGGAGTGTACATCTATGATGGATTGCAGCGTGGCATTTATTCGGCGCAGCCGGTACGCGTTGCCGAACACCCGCAGCCATCCGTGGAAGATCATAAATAATTATGCCGATAACCCCTTCCAGCAAACCATACGCGGATCCGCCGCTACAAGTCCTAGTAATTGATAAAGTGTCAGTGCTTCATTCGGTGCGGTGGCGGCATTACCTTTCTGCACAGCAAGCCAATATTGCGCTGACCCTTCTTGCGCCAAAGTCTTGGATTGAAAATAGTTGCCTTGTTCATTATCAATCTCCTGAATCTGATCCGTTCCCCGTTGTGCTAGGAAGCGTTGTGGGGAAAGGGCAGGCGCAACGCGGGATGTATGTGGCGGGCTTGATTCGTGCGTTCCGCCGCTCGCGTCCAGAAGTTATTGTGATGATGGAGGAAGGGTTCTCCTTCTTTGCTGTGCAAGTTCTTCTGGTGCGTTGGGCGCTTGCTCCTGGCGTGCCAATCGTCTTTTACAATAACCATATCGCTTCTTTTTCCAATTTCTCCTACCGGCTTGGGCCGCTGTATAGCCTGCTATCACGATTGCTGATCCCGCGGATGACCGCTGCGTTCTGCATCAACAGCAAAGCCGTTGCAGCACTGAAGGAACTTGGATTCCGCGGCCCGATTGTCGAGCAATTTTACGGGGTGAACGAAACCCTGTTTGTGGGGATCAGCAAACATGATGCCCGAAAAAAACTCCATCTACATAATGATGACATCATTTTTCTGTTTGCCGGAAGATTGGTGGAGTTAAAAGGCGTTCAGGATCTTATCGAAGCGTTTGCGCAATTATGCCACCAACGTCCCGGGCAGCGGCTACGGCTGTTAATTGTGGGAAGGGGGGATTATGAATCGGCTTTACGCCAGCAAGTGCAGTCGCTCCATCTTTCTGGCGTGGAATTTCGTGATGTGGTTCCGCAGGAAGAAATGCCTTCCTACATCGCCGCTTCCGACGCAATGGTGCTTCCCAGCCGGACCGAAATTGATGAACAGTTCGGACGCGTAAACGTTGAGGCCATGCTGATGGAAACGCCAATCATCGCCAGCAATAGCGGGGGAATTCCGGAGGTGATTGGGGATGCAGGGTATATTTTTCAGGCAGGTGATGTGGGCGATCTGCTGGCCACGATGAACCGATTTCTGGATAATCCAACAACAGCCCAACAACAGGGAAAACGCGGAAAAGAACGCGCCATGCGCCGATTTAGCATGGCGGCCTTTGCCACTGCTGTGGTCCAGATGCTGGAGCAGGTAACAAGCCGCCGCTTACGATAACGCTATCTACCTTGCCATTAAAACAGACGATACTGCGCCAACCGATTGCGCCACTGTGGCCGCCGCTTCAGCGGTGGCTGTTCCATGCTGGTGACCCTTGCGGCCTTGCGGTTATATTTTTATCGGTATTTATCCTTCACTACGAAACCCGCCCCGATAACTTCTCACCTCTTTTGCTCCCCATTTTTAATCCGATTATCGGGGGAAGGTTTGGCTTGTTAGATATTCTGATGCTTGCCATCCCATTTTTTGCCATTATTCGGCGGCTAATGCGTGGGCATCTGACTGTTTACCGCAGCCCGCTCTCAAGGCCGGTGCTGACGTTCGGAATCTTTTGCGGAATCATTCCCATGGTGCGGATGTTTGTTGTTGAACAAGCATTCCGTTTTTCGTGGGAGGTGTTTGCGGTGCCTTTAACGGTGTTCTGCTTTTTTATGTGGTTGATAGTATTCGAGCCGGATGACCTTTACCTTATGGCCTGGATATTGATGATTGGCGGGTTCTATAAATCTTTTGAAGCAGGCGTGATTTATCTGAACGTTGGCGTTCTTTGGGGCTTGCTTACCGGATGGGGGGATGCCATGATCCTTGCGCTGATGGTTGTGGGGACCATTGCTGCTTATGCCGTTAAGCCGGCGGACGATTCTTTTTACCGGCGGATCCGTAGCACCCTGCTTGTCACCCTTCCGTTCACCGGAATTATGTTCATGATGTGCCTTCGCCGCAGCTATCTTATCGGAGTGTTCATTGCCATTGGTGTGGTGATGATTGCCATGAACCGCCGCGAACGGCAGGCAGCCAAAAAGGTTGTGGTTGCCACCCTGGTGCTGTTTATGGTTGGGGTGGTGGGAATTGGAGTGGATAGCTTTGTGGCAAGAATTTCCGGCATTGCTGAACCCGGGAAAGAAGGGTCGTCGGCCTACCGCGCCATTGAGGTCTATAACCTTTCCGCGATGCTGATGGAAAACCCGTGGTACGGCTATCGGTATGGCGAGAAAATTAAGAACCACACGATCCTGGAATATGAAAACATCAGCCAGCTTGTCCCCCATAACGCCTACCTCTACGTCTGGCTGCGGGGCGGAATTGTTGGGTTGATCGCTTGGATTTGGATCCTTTCGGCAATGGTTGCCATGCACCGCCGGACCGTGAAGGCTGCCACCCAACCGTTCCACCGGTTCGTTGCCTTGTGGCTTTATTCCAGCACGGTTATCCTGATATTCTCTGGGCTGTTTACCCCGGTGTTTGCCGAACGGCTGCAACAACTTTACCCCTTCATCATGGTGATGACCTCCTACTTGCCCGGCGCCTGGAAGCCCCGCCGATTCCTTTCCGGCAATCATGGCAATCACACTGTTCGGCTTGGCTTGCCCGTCAGCAATGCTACCGCCGCAGGGTCTTGACTTCCCTGTTGCCAATATCCGATCTTCGGGCCGACCTGGTTCCCAAAATGCTTGAATGCTTCAATCATGGCTCAACTATCCTTGCGTCCCCTTTGCTTCCTTCTCCTGCTCTTGATTGGAGGGCTTGGCAACCGTGGCATTGCCCAGCAGCAACCAGCCCCGGCTTCCGTCCGGTTGCTCCGCGCTGATGATGGAGGTGTCACCCTGCAAATGGCGAACCTTACGGCCACCGTTCTGGCGAATGGAACCAACGTGGGGATTGCCCACAACGCCCTTGCAAACGCTTTCCCGGGCGATAGCAGCCGGCTGCCGGCCGTGCGTGCCACCATCGCAATCCCGTTCGATGCCGTGGACCTGCAGGTTCTTCCCGATCCCCCCAGCCGCCGCGATACCCTTCTTCTTCCAGCCCCGTTGCCCTTCCTGAAACCGCAATCCCAGCGTGCACGGCTTGGCCAGCCATACGTGCGGCGTGGGGTGCGAATGGTGGAGGTGATCCTGCACCCGCTCAGCACCGAGGGGAACCGCCTGATTGTTGAGCCAAGCCTTACCGTTGCCGTCCGCTGGCGCAGGGCCGGGGGCTACGGAAAAGAAGGAGCGGGGGAATACCGCGAGAACCCCGACTACGAACAGACCTTGCAGCAAACCTTGCTCAACTACCAGCAAGCCAAACGCTGGCGCGGTGCCGAACCGAAGCAAGGCGCGGCGCTGCAAGCCGCCGTAACGATTACCGGCGGAATGGGGGAGGCAATGGTCCTGCAAACCCCAACCGATGGGTGGTACTCCATCACCGGAGCCGAAATTTCTGCAGCTGGTGGCGGGGCGATTATCGGCAAAAACATTGCGGATCTTCGGCTGGCCAACCGCACCACAAGCATCCCGATGTTCGTGGACGACGCGGGAAACGATGGTCGTTTCGACCCCAACGACCGGATTGAATTCACCGCACGCCGCAACCAATCCCCAGAAGGTTTCTACTTCGACGAAACCACCGACACCAACGCCTACGTGCTTCGGTGGAATGGTGGCGGGGCCGCCCAGCCGCGCATCCAAACCATCAGCCCCTCCGCCACCGATGATCAGCTTCAGTTCGTTGACTCCACACTCCATTTTGAGGAGGATAACGAATACTTTGGGGGGATGAAGGTCAACGGGATTGATGTACTGACCCTTCACGTCAACGAGCGTGTGCAGAACGAGCGGTGGTACTGGACCGATGTCACCTACACCAACAACGGAGGGGCGGTGGAGCTTCCGTTCACCTGCTATCCATACTACGAGCACAACGGGCGTTTCACCTTCAGCATCCGCCTTGCCGGAATCAACTTCACCGACCACCCCTTGAAGTTTGTGCTGAATGGATACGCCACCGTTGGCGACACCGTCCTGACCAACGACACCGGCGATGTCACCTTCCGATTCTCCATCCCTTCCAGCTACCTGTTCAACGGGCGAAACACGTTGCGGATCGAGCCGGGGGCTCCTTCGGGAAGCGTTCCCAACTCGGTGAAGATTGACTATTTCGAGATCAGCGGAAAGTGGTTGCCAACGTCATCCGGGGGGAGCGCGCGCGTGGTGATTCCCGAGTCGGGGAAGCCGCTGCGCGTGGTGGTGGGTGGGTTCAAGAACCGGCCAACCGTGGCCGCTTCGGCAAAGGGAAGGGCCGCAATCACCAACGCACAGCGTGGGGTCCTGTTCCGCTTTACCTCCCGCCATTTCCCGGTTCCAGAGCGCGTAAACCCGCAGTGGCACGCCGAGTATGGCGACACTGTTTTGGGCGCGGGCGCGTGGGAGTCCGGCATCCACATTGCCGAGATTGATGCCAACAGCGGCGCAGTCCTTCGCCGGTCGTGGTTCCAGACGTTCGACTTGGGGAAGTCCAAAGCGGAGTATCAGCGCGCCATTGAGTTTTTGGGGAGTGCCAGCAATGGGAACTTCATTGTTGCCGGTTTTTCCAACGGTGGCGGCTACAGCTACGAGTTCCCCAACGACCTCCGCGCTGCGTTCAAAGCCTTAGGAAGCCGCAGCATTGATAACTACGACATGACCAACACCGGTTGGTCCTTTGTTGCCATTAAGGGAAATCCCGCATCGGCCCAGGAGCTGATGAAAACGGATTTCGACAACAACAGGGGCATTACTTTCAACGCCTTCTTCCCAATGCCGGAAAACAGCACCTTCCCGGGGCTGACGTGGCAAGCAACCGCCACGCTTGTTGGGGAAGCGGGGGAGGAATTCATCTTCGACAGCCCCGCAACGCCGCTGCTCCGTTGGCACCCGAAGGATGAACTGGTTGCCGAAACCAACCAGGCCGATATGCTGATTATCACCCACAAAGCCTTCCGCCAGGCCAGCGAGGAGCTTGCCAACTACCGCCGCCAACGGAACGGGCTGAATGTGCGCGTGGTGGATGTGGAGACGGTGTATGATGAGTTCAACGACGGCATAAAATCGGGCTATGCGCTCCGCCGGTTCCTCCATTACGCCAGCCAATCGTGGGCGCAGCCGAAGCCACTCTACGTCCTGCTGGTGGGGGATGCCTCCTGGGACCCGATGTTCAAGGCCGCCAACTCCACCATGATTGACTACGTGCCAAGCCTGGGCGTTCCCGTTAGCGATTACCTGCTGACGGTGAAAATCGGCGACACCTCACAAGCCTCCGATTATTACATCGGGCGTTTCCCCGTGCGAACTGCTGCCGAGGCCAGCAACATGGTGCGGAAGATTGTCGAGTACGAAAATCTTCCCCCCGATGCCTGGAACAAACGCTTTGTTTTCTTGGCCGGCGGCGGCGATGCCTTGCAACGCAGCACCTTCAAGGATCTTCACGAGGAGATTGCCACCACGTTTGTTCTTGCCCCAGAATTCTGCGGCGATACCGGAATGGTGGTGCGGACCTCACCCGATGATCGCCTGGTCTATCCCGACGATCTTGATGCCGATTGGGCACGCTCGGAAATCAACGAAGGGACCTTGTGGGTGACCTTCAGCGGCCACGGCGCGGTGGATATCTTCGACCTCAATTTTGGATACCCCGAGGACCTTAACATTGGCAATCGCTACTTTGTTCTAACCACCTACTCCTGCCAAACCGGGGCCTATGCCGAGCCTGGCTTGGTCAACCGGAACGAGCGGTTCGTCACCTCGCACACGGGCGCGGTGGCGGCAATCGGCGGGACCAGCTACAGCTACACCGACGTTGACAGAATCCTGAAACAAGGCTTTGTTGCCCATATCGCCGCGCAGCACCAGCGGACCATTGGCCAAATCCTGACCGATACCAAGTGGGGAATGTTCACCAGCCTTGTTGGCGACGTGACCGACTTCTGGTACTTCGCCAACGTCCCCGCGCGCAACCACTTGCTGATGTACTGCCTTCTTGGCGACCCCGCCATGCAGGTTGCCGCACGCAACACCCCCGAGCTGGCGGTGCGCGAGCGGAGCAACATCGCCACCATCACCAACCTAAGCGACCGCACGCCAACCATTGGCGACACGGCGGTGCAGGTGCGGGTGCGGTTGTGGGATTTTGGGCTGCCGGTTCAGCCAACCGGCAACCCTGATTCGGCAGTGACGGTGGTGGCCACCATTGTGGATCGCGTGGGGAACGAGCAACGGGCAACGCTCCCGTTGGATGGCATTTGCTACTTCACCGATGCCATGCTCACCTTGCCAATCAGCGGCAAGCCCGGGGAGTACACCATCCGGATTGAGATTGACCCCGAACGGAAGTTCGCCGATTCCTACCGCGACGACAACGTGCTGACGCTTCGGCTGCGGATTCGCGGAAGCCAACCGCTGCCGATCGAGCCGCTTCCCTACGGGCGCGTTGCCAATGCCGACACGGTGGTGATCCGGCTGCTGAATCCCCCAAGCGGACCCGGCGCAATCATTGCTGTGGACACCACGCCGCTGTTCCAAACTCCATTCACCAACAGCGATGTTGGAACGATGCAGCTTGAGGAACTAACCACAACGTGGACCTTCAGCATCCCGCAAAGCCACCGCGGCGCGACCACGTACTGGTGGCGGGCGTACTCATCGGTGGGGGACACGGCGGCGGCGGCACTCTTCCCGTTGGTTGAGTCGTTCACGCTGCAAGCCGATGGCGGCCCCGATGGAAAAGAGGAGTTCGTGCTTCGCGGAAAACATCAACTTCAGGAAGCACAGATTGCCAGCGTGGCGGTGGACGAACGGGGAATCGGGCCGGCGCTTCTTCCCGTCCCCATCAAGCTCTATTCCATGGGGCAGCTGTTCATCGAGGGAAGCACCCGCATCCCCGACACCAAAATTGTGGAGATGAGGATTGGGGAAAACCCGGGCATTGACTACGCGCCGCTGCCGCTGGATGGCGTCCATGTTCTGGTGCTTCCCCCGAACGACATCACCCCAAAAGCCAAGCGGGTGTACGATTTCAACACCGACCGCCAGGCGTTCCGCAACTTCCGCGACTTCGTCCGCGACACGGTTCAGGCGGGGGAGTTGGTGCTGGTTGTTTTTGGCCACCAGCTGTACGACAAGGCGGTGGAGCAGGGGGAGAGCGACTTCCTTCGCGAGGCGTTGCTGATGCTGGGAAGCCGCGTGGCCGGGCGGTTTTTGAACGAAGAATCGTACGCCATGATTGGCGGAAAAGGGATACCCGCCGAACGTTTCCGCGAGGTGTGGAGCAACGCCGACTCGCTTCGGAAAGCCGGGGTGAAACCGCCCTACC
Source organism: Chlorobiota bacterium (assembly GCA_016710285.1). Classification (NCBI taxonomy): domain Bacteria; kingdom Pseudomonadati; phylum Chlorobiota; species Chlorobiota bacterium. The sequence continues at coordinate 3,982,691 of JADJXR010000001.1, read as the reverse complement.
GCCTGACCCTGCTCGACACGTTGGTGCTGATCCCTCGCGGAAGCGTGACCTTCCCAACCGTTGGCCCCGCCACCGCGTGGAAATCGGCAAGGGTGGATGTTGCCGGTCCCCCGGTGCAGACGGTGATCTACGGCCTGCGCCGCGATGGCCGCCGCGACACGCTTCTCCGTTCCAGCCAATCCCTGATTGATCTTTCCGGGGTGGACGTTGCGACCTATCCTCGGCTGGAGGCTTCGTCCAGTTTCGGCCAGGATAGCGCGCAGCGGCTTCGCTCCATCGCCATTGCGTTCGATCCCTCGCCGGAGTTGGCAATCACTCCATCCACGTTCCGGATTGCTCCCGACTCGGTCCTGCAAGGGTTCCCTGCGGTTGCCAACGCAAGCGTTGTGAACTTGTCGCGGGTCTATCCGGCGCGGGACGTTCCGGTGCTGCTGTGGCGGCAGTTGGAAAGCGGGACGGCAATGGAAGATTCCCTTTGGATTGGCGCGCTGGCTCCGTTGGATTCGGCAGCGATGGGGCTGCGGATTGGCACCGAAAAATTGAAGAAGGAGCAGCAGTTCACCGCCATTGTGAACCCCAGCGATCTCCCCGCCGAGCCATACTCGCAGAACAACGTGCAGGGGGGAAGCCTGCGCATCGGCATTGACTCCACGCGGCCCGATCTGGTAATCTATGCCGACCGCAACCGCTTGATGGATGGCGACATCGTCCGCCCGATTCCGGAGTTCGAGGTGCGGATGCTGGATAACTCCATCTTGAAGCTGGACAGCGTGGTTTCGGTGGTGATCTATCTGGACATTGATAAGATTGACGCACGCCAAGCTGGCGCACGCTGGGAGACGTTTGCCAAAACCGGCGACAACCATCGGGCAAGCCTTTTCTACACTCCGCCAGCCAAACTTGCCCCGGGCGAGCACTCCATGAAAGTGGTGCTGACCGACGCAACCGGAAACAAGCAGGAGGGGGACATCATCATTTTCTACGTGGAGCAGAACTTGACCGTGCGCCACGTTGCCAACCTTCCGAACCCGTTTGCCGGCAAGACGACGTTCACCTTTATGGTGGGTGGAGAGAATCCGCCGACCGAAGGGGAGATTGGGGTGTTCACCGTTGGGGGGCGGAAGATCAAGACGATCCAGATTGACCCGGCCACGCTGAAAACCGGCTTCAACAAAGTGGAGTGGGACGGCTTAGATGCCGACGGCGACCGCCTTGCCAACGGGGTCTATTACTACCGCGTCCGCATCGGCGACGGAACCGCCACCCAAGAGGTTATCGAGAAGTTGGTGGTGATGCGGTAGCCACCCCGTTTTTCGCGCTGGCTCCATGCGTTGCTCCCCCTCTTGGGAGGGGGCTGGGGGGTGGGTTGGGGACACCGGCGAAACCGCTGCTACTCTCCAAATCTCAGGATCAGCAGATATCAGAATCATCGGATTCTGGGAGCAACAGCAATCACCGCTGTTTGCGTCTTTGCCCCGAACCCACTCCGCCCTATCGGGCACCCCTCCGAGGAGGGGGACTACTTGCGAGGGTTCGGAGGAAACTCGGGTGGACTTGCGCCTTGTTTTGCGTGTTGGCCCCATGCGCGGCTCCCCCTCTTGGGAGGGGGCTGGGGGGTAGCCGAAGGTCTTTAGCCTTCGGCGCCTGCTCAGGATCAGCAGATATCAGAATCATCGGATTCTGGGAACAACAGCAATCACCGCTGTTTGCGTCTTCGCCCCGAACCCACCCCGCCCTATCGGGCACCCCTCCGAGGAGGGGGACTACTTGCGAGGGTTCGGAGGAAACTCGGGTGGACTTGCGCCTTGTTTTGCGTGCTGGCCCCATGCGTTGCTCCCCCTCTTGGGAGGGGGCTGGGGGGTAGCCGAAGGTCTTTAGCCTTCGGCGTCTGCTCAGGATCAGCAGATATCAGAATCATCGGATTCTGGGAGCAACAGCAATCACCGCTGTTTGTGTCTTCGCCCCGAACCCACCCCGCCCTGTCGGGCACCCCTCCGTGGGAGGGGGACTACTTGTGAGGGGTCGGAGGAACCACTCACCTCGCTATATTTACGCCAACTGTGACGGAAGCCCAGATCATAACCCGCCACAACCTCCTAACGCTACTCCCGATTCTTCTATGCACTGGATTGCCTCTTCCGAAAAAGACACCAACACTGCCACCCTGGAAAAACGCTTGTGGGACGCTGCCGACCAGTTCCGCGCGAACTCCGGACTGAAATCCCAAGAATACTCCGGCCCCATCCTTGGCCTAATCTTCCTCCGCTTTGCCGAAGCACGCTTTGCGCCAAAACACCAAGAACTGCAAGCCGCCCCCAAAAGCCCACGGCGCGGCGACCAATCGCAAAACCCCCAAGCCTACCATTCCGCTGGCATACTCTATCTAAGCCCACAGGCACGCTACCAGCACTTGCTGGAACTTCCCGAAGGAGCCGACATTGGCACAGCGGTCAACGCCGCCATGCGCCAGATTGAACAACACAACCCACAACTTGCCGGGGTCCTCCCAAAAACCTACAACCTCTTCACCAGCAGGTTGCTGAAAGAACTCCTGAAAAAAATCTCCGAAATCCCCGCCACCGTTGATTACGATGCCTTCGGGCGCATCTACGAATATTTCCTGGGCGAATTCGCACGCACCGAAGGGCAAAAAGGGGGCGAGTTCTACACCCCAAGCACCATCGTCCGGTTGCTGACCGAGGTGATCGAGCCGTTCCACGGAAAAATCCTTGATCCCGCTTGCGGTGCCGGTGGGATGTTCGTCCAATCCGCACGCTTCGTTGCCGAACACCAGAAAAACCCAGGCCGCGAACTTGCCATTTTCGGCGTTGAAAAAACCGACGAAACCGGGCGCCTTTGCCGCATGAACCTTGCCATCCATGGCCTGGAAGGGGACATCCGCCACGGCGGCAACATCAACAGCTACTACGACGACCCCCACATCGCCACCAACCAGTTCGATTTCATCCTGGCCAACCCACCCTTCAACGTCAACGCCGTGGACAAGGAGCGGCTGAAGGATGTGGTTGGCGCGGGCCGGCGATACCCCTTCGGGTTGCCCCGCACCGATAACGCCAACTACCTCTGGATCCAACTCTTCTACTCCGCGCTGAACCCCAACGGGCGCGCCGGATTCGTGATGGCAAACTCCGCATCCGATGCCCGCGCCTCCGAGCAAGACCTTCGCCAGCAGTTGGTCCAATCGTGCGGGGTGGATGTGATGGTTGCCGTTGGCCCCAATATGTTCTACACCGTCACCCTTCCCTGCACCCTTTGGTTCCTTGATAAAAGGAAAGCCCAAACCTTGCGAGCCGATACCGTCCTGTTCATTGATGCCCGCCATATCTACCGCCAAGTGGACCGCGCTCACCGCGATTGGACCCCGGGGCAAATCGGGTTTATTGCCAACATCGTCCGGCTGTACCGTGGCGAAGCCCTGGACCTGACGCTTGGCGGGGCCGAAGCCGAAGCCAAGCTGAAGGAGGTGTTCGGCAAACGCCCAGCCTATGCCGACGTTCCCGGCCTTTGCAAAGCCGCAACCATTGCCCAGATAGAAGCCCAAGGCTGGTCCCTGAACCCCGGCCGCTACGTGGGCGTTGCCCCAGGCGAAGAACTAACCGATGAAGACTTTACCGAACAACTGGAAACCCTGAACGAAGAACTGGAAACCCTGAACGCACAAGCCCGAACGTTGGAAGAAACCATTGCCGCCAACGTCGCAATGCTCCTGCAACCCAAAGCATGAACCAACCACACACTTCCACCATGACAAAAAAACGCAATACCCCAACTGCTGATAGTGCTAAAAATGGGAAGGGGGGAGGAGAGAATGGAATAACAATGGCTTGGCAAACAATATTGCTTGGTAATGTGTTGACTTTTCAGCGCGGTTTTGATATCACAAAAAATGAGCAATCAGATGGCCCATTTCCTGTTATTTCATCATCTGGAGCAAAATCTTCACACACAAATTTTAAGGTTCGTGGTCCAGGTGTCATTATTGGCCGTAAAGGATCGCTTGGTACAGTTTTCTTCTCAGATGGGGATTATTGGCCACACAGCACAACTCTTTATGTCAAGGATTTCCATGGGAATGATCCAAAATTTGCGTATTACTTCCTTCAAACGATGGACTTTAAACGCCTTGATGTGGGAGCATCAAATCCGTCGCTTAACCGCAACCATATACACCCGATTCCTGTTCTATGGCCCCCTCTCCCCACACAAAAGCGGATTGCCGGAATCCTTTCAGCCTACGACGACTTGATTGAGAACTGCCAGCGGCGGATCAGCATCTTGGAGAACATGGCGCGTGGGCTTTATCGGGAGTGGTTCGTGCATTTTCGCTTCCCAGGCCACGAGGGCCACCCCCGCGTCAACTCCCCACTGGGGGAGATTCCGGAGGGGTGGGAGGTAAGGGCTTTTTCTGCAATTGCCCATTATATCAATGGGTATGCTTTCAAGCCTCGTGATTGGAGTGCTGATGGATTACCTATTATCAAGATCAAAGAGTTAAAGGCGGGGATAACTGCTGATACGCCACGTAATTCTGGAGAGGGAATCCCAGAGAAGTATCGAATTAGCGATGGCTGTGTACTTTTTTCATGGTCGGCTGATCTTGATACCTATTTATGGGCGGGCGGGCAAGGATTGCTTAACCAGCACTTGTTTAATGTTGTGCCGTTTGATGCTATTTCTCTCTCATATTGCTTCCATGCCTTGAAAGAATCCATGCCTCAGTTTCGCGCATTAAGCATTGGTGCCACTATGCACCACATTAAGCGTTCTGCATTGGATCAAGTTTTTCTTGCGCTACCGCCTAAACAAATGCGCAAATCTTTTGAAGCTCTTGTAGAGCCAGTGCACTTGCAAATCATTAATCTGACAAAACATATCCAAACCCTTCGTCGCACGCGGAACGTATTGTTGCCGCGGTTGTTGTCGGGGCAAATAGAGGTGGGGGAGGGGGAGGAGTAGCCAATGGCGAAGAGTATTCCATTGCCTTCCCAAACAACCCAGAACAGCCGCTTGCAACGGCTTGGCCCAATGCCGCAATTGTTCAGCACGCTGCTGGGCAACGTCTTTGCTACCAACATCCAACCAAGCAACGCCATATGAGATCACGCCCCTACACCGAGGACCAACTGGTTGAGCAGCCGGCGATTGCAATGTTTGGCGCGCTGGGGTGGCGCACCATTTCGGCACGGCAGGAAACGCTGGGCCCGGGCGGCACGTTGGGGCGCGAAACAAAAGGGGAGGTGGTGCTGGCCGGGCGGCTTCGCGCCGCGCTGGAGCGGTTCAACCCAACCATTCCCCCAGAAGGAATTGCCGCCGCCATCGAGCAGCTAACCCGCGACCGCTCGGCAATGAGCCTTGAGGCCGCCAACCGCGAAATCTACGAGATGCTGAAGCACGGGGTGGAGGTCTCGGTCCCGAACCACGAAGAAGGGGGCCAGCGGAACGAGCGGCTTCGCGTGGTGGATTGGGAGGACCCGGCCCAGAACGACTTCCTGCTGGTAAGCCAGCTGACGATTGTTGGAAGCCTTTATCCCTGCCGCCCCGACCTTGTTGGCTTTGTCAACGGCCTTCCGTTTGTGGTGGCCGAACTGAAGAACGTCGGCGTTCCGGCCCGCACCGCCTTCGACGACAACCTTACCCACTACAAGGCGCAGATCCCCGCGCTGTTTTGGTACAACGCCTTCCTGATTGCCAGCAACGGAACCGACAGCCGCATCGGCTCGCTTACGGCCAAGTGGGAACATTGGCGGGAGTGGAAACGGGCCGAGCGGGAGGACGAACCGCGGCGTGTGTCGCTGGAGGTGTTGCTGCGCGGCGTTTGCGCGCCCAAGCGGCTGCTTGATTTGGTGGAGAACTTCACCCTGTTCAGCCAGCACAAGGCGGGGCTGGCAAAGATCATCGCCCAGAACCACCAATACCTTGGGGTGAACAACGCCATTGCCTCGATGCTGGCGGCGCGCCAGCTTGGCCACGAGCGCGGGGGGGTGTTTTGGCAAACGCCGGGGAGCGGCAAAAGTTTTTCGATGGTCTTCTTTGCCCAGAAAGTGCTTCGGAAGCAGGCCGGCAATTGGACCTTTGTGATCGTCACGGACCGCAAGGAGCTGGACGAGCAGATTGCCACAACCTTCAAAGCGGTTGGGGCGGTAAGCCAAAGCGAGGGGGAGCAGTGCCACGCCGCAAGCGGGGCGCATTTGCGGGAGCTTCTGCGGGGGAACCACCGGTACATTTTCACGTTGGTCCAGAAGTTCCAAACGCCCGAGCTGCTGTGCGACCGCGCCGACGTGATGGTGCTTACCGACGAAGCCCACCGCAGCCAGTACGCCACGCTTGCGCTGAACATGCGCGCCGCGCTCCCCAGGGCAATGTTCTTTGCCTTCACCGGAACCCCGTTGATTGCTGGCGAGGAGCAAACGCGCGAGGTGTTCGGCGACTACGTTTCCATCTACGATTTCCAGCAATCGGTCCAGGACGGCGCGACGGTTCCGCTGTACTACCAGAACCGCACGCCGGAGCTTCAGCTTACCAATCCCAACCTGAACGAGGATGTGTACCGCGTGATTGAGGAAGCCGGGCTGGATGCCGAGCAGGAGGCGAAGCTGGAGCGGGTGCTGGGGAAGCAGTATCACCTTATCACCCGCGACGACCGCCTGCAGGCGATTGCCAGCGACATCGTCCGGCACTTTTTGGGGCGCGGCTTCATCGGCAAGGCAATGGTGATCTCCATTGACAAAGCCACCACGCTCCGGATGTTCAACAAAGTGAGGGAATGCTGGAACCAGGAGAAGGAGCGAACGGAAAGGGAGTTGGGGCGGCTAATCTACCAGCCGCAGAACGCCGGAACCCGGCAGCCACCGGAACAGGATGAGCGGGTGAAAGAATTGAAGCAGCGGCTGGACCTGCTGGCCACAACCGACATGGCGGTGGTGGTTTCGCCCGGGCAGAATGAAATCGCGCAGATGCAGGCGTTGGGGCTGGATATTGAACCGCACCGCAGGCGGATGAACGAATCGCAGCCGGGCTTGGATGAACGGTTCAAGGACACCGCCGACCCCTTGCGGCTTGTGTTCGTTTGCGCCATGTGGCTAACCGGGTTTGATGTTCCCAGCTGCTCGACCCTGTACCTGGACAAGCCGATGCGGAACCACACGCTAATCCAAACAATGGCGCGCGCCAACCGGGTGTTCCCGGACAAGCACAGCGGAACCATTGTTGACTACGCCAACGTGTTTGCTTCGTTGGAACAGGCAATGGCCATTTACGGCCCCGGCGGTGGGACCGGAAGCGAGCCACCCGCCCGCGACAAGCAGGAGCTGGTGATGGAGCTTCGTGCGGCGATTGCTGGGGCCGCCAGGTTCTGCGCGCACCATGGCGTGCAGCTTGATGAGATTGTGGCGTTGGGGAACGGAAGCCCTGAGCGGTTATCGAGCGTTGGCGATGGGGTGAACGCGCTGATTGCCCCGGACGACGTCCGGAGCGATTTTTTTGCGCACGAGCAGAACGTCCGCAAGCTCTACGATGCGGTGAAGCCGGACCCGATTGTGGTGGAGTTTGCGGGCCATGTGGCGTTGTTGCGCACGTTGGCCGATGCCATCCGCGCCCATCTGAACCCAAACCCGCCCGATATTTCGGCAGTGATGGAGCGGCTGAACATTGTGCTTGATAACTCCATCATCGGCCATGAAATCCGCGAACAGGGGCCGGCCCCGCTGAATATTTCGAACATCAATTTCGAGGCGTTGGCGAAGCGATTTGGGGAGTCCAAGCAGAAGAACATTGATCTTGAAAGGCTGAAGGCGGCCATTCGTGCGAAGCTAGAGCGGATGATGGAGGTAAACCCCACCCGCACTGACTTTACCGAGAAGTTCAAGGAACTGATTGAAAGCTACAACAACGGCAGCCGCAGCATTGAGGGATTGTTCGAGGAGTTGCTGAAGTTCAGCAACAGCCTAAACACCGAGCAAGAACGCCACGTGCGCGAAGCGATGACCGAGGAGGAGTTGGCGATGTTTGACATCCTAACCCGCCCGGCCCCCGCGCTAACCGCGAAGGAGCGAACCGCAGTGAAGCAAGTGGCCCGCGAGCTGCTTGCGCGGCTGAAGGACCTGCTGGTGCTGAATTGGCGGCAGAAGCAGCAAGCGCGGGCAGAGATGGCCAACACCATCCAAAAGATGCTGGATGACGGGCTGCCGCCAGCCTACACGCCGGAGCTGTACAACACAAAATGCACTGCGGTGTTCGAGCATATCTACGAACGCTACCCAGAGCGGGGCGCAGGAATATATGCAGCAATGTGACCAAGCATAGGCCCTTGCCTTGCGCCTTGTTTTGCGCGCTGGCTCCCTGCGCCGCTCCCCCTTTTGGGGGTGGGGGGGGGGGTTGGGGATCAAGCGGTGTTCCCTCCGCCGGGTAGCCGAAGGTCTTTAGCCTTCGGCGCCTGCTCCGTCGGGATTGATAAAAGGTCTTTAGCCTTCGGCGTGTGCTTCCCCGCATTTCAGGATCAGAAGTTTCCCGGGTCATCACACCCCCTCGCCGGTCGCTGCTTGCCCCGAACCCACCCCGCCCTATCGGGCACCCCTCCGAGGGAGGGGGACTGTTGCGTGAGGGTCCGGAGGAAAACCGAGCGGTGCTTCCCCCGCCGGGTAGCCGTCCCGACCTCCGTCGGGATTGATAAAAGGTCTTTAGCCTTCGGCGTGTGCTTCCCCGCATTTCAGGATCAGAAGTTTCCCGGATCATCACACCCCCTCGCTGGTCGCTGCTTGCCCCGAACCCACCCCGCCCTATCGGGCACCCCTCCGAGGGAGGGGGACTGTTGCGTGATGGTTCGGAGGAAAACCGAGCGGTGCTTTTCTGCCGGGTAGCCGAAGGTCTTTAGCCTTCGGCGTGTGCTTCCCCGCATTTCAGGATCAGAAGTTTCCCGGATCATCACACCCCCTCGCTGGTCGCTGCTTGCCCCCGACCCCGCCCCTATCAGGACCCCCTCCGTGGGAGGGGGACTGTTGCGTGAGGGTTCGGAAAAAAACAAAAAGAGCCGCCCCGATTTGCCGGGGCGGCTCTTTTCATGGGACTGGCCTTACGCGCTTAGTGGTTTTCCGATCAGGAGTTCGCTGTGTTGCAGGAACACCCGCAGCATTCGCGGGGTGGTGTGCGCTGGGTTGTAGAACACCCGCACGGTGGCTGTGCGCTCAAGCGCGCTGTAGTTCTGGTAGCTGACCCCCGTCACCCCTTCCAGCGAGTGGAGCTGGTAGCAGAATTCCACCAATCGCTCCTCACTTTGGACCTGTTGAAGCTGCATCGTCAGCTGGTGGCTGGTGCCGATGTACCGGTCGGCAAACGGGAGCAACGCCTGGTTCGTGAAATATCCAACGGCCGCTGCCAGCAGCAAGCAAGCAATGCGAACGGCAAAACGATTCTTGTTCATGGTCATCATCTCCATCATCTCTCTCTTGTTCCCCTTTCCGTATCCGCTTCCGTTTGGAGCGGTCTCGCAAAAGGTGCGGGTTCGTCACCGTTGCGCGGCGGCGGGTTGAATTGCCGCCACGGGTATTCTGTGGACCCCGCCATGATGGAGTTGGTTACGCCCCCGCTGTTGGGCTATCGGCTTGCTAAAATTTCACCTCCATTCCAACGCGCACATTCCTGCGGTTCGAGTATCGAGCAGGGTTGTTGGGGTAGGGGTCAAGCGGGGCTTGCAGGTCCGGGTAGATTGGGTCGTTCCACCCAAGCGGAGTTGGGTCGCCATGCTCCCAAGCGCGCCCGGTTGCGGGGTTGATGATCTCGCTGTTCAAAACGTCCAGAAGATTCTCCACCTCAACCGATACCGTCAGCCGCGCCGTTCCAATCTGGAAGAACTTCCGCGCCTTCAGGTTAATCCACCATTTCAGCTGGGCAATCGCGCTGTAGTAGGTGATGCCGTCGCTGCTGTACACCGGACGCCCGTTGGCCAGCGTGTCGCCGGTGAAGAGTGCCGGGGTGTACCGCTTCCCCGATCCGATGTTGAGATCGGCCGACAGCTGGCTGTTCCCAAGCCACGCAATCCCAAACGGAGCGTCGGCAGGCGCGGCGTTGAAGATTGCGAACGCCCGCCCCTGCAGCGGCTTGTCCCACGGCATGTAATCCTCCCGAAGCGTCTCCTCGCTTCCCCCCAACGCCGCGTTGAACGGATTCTCGCTGCGGCTTTTTCCGGTGGTGAGCGAGTAGGTAAGGTTCGCCCCCCCGGTGAACCATCTTCCAATCCGTTTCTCATACTCCAACTCCAGCCCCCGATTCCGCGCGTAGTCGCCGTTGGCGTAGGTGGTGAAGGAACGCCCGGCGTAGCGGGGATCGCTGTAGGCGACGCTGCGCCGCTGGATGTAGTCGAACTTGTCGTTGTAGAACACCTTCACCGTCAGCGCGTCGTCCTCCGTCAGCTGGTTCTTGATCCCAAGCTCGTAGCTGATGGTGGTCTCCGGCTCAAGGTCTGGGTTGCCGTAGGTTTGGTAGCTGCTGCTGGCCTGCTGCGGGTCCAGCTTGGCATACACCAACTGCGGGCGGCCACTTGGTGAAATGGCCGTAGCTGAAAAAAAGCATCTGGGCGTTGGTGATTGGGTGGGAAACCCCAAGCCGTGGCGAGATTCGGCTTTTCATCCGGCGGCCAAACAACCCAACCGTGTGGTCCAGATAATCGGCGGCGGTTTGGCTGGTGATGGTTGGCAGGAGTTGTTGTTCGATTGCGTCGTCGGCAAGCGCGCCCGGGAACCAGAAATCGTACCGCAGGCCAACGTTCAACACCAGCCCCTTGAACTGCACGGCATCTTGCACGTACATCGCCCCCACCGCCGGGTTCACGTGGTAGATGTCGTTGTTCAGCCCCAACGGACCAAGCCACGGTTTGTAGATGTCGGCAAGCTGCATCTCCTGAAGGTGAAGTTCCGCCCCGGCCTTCAGGGTGTTCGTCTCGCTTGGCACGTGCGTCAGCTCCGCCTTGATTCCCCAATCGTCAATGAAATGGTCGTGCCAGATTTCGCCGTTGCCGGTGTCGTAAAATCCATCGCCGGGGATCATGCCCAGCCGGTTGGTGTCGCCGGTTTCGTAGTATTCCGCCGGCACGCCGGGGATGTCCTGCGGCTCGGTGTAATCGGGGTAATCCAGCCCGTTTCCGTCGGCCAGCAGCCGCGCAAAGTAGCGGCTAAGCGTCACTTCGTAGAGCGTTGATGCCGAAACCGTGTGCTGGAATCCAAACGTGTGGATCAGGTTAAGGTTGTTGTAGCTGATTGCCCCGTTCGGGTTGTTCTGGAATCGGTATTGGTAGCCTGGCTCGGGGTCCACATACTCCAAATTGGTCTGCAACGTCCGGCTGTTTTGGCTGACGCTTCCCGAGCCGTTGAAGGAGTAGGTCAGCTTGATTTCTGGCGAGGCATTCCAAGCAAATTTCGCCAAGCCGTTCAGGGTGTTGTTGGGCCGCAGCGTGAACAGGGGGGAAGGGAAAAGCGATGAACGCAGATCCGTTGGGCGCGCCGCTTCCGGGGCGATGCCATCGGTCCACGCGCCGTAGGCATTCAGGAAAAAGGTGATGGGGGAAGCGTTCTGGGTCAGCGCGGCGGTTCCCGGGATTGGGCCCCCCAGCGAAAACTCGGCAACATCGGTGGCGAAGGTTTGGCCAACATCGCCGTTTTGGGGGCTGCGCGTGTGCAGCAGGTAGCCGCGCCGGAAGCTCCCGCTTCCGCTGTAGGTTCTTCCCCCTTCTTTTGTCCGCACCTTCACGATTCCGCTGGTTGCCTGGCCATACTCGGCATTGAACCCTCCGGTGATGATCTCCACCTCCTCAATCGCCGCCGCCGAAAGCTGCAACCCGAAGCCTGTTCCGGCAAGGGGGTCCTGGGCCGTAACGCCGTCAATCAGGTATCCGGCCTCGTAGCTTCGCCCGCCCCGGATATGGATTTCGTCGTTGGCCACCACCACGCCGGGCTGCTGCGTCACCACATCGGTGATATCCTTCACCACCGAAGCCTCCACCTGCTCCCGCCCAATCCTTCGGACGCTTTGTGTTTGCTCAACATCAATCAGCGGGCGTTCCCCAATCACGGTGATCTCTTTGCCCAGGGTGAGTGAGGTTTCGGTGAGTTTGAAATCAAGGGTGAGTTCCTGGTTGGGGTCCACCCGAACTCCATTCCGTTGGATTTTCACATATCCAATCAGCGACACCTCAAGGGTGTACGTTCCCGGGGCAACGTTCTTGATCTGGTAGTTTCCGTCCCGCTTTGCGATTGCGCCGTAGTAGGTCCCCACCACGCGCACCGTCACCGAGCCAAGCGGGCGCCCGTTGGCCGCGTCGGTAATCCGCCCGGCAATGGATCCGGTTTGGGACCAGAGAGCCGTTGGGAGAAGGGTTCCAAGCAGAACGAGAAGAAGGCGAGAAGGGAGCATAGATGGTTGGAAAAGGAAGAATCGTGCCGACGTTCCCCAGCAAGATAACGCAGAACCGCGCCAAGCTCAAGCATCAGCGGGAAACATCACGAAAGTGCAAAACGGTGGCCGGCATCCGTTCCCCACCTCGCCGCCATTTGCGAACTTGCAGGTGCCGAACGTGCGCTTCCTGCATACTCTCTCCAACTCAACGAAATGAACGAAGAAACAACCCTCACAACCCTCCGCGCCACCGTTGCCGCAGCGGCCACCGAAACCGAGCGCGCCGGTGCGTTGAACCAACTTGCCGAAGCATTAGATCGGCATGGAGAATATGCCGAAAGCCTTGCCGCTGCCAAGGAAGCTCAAAGCCTTGCCAAAGAATCAGGGGATGGAGCTGCCGAGGCGGAGGCATTGCGGCTGCAAGGGGGCGTTCATTATCGCAAGGGTGATTACCGCACGGCGTTGTTGGTGTTGGAACAATCGCTGGAACTGTATGAAGGGCTTGGTAATCGTGCCGACATTGCCCGTGCCACCAGCAACATCGGGAGTGTGTGCTGGAACCTCTCGGATTATCCGAGAGCGTTGGAGTATTTCACTCGTGCTTGTGCTGCGTTTGAAGAACTTGGCGATCGTGCTGGTGTTGCCAGTGTCACCAACAGCATCGGGAGTGTACACTGGAATCTTTCGGAGTACCCGAAGGCGTTGGAGTATTACAGCCGCGCACTTGTTCTGCATGAAGAACTTGGCAATCGTGCCGGTATTGCCTTTGCCACTGGGAACATCGGAAGTGTGTACTCAAGGCTCGCGGAGTATCCCGAAGCATTGGAGCACCACAGTCGTGCGCTTGCTCTGTTTGAAGAGCTTGGCGATCACCCGGGTACGGCTCGCGCTGCTAACAACATCGGACTTCTGTACAACTCCCTTTCGGAGTACCCGAAGGCCTTGGAGTATTTCAGCCGAGCACTTGCCTTGCATGAAGAGCTTGGTGATCGTTCCGGTGTTGCTAGTGCCACCGTGAACATTGGGAACGTGTATTCCTCCCTCTCGGATTACGCGAAAGCATTGGAGTATTACCGCCGTGCGCTTGCCTTGCGTGAAGAACTTGGTCAGCGTTCCGGTGTTGCCAGTGTCACCGTGAACATTGGGAACGTGTATTCCTCCCTCTTGGACTATGCGAAGGCATTGGAGTACTACTTCGATGGGCTTGCCTTGCATGAAGAGGTTGGGAATCGCGTCGGCATTGCTAATGCTGCCGGGAACATTGGCAATGCGTACCAGAACCTTTCGGAGTACCCGAAGGCATTGGAGTGTTTCACCCGTGCGCTTTCCATGTACGAAGAGCTTGGCGAACGCTTTGGTGTTGCTGGCATCACCGGAAATCTTGGCTCACTGTACTCCCAAACAACATTCGCTGGCTACAACCCCGCCAAAGCTGAGGAATTACTCCAGCAAGCAATCACCCTTGGCGAAGAGCTGGGAACAAGAGAGCAGCTTTATGAAGCCCACAAAGATTTAGCCACCCTCTACGAACAAGAAGGCCGTTTCGAGGAAGCCCTCACCCACTTCAAAAAATTCCACGAACTCTACCAGGAAGTCCAGAGTGAGGAAGCCAAGAAGAAGGCAATCCAGGTAGAGCAACAACGGCAGATTGCGGAGATGGAAAAACGCACGGCTGCCGAGCGTGCCGATGCCGAGGCCACCAAGCGAGTCCTCCACAACATCCTTCCACCAACCATCGCCGAACGTGTTGTTCGGGGCGAGGAACATATCGCCGAATCGTTCGAGTCGGTGACGGTGTTGTTTGCCGACATCGTTGGATTTACGGTGCTCTCGCAAGGGGTCACGCCACGGGAGTTGGTGACGGGGTTGGACGTGCTGTTCAGCCAGTTCGACGAGTTGGCGGAGAAGTATGGGTTGGAGAAGATCAAGACGATTGGGGATGCGTACATGGCGGTGTCAGGATTGCCAGAGAGCCGCGAGGACCACGCAGAATCAGCGGCGCGAATGGCAATGGAGTTGGTGGAGGTTGTAGCAGGCTTCAGCGGACTTGGCGATGGAGTTCGGCTGCAAGTACGGATCGGCTTGCACAGCGGGGAGGTGGTGGCAGGGATCATCGGAAAGAAGAAATTCGCATACGACCTGTGGGGCGACGCAGTAAACACCGCGAGCCGAATGGAAAGCCACGGGGAGGCAGGGAAGATTCACGTGAGTGAGGAATTTGCCGAGGAGCTTCGGCGGCGCGGGGGCGAACTCCCCATCACCTTGGAAGAACGTGGCGAACTAACCATCAAAGGGAAGGGAACGCTTCGGACCTATTTTCTCAATCAAGTAATTCCATGAATCCAGAGACAACCCTGACAGACCTCCGTGCTGCCGTAGCCGCAGCCGCCACACCCGCCGAGCGCGCCGGTGCGTTGAACCAGCTTGCGCAGGAGTTAGCGCAGCAAAGCCATTACGCCGAGAGCCTTGCTGTTGCCGAGGAAGCTCAGGCAGCAGCCAAACAAGCGGGGGAATTGGCCGCCGAGGCCGCAGCACTACGCCAGCAAGGGGTGGTGCATTGGCGGAGGGGTGAGTACCGCACGGCGTTGCCATTGCTGGAGGAATCGCTGAAGCTGTATGAAGAGCTTGGCCAGCATTCCGGCGTTGCCGCTGCTACCACAAGCATCGGGAATACGCACTTGCGGCTTTCGGAGTACCCGAAGGCATTGGAGTATTACCACCGTGCGATTGCTTTGTACGAAGAACTTGGCGAGCAATCAGGCATTGCCAGCGTCACCGTCAACATTGGGAATGTCTATATGGACCTTTCGAAATACCCGAAGGCGTTGGAGTATTACCGCCGTGGGCTTGCCTTGCATGAAGAACTTGGCGACCGTTTCAATGCAGCAATTGCCACCCGGAACATCGGGAATGCTTACTCTGATCTTTCGGAATACCCGAAGGCGTTGGAGTATTACCACCGCGCACTTGCTATGTATGAAGAGATTGGATATCGTGCTGGTGTGGCTGGTGTTATCGGAAACATCGGAAATGTGTGCCTGCGCACAGCGGAGTACCCGAAAGCGTTGGAGTATTACCACCGTGGCCTTGCTGTGCATGAAGAGATTGATGACCGTGCCGGTGTTGCACGCGCAACAGGAAGCATCGGAACCGTGTACCGAAACCTCTCGGAATACCCGAAGGCCCTAGAGTATTACACCCGTGCGCTTGCCTTGCTTGAAGCGATTGGCGAGCGTTTGGAAATTGCCAACATCACCGTCAACATCGGGAATGTTTATGCTTCCATCTCCGACTACCCGAAAGCGTTGGAGTATTACAGCCATGGGCTTGCCTTGCATGAAGAGCTGGGGAACTGTGTTGGCATTGCTAATGCCACCGGAAACATTGGGCTTGTGTACTACTCCCTGTTGGACTACCCAAAGGCGTTGGAGTATTCCATCCGCGCGCTTGCCTTGCATGAAGAAATTGGGAATCGTGCCGGTGTTGCTAACATCACCGGGAACATTGGGAGCTTGTATCTCTCCCTGTTGGATTACCCAAAGGCGTTGGAGCATTACGCCCGTGCGATTGCCTTGCATGAAGAGCTTGGCATCCGCTCCGGCGTTGCCAGTGCCATCAGCGGTCTTGGGAACGTGCACCGGAAACTTTTGGAGTATCCGAAAGCCCTGGAGCATTACACCCGTGCGCTTGCCTTGCAGGAAGAAATTGGCGATCGTTTGAGTGCTGCTGGGATCATTGGAAATCTTGGCTCGCTCTATTCCCAACAAGCATTCACCGAGTACAACCCTGCTAAAGCCGAAGAACTCCTCTGCCAAGCAATTGCCCTGGGCGAGGAGCTAGGAACAAAAGGCTATGATGCCCACAAATCCTTATCCGAACTCTACGAGCAAGAAGGCCGCTTCGAAGAAGCCGTCACCCACTTCAAGAAATTCCAAGAACTCTACCAGGAAGTCCAGAGTGAGGAAGCGAAGAAGAAGGCAATCCAAGTAGAGCAGCAACGGCAGATTGCGGAGATGGAGAAACGTACCGCTGCTGAACGCGCCGATGCCGAAGCCACCAAGCGGGTTCTTCACAACATTCTCCCTCCAACCATCGCCCAACGTGTTGTTCGGGGCGAGGAACATATCGCCGAATCGTTCGAGTCGGTGACGGTGCTGTTTGCGGATATTGTTGGCTTCACGGTGCTCTCGCAACGGATCACGCCACAGGAGTTGGTGACGGGGTTGGATCTGTTGTTCAGCCAGTTCGACGAGTTGGCGGAGAAGTATGGGTTGGAGAAGATCAAGACGATTGGCGATGCGTATATGGCGGTGGCGGGCTTGCCAGAAAGCCGTGAGGATCACGCAGAATCAGCGGCGCGAATGGCAATGGAGTTGGTGGAGGTTGTAGCAGGCTTCAGCGGACTTGGCGATGGAGTTCGGCTGCAAGTACGGATCGGCTTGCACAGCGGGGAGGTGGTGGCAGGAATCATCGGAAAGAAGAAGTTCGCATACGACCTGTGGGGCGACGCAGTAAACACCGCCAGCCGAATGGAAAGCCACGGGGAGGCGGGAAAGATTCACGTGAGTGAGGAGTTTGCGGAAGAGCTTCGGCGGCGCGGGGCGAACTCCCCATCACATTAGAAGAACGTGGCGAGCTGAACATCAAAGGGAAAGGAACCCTTCGGACCTATTTTCTCAATCAAGTAATTCCATGAATCCAGAGACAACCCTTACCGACTTGCGCGCCGCCGTGACCGCAGCAACCACACCCGCCGAGCGTGCCAATGCGCTGAACCAACTTGCCAAAGAATTAGCGCAGCAAAGCCAATATGCCGAGAGCCTTGCCGCTGCCCAGGAAGCCGAGGCAGCAGCCAAGCAAGTGGGTGATGGGGCTGCCAAGGCAGATGCGTTGCGACTGCAAGGGGTCGCTCATTATCGAAAGGGTGATTACCCCACGGCATTGCCATTGCTGGAGGAATCGCTGAAGCTGTATGAAGAGCTTGGGGATCGTTCCGGTGTTGCCGCTGCCACCAACAACATCGGGAATGTGTACCTCGTACTCTCGCAGAACCTGAAGGCGTTGGAGTATTACAGCCATGCGCTTTCCCTGCATGAAGAGCTTGGTGAGCGTTCCGGTGTTGCCCGTGTTACTGGGAACATCGGACTTGTGTACCAGAACCTTTCGGAGTACCCAAAAGCGTTGGAGTATTACAGCCATGCGCTTTCCCTGCATGAAGAGCTTGGCGAGCGTTCCGATGTTGCCCGTGTCGCTGGGAACATCGGGGATGTGTGCCGGAACCTTTCGGAGTACTCAAAAGCGTTGGAGTATTACAGCCGTGCGCTCGTCTTGCATGAAGAGCTTGGTGAACGCTCTGGTATTGCCCGTGCCAGCGTGAACATCGGGGCTGTGTACGCGAACCTTTCGGAGTACTCGAAAGCGTTGGAGCATTTCGTTCGTGTTCTTTCCCTGCATGAAGAGCTTGGCGATCGTTCCGGTGTTGCCACTGTCACCGGGAACATCGGGAATGTGTACTTGAGCCTTTCGGAGTACGCAAAAGCGTTAGAGTATTACAGCCATGCTCTGGCCGTACACGAAGAGCTTGGGGATCGTTCCGGTGTTGCCCGTGTCACCAGCAACATCGGGAGTGTGTATGCGAACCTTTCGGAGTACCCAAAGGCCTTGGAGTATGACAGCCGTGCGCTTGCCTTGCATGAAGAGCTTGGCGATCGTTCCGGTGTTGCCCGTATTACCAGCAACATCGGGAGTGTGTACGCGAACCTTTCGGAATACCCAAAGGCGTTGGAGTATGACAGCCGTGCGCTTGCCTTGCATGAAGAGCTTGGGGAACGTTCCGGTGTGGCCACTGTCACCGGGAACATCGGGAATGTGTACGAGTCCCTCTCGGAGTACTCGAAAGCGTTGGAGTATTACACCCGTGCGCTTGCCCTGCATGAAGAGCTTGGGGATCGTTCCGGTGTTGCCCGTGTCACCAACAACATCGGGAGTGTGTACGTGCATCTCTCGGAGTACCCGAAAGCGTTGGAGTGTCTCAGCCGTGCGCTTACCTTGCAGGAAGAGCTTGGTGAGCGTTCCGGTACTGCTATTGTCACTGGAAGCATCGGCTCGCTCTACTCCCAAAAAGACTTCGCCGAGTACAACCCTACCAAGGCCGAAGAACTTCTGCAGCAGGCAATCGCCCTCAACGAAGAGCTTGGAATCAAGCAGAATCTGTATAAATGCCAACAATCCTTAGCCGAACTCTACGAGCAAGAAGACCGTTTCGAGGAAGCACTCACCCACTTCAAAAAATTCCACGAGGTGAAAGAGGAAGTCCACAGTGAAGAAGCGAAGAAGAAAGCCATCCAAGTAGAGCAACAACGGCAGATTGCGGAGATGGAGAAACGCACTGCCGCCGAGCGTGCTCGCGCCAAAGCCACCGAGGAGCTTCTCCACAAAACACTCCCGCCAAGCATCGCTGATCGGATGATCTCCGGCGAACGCCAAATCGCCGACCGCTTCGACTCCGCCAGCATCCTCTTCGCCGATGTCGTCGGCTTCACTCCAATGACTGCTCGGATGCCAGCAAGTGCAGTCTTGGAGTTCATGAACTTCGTCTTCGCGCACTTCGATGCCATTGCTGCGAAGCACGGTTGCGAGCGAATCAAAACGATTGGCGATGGCTACATGGCGGCGTGCGGCGCGCCGATTGAGTGCGCGGACCACGCAGAGCGAATTGCCAGAATGGCGATAGAGATGCTGGAAGATGTGGCACTGCCGGAAAGCATCACCGAGCATCTGCCACCAAACACAGAGTTTGAAATCAGGATCGGCCTGCACACAGGGAGCATCACCGGCGGAGTAATCGGCACGGGGAAGTTGGCGTACGACATCTACGGCGACACAGTAAACACCGCGAGCCGGATGGAGAGCCACGGGGAGGCGGGGAAGATTCACGTGAGTGAGGAATTTGCGGAAGAGCTTCGGCGCGGGGGAGTCGTTGCTTCCTCAATGACCTTGCTGGAACGCGGGATGATGGAGGTGAAAGGGAAGGGGGCGATGCGCACCTATTTCCTTTCAACAGAAAAATCCTAACTACTTTTGCGCCTGCAATCCAATCAAACTCCCTTCAATGAAACTGACCTTCCTTCTTCTTGCTGCGCTGCTGCTGGCTCCATGCTGTGTTGCGGTTTCGCAGCCGTTCAACATGGCGCAGCAGCAGATTGCCGTTGAACGCCGTGCCAATCTGTTCCAGTATGGTGCGGATTACCGATGGCTCCTCGATGTACATGAAGCTGAAATCCATGCATTTCTCCCGCGCCCACCATTGACAGCAGTGCCTTGTACGTGGCAACCGACAATGGAGTGATCGTGGCGTTTGCAGATATGGCCGCGAGCGTTGTTGGCAAGGCCGACGGCGCGGTGAACGGCGCGCCCGCCATTCATTCCGGAACCTTGTACGCCGGCAGCAGCGACGGCACGCTCTACGCCTTTACTCTGGATTCCCACCAGCTTGCATGGAAGTTCAAGGGGGGCGCGGCGTTCACCACAACGCCGCTTGCGGTGGAGGGGCTGGTTGTTGCCGGTTGCGATGATGGATTCATCTACGCCATTGATCCCAACGGAAACTCCGGAACCCTGAAATGGAAATATCAGCTTGCCGGAAAACCAACCTCACCAGCCTGGAAAGATGGTGTGGTCTATGTGAGAATGAGCAGCCGCCACCTACGCCATTGATGCCACCACCGGCACGCTGATATGGAAAACCGATGGCTGGGGAGGGCAAATCGTGCTGGGGAAATGGCAGGTGTTTGCCGCCGGAACCACCGGCCTGGCAATGCTGAACAACCTGAGCGGCGGGCGCGTCTGGCAGTTCCGGAAACTGGGCCAGGAGCGTCCACATCTCCGCAAGCGATGGCCTTGTGGTGGCCAGCACCAGCACCGGAACGGTGTTCGGGCCTGAATCGGAGGAAGGACAAAGCGTTGGCAAATGGATGGCCTTCAAAGGCTTCTTTCCCCCGCCGCGCTTTGCCAGGATGTTGGCTATCTGGTGGATTTCAACTGGAACGTCGTGGCCTTCAGCTTGGCCGATGGAACAAAATTGTGGGAACAGGAAGCGGGATTCGGATATGGTGGAATGGGAACGCCCGCATTGCTGAAAGGGACCTTGTACGTTGCCACCCCCGAAAAAGTGGTGATGATCTCTTCGGCAGAGCTTGGGGATGCGATGGCCGCCGACACCACCAACAGTGCCCCCATTCCCGACCTGCAAGCCAACGACCCCAATGCCCCCCTGTTCGATGCCGCCAAGCAGGGGAACCTTGAACGGGTCCGCCAGCTGTTGGATAGCGGAACGCCCGTTGACACCACCAACGAGTTCGGCGAAACCGCGCTGATGGCTGCGGGCTGGACCGGAAATGTGGAGGTTGTTGGGCTGCTGCTGGAACGGGGTGCCCAGGTCAACAAACGGGATGTCCACGGTGTCACCCCGCTGATGCACGCGGCGTGGGAGGGGCAAACGTCGGTGGTGAAACTTCTGCTGGACCGGGGCGGGCGGGTGAACGATGCCGATACCTCGGGGCGAACGGCCATTGCCCATGCGGCATGGGAAGGGGAGGATGAAACCATGCAGCTTCTGCTGGAAAACGGAGCCAACCCCGACATCCCCGATAACAACAACGTCACCCCGCTGATGCACGCGGCAATCGAGGGGCACAGCGGCGCGGTGCAACTGCTGTTGCAGGCAAAAGCGGGAACGGCGGCGGTCTCCGCTGGGGGGAAAAGCGCGATGGGGTACGCGATTGATTACGGCCAGTTGGAGATCGTCCGGCTGCTGCACGCGGCTGGCGCAACGCTCCCCGCCCCCGACTCGCTTGGCATCACCCCGGTGATGATGCAAGCCGCCCAGGGGAACACCACGATGCTGGGGCTGCTGATTGAATTTGGCGCAAACCCAAACGCACGCGCCAACGACGGCGAAACGGCCTTGCACAAAGCCGTGCTGCAGGAGCAGTTTGAAGTTGTTCCGATGCTTCTGGCACAACGGGCCGATGTCAACGCTGCATCAACTGCCGGGGAAACGCCGCTCCTCTATGCCTGCTACCGCGCCAACCCCGACCTTGTGGCAACGCTCCTTGCTGCCGGGTAATGCCAACCATAGCGATAACGACGGGTTCACGCCCCTGATGTTCGCGGCGCAAACACCATGCTTGGAATGCGTGAAGCTGCTGCTGGCAAAGAAACCCAATCTGAAAAAGAAGAACGTGTTTGACGACACCGCCCTTTCCATCGCCACAAAAAATGGCGCAACGGAGATTGTGGCTCTGCTGAAAAAAGCGGGCGCGAAATAGAAACGGCACAAAACCAAACCGGCTGCCGCCAATGGAACAATTGGCAGCAGCCGGATGGCTTGATAAGCAGAGTAGGCCTCTACGCTAAACAAGACTCCACAAGCCGGTGGAATGTCGCACGCCGAAAAAATATTTTTTGGAAGGGGTGATTCATCCACGCTGGGTGCTGGGCCGGGCCAACGCTCATCTGCGGAACGCGGGGGCCTTCCGCGCCCCGCAGTGAACGTTATCCAACAGGCTTACCGTTGGCGCGGGGCCTGTTTTTCGTTGCTTCGGTTCTGGTGAACTTCCGCATCCTTCTTGGCGATGTTGTCCGCCAGCTTCTCCAGCATCTTGATCTCCGTTGTTAGCCCTGCATCCATCAGCTGCACGTTCTGCGAGCGAGGCCAGCGTTTTGGCGCGGTTGACCGCTTGGGCGCCTGATCCCGCTTCCTTCGGCGAACAACGTGCAGCCGTCGCGCAGGCCAAAGTAGATGTTCGTCAGTGCCGTTGCCAGCTTGATTCCGTCGTGGGTGAAGTACTGCGCCCCAGGCTCCAATTTCGCCTGGCCGTTGTGGCGAACTTCCTGCTCCTCGCGGTGCTTCTCCCCGCCAACGTCGGTAAAGCTCAATGCCCCCGTGGCAAGCAGGTCGCCATTGTTAAAGCTGAGGGTTCCGTTGTCTTCCCGCTCGTACCGGAGCACAATCGCGCCACGGTTGGAGGAAAGGAACACCGTCGGGACATGAAGCATTGCGTCGCGGTCGCCAGGCTTCCAGGTTGGCAGGCCGTAGACGGCTTTCAGTTTCAGCCCGGCTGGCGTTTTGATGGTGACGTTCAGGTCGTAGACCAGCGGCGTTACCAAGTAATCGAACTCCGTATCGAACACCTTCGCAATCTTTTCCGGGGTTTCCAGATAGAAGAAATTTCCGCCGCGAAGCTGTGAGATGTGATAGATCAGCGTGTGGCCAAAATCAACGCCAACGCCAAAGGCTGTTAGGCCAATCCCTTCGGTGGCATACCGCTGGGTAAGCGTGCGGAAGCTGGCGGAATCGGTTCGGCCCGCGTTCGGCATCGCGTCGGTAAACAGGAACAGCCGCTTCGATGCGCCGTCGCGTGCGGGAAGCCGCGAAAGCTCCGCGAACCCAAGCTGCAATCCTGTCTCGATATTCGTTCCGCCGTCGGGGGTGATTCCATCAATCAGCTTCTGCACGGCGGCTTTGTCCCCAACCCGGGTTGCCGGAAGGATCACCTGGGCCGCATCGTCGAATTGGATGATGGCAAGCTCGTCGTTGGCGGTCAACTGTTCCACCAGCTTGTGCAATGCCTTCTTCACCGATTCCATGCTTTCCCCCTCCATCGAGCCGCTTCGGTCAATCACCACCGCCAGCTGCAAGTTCTGGCGGCGGAACTCCTCGGCCTTGATGTTGGAGTTCATTCCCAAATGGAGGAACAGCGCGTTGGTGCGGTCGTCGGCGGCGGGGGCAAAGCCGTAGCCAAGCGATAAGCAGAGCTTAGCGTTGCACTCCCCTGATGGAGTTGGGATGTCGTGTTCGCTGTACAGCCCTTCGGGGGAGAAGTCAATGAAGTTGGGGACGTGCCCTTGCTCAATCAGCCGCCGAGCGTAGCCGATGTCCTTTGCGCCGCCAATGGTTGCCCCCAACGCGCCGGACATCATCCGTGGCGAGGCGAACCCCGGGGCCATGCTTCCCCCCAAGCCGCTTCCGCTCACGGTCTTCAGCGAAGGTGGCGCGGGGGCGGCAACCTCGAACGAACTGTTCGTCCGAACCCGAACATCCATATCTAACGGATTGGAGGCCGCGCGCCCACTATCCACCGATGTGCTGCCGGATTCATCTTGGGCGAACGCTGGAAGGGTGGCAAAAAGAAAAAGCAGAGGGGCAAGCCCGTGGGCCAGTATGCGAGCCAACGTGGCGGCGGCCCGGCTGTGCGTGGTGTGGATAAAGGTCATGGCGATTTTTTATGAAAGCGTTGTTGAACTGCGTGATTGCGCTTGGCTGCGGCAAGCCAGTTAAACTCACCCGTTGGTTTGGCAACTGATCGGGCCGCTGCCGTGTTGAATCTTTTTTCTTGGGAAACGATTGCCGGAGTGGCAACCAGCGTGAGGACGGAGGATATGTAGCTCTGTAACACCCCCGCCCGATTGGCTTGCCGAACGCCCCGCACCGACGTAGTTTGCCACGGTCGGTTGCATGAATCCACTTTAACCGTATGGCTCGACTTCTCTGCTTCATCGTCTGCTTCATCGCACTCTTTTTTGCCAGCGTGGCGTTGCTGCCGGCGCAAACCGGCGGCATCACCGTCACCCCCCCGGAACTCTATCCTGGATGGAATGAGCTGACCATCACCGCCCCGGGCGGGGTCCAGGAAATCACCTCGGTCATCACGCCGAACGTGGAGTTGGAAGGGGGGGGGATGTACTCCTGCCAGAACGAAGTCCGGCTGAAGGTGCTGGTCAACACGGCCAGCGAAACGGTGACCGTGAACCTGAACGTCCGGGATTGCCGTGGGAATGTGGCGGCCTTCCCGATGCGGCTGAACACCACGTGGAATCTGGATACCATCCGGTTCGGAAGAATTGAGATGGGGAAGACCGGCTGCCAGCTGTTCCGGAATCTCCTTGAATGGAATCGTTGGAATTGGCGGATCGGTGACGCTCGATTCGGTGACGACCCCCCTCCGCAACGTCCGCATCAAGCTCCCAACGCGGCTTCCGCTGAACATCCCGCGCGGGTCGGAATTCAAGTATGAAGTCTGCTTCGAGTCGGACGAACCGGGGCTGTATCAGTTTCCGGTGATCACGTGGATTCGCCGCCCGTTCCCCAGCGGCGGTTGGGGAACATATCCCGTTGCCGACACCGGAGTGGTGCGTGTGATGGAGCCGAATCGCATCCCCGACGAAGTGAAAGATTGGCTTCCCGACCCGCCGTTGCAGGAATACCCACCACCTTCCGTTCGGTTGCGGTGCCGAACGCCATCATCCCCAAAAAGGGAAATTCTTTCTTGGCAGCTACGACCTTCTTGGCTTGGTCGGCGGCTATTCTTTTAGCGATAACTTCATGCTGCTTGCCGGCGGCGCGCTGCCGCTGCCAGATGATTGGGGCGGGGTCCGCGGCGATGCCTTTGGGGCCTACTCCATTGGGGCAAAAGGAAGCTGGGAAGTTGCCGACAAACTGAACGTTGCGGCCGGCTACCAGGTTGGGCGCAGCGTGCTGGATAAGGAGGCCACGCCGGAGTTGGAGTCCAGCATATTTTTCCACGCCCCCTACGCTGCAATCAGCTACGGGGACGACAGCAGCCGGGTCTCGGCAACGTTGGGGTATGTCTTCAAACGGCATCACACCTTTATTCAGCTTCCCAGCGGCGATTTTTTGAGGAGTACGATCGCGACGCGCCGGTAGTGGCCGTTGGCGGGGATTACCAGTTTGCCCGTGGGTGGAAAGTTGCCGGGGAAGCGGCCTACATGAAAACGCTTGGTGTGGTTCCGATTATCGGGACGGTGCGGTATTTCGGCCAGACCTACGCCATTGATGCCGGGGTGGGATATGTGGGGATCACCACCGAAGGAACCGAGGCCCCGGCGATTCCCCTTGCCCCAATTCTTTCGGCGGTCTTTGTGTTTTGAAACGGAACTCTCTAACCTTCACCGTGTCCTTGATGCACACAAATAGATGAGTACACAACACCAGATGAAACATCAACTTCTGATTCTGCTTGGCGGCATTGGGTTGCTGCTTGGCCTTCCGCTTTGTGCGGTTGCTGGGTTATCCGAGCCTGTAAGCAGCCTTGACGAAAGCCCGATTGTTGAAGATTTTGGGTTCGTCCGGGCCGAGTTCTCCGCCGATGCTATCGAGCGGATGGGGGGATCCGAGGCAACGTCGCGGGTGGTTGGATACCGCCCTGCCGACACCAACTACCACAATAAAGCAGTGCTGATTGTCAGGATGAGCAGCTCTGGCAACATCGTTTTGATGAACCTGCTGCTTGATCTATCCTTAACCCAGGACACGGCCCAGTATTGGTACGCAGCGCGGCTGACGAAAGCCTTCTTCAACAGCACGTTGGATGAGGATGCGGTGGAGCCTTTCCATCCGTTGCTTGCGCAAATTGCGTATCCCCGCTTGCTGCGGATGCGGTTGCCACAGGAGAAGCCGGAGCACTCCCCGATTTCCCGACCTCGGATTACACGACGTTCATCGGACGGCAACGGATTTTTGCGCGAACCTACGGCGCGGTCTCCATGGTGATGGAGATGACCACCGTGGAGGAACTCCCAATGACCTCCATCCTCCTGCAACGCGCCTCGTGATGGGGGCAACGTGATCTCCATTCGTTGGCCCCGTGCGCGGCTCCCCCTCTTGGGAGGGGGCTGGGGGGTGGGTTGGGGACACCCGCGAACCAAACGTCCATTCCCGAATCTCAGGATCAGCAAGCCTCGGTGACGAGCGGAAAACCGCCACCCGTTCGGTGGTGCCCCCGAACCCACCCCGCCCTGTCGGGCACCCCTCCGTTGGAGGGGACGCTTCGGGGATTCGGAGAAAACCTGTCAACCCATACCCAGAAACCGATGAACTACATCGAACAAATGGTCGCCGAGCTTTGCCCGCGGGGGTGGAGTTTCGGGAGTTGGGGAGATATGCCAAATTCAGACAGGAAAGCTGAATGCGAATAAGGCTGTACCGAATGGAGCATACCCATTTTTTACTTGCTCCAAGGATGTCTCAAGAATTGATAGCTACAGGTGGGATACAGAAGCACTTTTACTTGCTGGGAATGGTTATCTGGGAGATGTCAAACATTACTGTGGGAAATTTGATGCCTATCAACGAACGTATGTATTGACAGGTTTTAGTTCGGAAATTTCTCCAAGGTTCTTGTATTTCATACTCTCAAATGGTTTTACTGAGTGGGCAGAAAAACATCAAAAGAAGGCTCAGTGCCATACATTGTTTTGTCTGTGGTTCAATCATTTCCGCATCCCCCTCCCCCCGCTCCCCATCCAACAGGAAATCGTGCGGGTGTTGGATACGTTCAGCCAGCTTGTGCGTGAGCTTCAGGCGAACCTGCAGGCGGAGCTTGTGGCGCGGCGGAAGCAGTATCAGTATTACCGTGACCAGTTGCTCAGTTTTGAGGGGCGTAAGGATGTGAGGTGGGGGACGTTGGGGGAGATTGGCAACTTCATCCGCGGTTCTGGTATCCAAAAGTCGGACTTTACTGATTCCGGTTCAGGGTGTATTCACTACGGCCAAATTCACACGCACTATGGTACGTGGGCGAAGGAAGTGATATCGTTTATCAACCCAGAATTTGCCGCACGATTGCGAAAGGCTCAGGCTGGTGATCTCGTGATTGCGACGACAAGCGAGGACGACAAAGCTGTGGCCAAAGCGGTTGCTTGGCTGGGTGATGAGGCTGTGGCCGTGAGCACAGATGCGTACATTTTCCGGCACACAATCAACCCTAAGTATGTATCCTATTTTTTTCAAACAGAGCTTTTCCAGTCGCAAAAGAAGCCACACATCACTGGAATAAAGTGCGTCGGATTTCTGGGGAGAGTTTGTCAAGATCCGCATCCCGATTCCTTCTTTAGAAGTTCAAGAAGAGATCGTCACCATCCCTGGACAAATTCGACGCGTTGGTGAATGACCTTGCATCGGCTTGCCAGCAGAGATCGCCGCCCGCCAGAAGCAATACGAATACTACCGCGACCGGCTGTTGACATTTCCGGGGGCAGGGTGAGTGCGTTGGCCCCGTGCGCGGCTCCCCCTCTTGGGAGGGGGCGGGGGGGTGGGTTGGGGACACACGCGAACCAAACGTCCATTCCCGAATCTCAGGATCAGCAAGCCTCGGTGACGAGCGGAAAACCGCCACCCGTTCGGTGGTCTTTGAACCCACCCCGCCCTGTCGGGCACCCCTCCGTTGGAGGGGAACGTTTCGGGAATTTTTGGATGGGGCCGCCCCAACCTCCGTCGGGATTGATAAAAGGGTAGCCGCCCCAACCTCCGTCGGGATTGGCAGGCTACAACTCCCGTTTTCCCACTACCGCAAGGGTTCCGTCTCCCTCAATTTCCATCTGGTAGGCAATCGGCACTCCGGTTGGGATGTTCAGCTCCAGGATAGATTCGTTCGTGTGGTTGTCCAGCGTGTAGATCAGCGAACGGAGGAGTTCCCGTGGGCAACAACAAGAACGTTCAGGCCATTCAGCAGGTCGGGAACGATGTGGGCTTGGTAGTAGGGCATCACCCGTTTCATGCAAAGCCCAAGCTCTCGGCTTCCGCGCCTGGGGGGGGATGTTGAAGCTGCGCCGCCAGATGTGCACTTGCTCATCGCCATATTTGGCGGCGGTTTCCGCTTTGTTCAGCCCTTGTAAATCGCCGTAGTGGCGTTCGTTCAAGGCTTGGTCTCCGGGTGAGCTGAAGGCTCTGCATTCCGGCGGCTTCCAGCGCGATGGTGGCCGTGTTGATTGCCCGCATCAGCCGCGAGGTATATACCCGGTCAATCGTCATCCCGCGAAGTTTCTCCCGGCTTGGCGTGCTTCCTCGCGCCCGGCATCGCTAAGGTCAATATCCACCCATCCGGTGAAACGATTCTCCAAGTTCCATTGCGATTGGCCGTGGCGCAGTAAAATCAGAGTGGGCATATCTGTGAATCTGGTTGAGTGTTAGTTGGTTGGTTGATCGGTTCCGTTGGTTGGTTCGGCTGGCGGCGGGGTTGGGGGCGGGCCGGCTGGCTGGCCATCGGGGAGATATTTCAGCGCGGGCATATCCTGGACCATGCCGTGGTAGAACAGGTAGCGGTAGAGTGTGTTCAGGGCGGGAAGGTCCTCCTGGCGCAAGCCGTACCGAACGTCCCCACGCAGATACCGCTCGTGGAAACGCCCGGCCAATGTTGGGTTCGCGCTTTGTGCTGCGGCATCGGGAATGGCCAGCCCCGCTTGCTCCGCCGCCGCAGCAAACTCCTGAAGCTGGGCATCGCTCAGTTTCCCAACTCGTCCCCAGGCAACAAGGTAGGGGAGGAATGCCTCGGCCATATCCTCCCACTCGTCGGAAAGGTCAAACATTGCGCGGATGCCGCTTCCATCAAACACTGCGTCGTCGCCGGCAAGCAGTGCGGCATCGGCGGCGGCAAGCATTTGCGGAACGCTGGCATCGGCAGGAAGGGTGATAAGCCGTGGGGCGATGTCATGCTTTTCCAGCAGAACAATCCGCGCCACCAATGCCGCAAACCCGTGCGGCTGTTTCACCGCAATGGTGTTGATGCTGGTCAATCCTTGGTTGAATATCAGCTTCAGCATCCCCGCAAACCCTCCGGTCATTATCCCGAACTGCGGAACCAGCGCGTAATCCACAAGGCCCAGCGAGCTTGCATATTCCAACGGTGAGGTTATCACAACGTCGGCGGTGTCGGCAAGCAGCATCTCCTCGGGTTCGGTGGTTGGCCGCAGCGTCCAGCCTTGCTGCTGCAAGGCGGCAACAACCGGCTGCAGCGCGAACTGCGGGGAATAAGCAACGATCATGGATGTTCGATAAATCAGTGAGTGTGACGTTGTTGGCTACCAGCTTGGGACTTCAATCCCCCGCACAAGCCGGACCGTGTCGCGGGCAATCAGCAATTCTTCGTCGGTCGGGATAACGTAGGCGTGAATCCGTGAGTTCGCGGCGCTGATGCGTGCCTCGGTTCCGCTTCCCAGGCTGTTGTTCCGTTCCTGGTCCAGATGCAGCCCGAACCATTCCATCTGCTGGCAAACCCGCTGGCGGATGGTTGCGGAGTTCTCACCAATCCCGCCGGTAAAAACGATTGCATCCGCGCCATTCATCTCCGCCAAATATGCGCCAATATACTTCCGGATTCGGTGGACGAAGATCTGCACGGCAAGGTGGGCGCGGCGGTCGTTGTTCTCCTGCTCCTCGGCCAAAAGGTCGCGCATGTCGTTCGTCAAGCCGCTGATTCCCAGCAGCCCCGATTGCTTGTTGAGCAGCGTGTCCATTTGGGCGATGGTGAAGCCTTCTTTCTCCATCAAATATTCAATCACCGCCGGGTCCACGTCGCCGCTGCGGGTTCCCATCACCAAGCCTTCCAGCGGGGTTAATCCCATCGAAGTATCAACCGAGCGTCCGCCGTGGATTGCCGCTGCCGAACATCCATTTCCCAAATGGAGCGTGATGATGTTGATCTGCTCCTTTGGCAGTTGCAGCAGCTTCCGGTAGCGATAGGCAACGTAGCGGTGCGAGGTCCCATGGAACCCGTACCGGCGCACGCGGTGGCGGCGGTAGAACTGGTAGGGAATGGCATACAGGAACGATTCCTCCGGCATGGAGTGATGGAACGCTGTGTCGAACACCGCCGATTGCGGAATCCCAGCCCCAAAAATCTCCGTGACGGCCGCAATCCCCCGAAGGTTGTCGGGGTTGTGAAGCGGGGCAAGGTCAATGCATTCCTCAATGCCGTCAATCACCTCCGGCGAGATCAGCGTGGATGCGGTGAAGTTTTCGCCGCCATGCACCACCCGGTGGCCCACGGCGTGGATGTCGGCAAGGGAGTTGACCTGTGGGATGTCGGCATCGTCGCTTACCAGCCACCGCACGGCGATATCAATGGCGGCGCGGTGGTCCCGCACCGGTTGCGCGCTGCGGGTCACGCGGCCCGCTCCGTTCTCGAACCGAAGCAACCCCTGCGAGCCGATCCGCTCGATGGTCCCTTTGGCGATGCGGTGGTCGCTGTCGGTCGCCATTTTTTCTGGGTCGGTATCAATCACCTGGAACTTCAGCGATGACGAACCGGCGTTCAGCACCAAAACGTTCATTGTTCAGAAATGGGGAAGCTGATGGAAATTGAGTGACGAAAGAACAGGGTGGGGGGGGAAGCCCTGGGCAATCCAAACAAAGAACCCCGACGCATCGGGGTTCTTTGTTGTGTTCTTTTTCTTGCCGGGGGTGTTGCTTCTGCTGGAATGCCGGAACACACACGCCCCGCCACCGGCGTTAGCGATACTGCCGCAGGAACTCTAGCCGCTCCTGAAGTTGCGACACCGGCATCAGCAACCGGTCCTTCCCGAAGATGGCATCCTCAACGTTGGTGAATACCAGCTCGTAATCTTTGGACATCACGATGGCTTCCTCTGGGCAGACTTCCTCGCAGTAGCCGCAGTAGATGCAGCGGAGCATGTTGATCTCGAACTTGGTGGGATACCGCTCCTTCTCGCGGGTGGTCTCGCCGGCTTGGACCTCGATGGCAATTGCCGGGCAAACCCGCGAGCATAGCCCGCAAGCAACGCACCGTTCGCCATTTTCTTCTTCCACCAGCACCGGGCGGCCGCGGTAGCTTCCGGCGGGGGTGAAGCGTTCTTCGGGATACTCCGGGTGAACTTCGGCGTGAACACTTGCTTGAAGGTCAGCGTCAAGCCGCGAGCGATTTCCGGGAGGTAAAGTTTCTCCCAAAAGCTCAAATCCTTGACCTTTTTTGCCTGGACGCTTTTCGTTGGCATGGTATCTGTTCTGTGAGTTAGTTCGATTCTTGGATCCGCGTGCAACCCTTGCCGGCATTGGCGGCGTGGGCGGCGGGTGTTGGGTTGATTACGACTTCATTGCTTGGAGGACCACTGCGGTGGCAACAACGTTCAGCAGTGCTATCGGGAACATCACTTTCCAGCCAAGATTCATCAGCTGGTCGTAGCGGAAGCGGGGGATGGACCAACGAACCCAGATGAAGACCGTTACCAGCATGAAGGTCTTAAAGGAGAACGCGCCGAACTGGAGCAACGCCCGCAGCCCTTCGTTTTGCTGGAAGAAGGCAACGGCGCGTTGTAGCCGCCAAAGAAGATCGTGGTCATCAATGCCGACATCAGGATGACGTTGCCGTACTCCCCCAGGAAGAACAATCCGAACCGCAGCCCAGAGTATTCCGTGTGGAAGCCGCCAACCAGTTCTGGCTCGGCCTCGGCCAAGTCAAACGGTGCGCGGTTGGTTTCGGCGAAGGCGGCAACCAGGAAGATCAGGAATCCAATCGGCTGCACGAAGATGTTCCATTTGGGAAGGAATCCGAACCAATAGCCAGACTGCTGGACCACGATGTCGCTGATATTTAGCGACCCCATCACCAGCATCATTCCAATCAGCGAAAGCCCCATAGAAAGTTCGTAGCTGATCATCTGAGCCGAGGACCGCAAGCCCCCCAGCAGCGAGTACTTGTTGTTCGACGACCACCCCGCAATGGTGATTCCATAGACCCCAAGCGAGGACAAGGCCAGCAGCAGAAGAATGCCAACATTCAGGCCGGGAGCGATGGTGGGATCAATCACTTTGCCGGCAATGGTAAACGGCCCCGCAAAGGGGATCACGCACCAGAGCGCGATGGCAACGGTGATGGTGATGATCGGGGCCAAAAAATGGAACCCCTGGTGCGCTTGCTTCGGGACGATGTTCTCCTTCTTCACCAACTTCAGCACGTCGGCGAACGATTGCAGGGACCCGCGCCACCCCACACGGTTGGGGCCAACGCGTTTCTGGACCCACGCCGATAGCTTCCGTTCGTACAGCACCACGTAGGCCGCGCCGATCAGAAAGACGTGGAGAACAACAAGGATTTTAGCGACAAGGATGCCGATGTCAAGCAATTCCATGAGAGGGAAGGTTGGTCGAAAAAGAACGGTTTGTGGATCGTCGGTTGATCGTTCGTTGGCCGCCGAAGGGCGTTGTTACTCCATCACCTGTGGGCGATAGTCGTGCGGTTTATACTGAACGCCGGGAGCCGTTGGGCGGTCGCCACGTCCAAGTTCAATTCCCATGTAGGTGTCCAATGCTTCGTAGTTCATCTGGCGGAAGCTGGGGAGCTTTGCGCTCATCTCCTCAAAAATATCTTCGGCCCAGCGGTAGTCCCATTGCGCCCCCATTTGCCGGGCGATTGATTGGATGCTTTGCCACGCAGGGCGTGCATCGCGGCGTGCGCCTTGGGTCCAGCGGTCGTTGTCGGCGCCGAACTTGTCCAGCCGTGACATCTTCATCCCCATGATCCGCTCGTTCTCCTTTGTCACCACGGCTGGGGTGAAGTGCTGCACCAATCCGGTGGCG
The DNA here is from genome assembly GCA_016710285.1 of Chlorobiota bacterium. Lineage (NCBI taxonomy): Bacteria > Pseudomonadati > Chlorobiota > Chlorobiota bacterium. Next base: position 3,949,897 of record JADJXR010000001.1, on the reverse strand, counting down.
TTGATAAAGGTTCCTTCCTTTTCGGCGTAGGTGGACGTTGGCAGAACAACATCGGCCAGCTTCGCGATTTGGGTGTGGTTCCATGCGTGAACCACCAGCAGTTCCAAATGCGCCAGGGCCTCAACCACGTTATCTTTCAGGATCAGCGATTGGTCCAGCACGTACAACGCTTTGATGGACCCGCGGCGGATTTCCTCCACTAACCGATCCACCCCAATCGCCCCTTTTCCAGGAACAATCCCAACCTCCACCGCGCCGCGAGTGTTCGGGGTGCGGTCGGCAGTGCGGAGCATGGTGTCGGCAAAATCGGGATCGCTGTGGCGCACAAAATCAACGTTCTGGGTCCCGATCACTTCCCGAGCGAATCGGTTCAGCACGTAATTTTCTTCGTTGGTGGCGTAGGGGGAGCCAATCACCGCAACGTGGTCCGGTTTGATCTTCCGCAGGCGTTCGGCCACCGCCGCAAACGCATCGGCCCAGGAGGCCGGGGCTTGCGTTCCATCCCGTTTCACCATTGGTTGCTCCACCCGTGCGGTGTTCACGTAGCGGTATTCGCCAACGCGCCCGGCATCGCACATCCAGTAGGTGTTGACCTTCATGTTGGTGCGTGGCTCAAGCCGTAAAATCTCATTGTTCCGAACGCCAACGTCAATGTTGCACCCGCGCGAGCATCCAGGGCAGATTGAGGGATTGAACGACATATCCCACACCCGCGCCTTGAACCGGAAATCGCGCGAGGTCAGCGCGCCAACCGGGCAGATGTCAATCACGTTCATGGAGTACGGGTTGTCCAGCTGGGTGCCGGGGAAAGTCTCGATGGAGACGTGATCCCCCCGTTGCACAAAGGTCAGCACCGGCTGCTGGGCAACCTCATCGCTAAAGCGGATGCAGCGGGAGCAGCTGATGCAGCGTTCGCCGTCGAACATCACCTCTGGTAAAGCTCCACCCGTTTATCTTTATGGACTTTCAGCTCACAAACCGGCTTTCGCCGCGCCCGTGGGTGAATGCGTAATCTTGCAGCTTGCACTGCCCGGCTTCGTCGCAGATTGGGCAATCCAGCGGGTGGTTAATCAGCAAGAACTCCATAATCGCCTCGCGTGCTTTTATCACGCGGGCGTTGTTGGTGTGGACAACCTGGCCGTCGGCAACGGCGGTGGCGCAGGCAATGGCCAGCTTGGGGTTTTTCTCCACTTCAACAAGGCACATCCGGCAGTTGCCGCTAACCGATAATGCCGGATGCCAGCAGAAGTGGGGGATATCAATGCCGTTGTCGGTTGCGGCTTCGATGATCGTTTTCCCGGGAGCGCACTCAATGGCCTTGCCGTCTATGGTAATTGTTGGCATGGGGAAGTAGTTGCGTGTGAGAGAGAGAAGCGGACAAGAGATGTCGGTTGATTGATGCAGCGGATGCCCTTGCGGCAAGGAAAAGAACGGTTGAGTTCACCATGTTGGAAAGAGGTTCCTGCTGCCGAAGAAGATGCCGCTGCTTGGTAATCGCGGGGCAAAGGTACAACGAACCGGAAAAAAACCGAAACGGTGGAGAAGAGTGGGCGATGTGTCAGTTCGTACTGGTGAAACGGGGTGAGGAAAGGGCCAACAACCAAGCCACTTCCTCAGCGTTGGGGAAGGCCACGGTATCCAAATTTCGGCAGGGTGAGGTTCCGCGATGGGAACTGTTGTAAATTGCGAGCCAGATGACCCGTTGCAGTACTCGATACCGGCTGTTTGGCCAGCTCCGTTCGCACACAAGAAGCCACGCATCAAGCCACCACGCTGCTGGCTTGATGCTGTTGGTTCTGCTGCTATTTGCCGCACCTTCCGCGCACGCTGCCATTACCGAATGGACGTTGGTCAACCCAATGCTTGCCCAACGGACCACCACTTCGCTAACCCGCTACTACACCGAGGTGAAGCCCCACAAGACGTGGGTTCGCTACATCACCCGCAACAGCAGCCGTGCCGAGTTCCGTTTGCGGAGCGCGACCACCCAGAACGACACCTTGGGCCAGTTGATCTCGCTATCGCTGGGGCAGTTCCGCATCAGCTCCACCAACGAACTCCGCATCGCGCTTGGGGATGACCTCTACGCCTCGCTTCTCCAATCCCGCAACGACCCCATGGCGGTGAAGGAAGCCCTGTTCATCGGCGACCAGTTCACCCATGATGACTGGATCAGCAGCTCCACCGGCATACTCTCGCTGGACCGCCTTGACTACCGCGTTGCCCCGTCGCTTGGGGCATTTGTTGAGATAGGATCGCCGGAATCGAACCAATCATGGTGGAACGATGGCAGCTTGCGTGTGGGGATCGCTTCGCCGGAATGGGAGTTTGCCCTTCTTACTCCATTTGCATCGGGGGGAAGCGCGGTGGGACCGCTGCGCGAACGCCGTGTGGCACCGGGGTGGGGGGCCGCGGGAATGGTTCGGCTGCAAAACTTCACCGGACGGGCGCGGTTTACCGGCCTTAGCGATGTGGCCTTGCGATCCACCCAAACAATTGCTTCGGCCTACGTCCACAGCCTTTCGTTGCAGGGGGCGTTCGGCTTCCCGTTCCAGACGGCAGCGGGGGAGATGCGCCTGAGCGTTGGGGTCGGCTATGAAGAATATGCCCAAGCCTGCAGCGACCAGCACGCCCAAGTGGTGCAAGGTGAGCGGGTGCGGCGGCTTTCACCCGTTGCGGATCTTGATTGGGTGCTGCCAAGCGAGAATCTGCGGCTGAGCGTTGGGGTGGCCGATCTTTCGCTGCGTGGCAGTTTTACCGCACGGCTTACCAACTCCTTCTATTTCCAGGTTCGCGCCGTCAGCAACAACACCTTCCGCCAGCCCCAGCCGTTCGAGCATCCCTTCACGCTCTTCCTAAGCCCAATGATTAAGTGGTGAGTGTGGGGACCGGGGCAGTTGGGGTTACTCGCCAACGGCGGTAGCCGCCCCGACCTCCGTCGGGGTTAGTAAAAGGTCTTTAGCCTTCGGTGTCATCTTCGGCCTTCGGCCTCTGGGCAGGCTAAAGACCTGTTATCAATCCCGACGGAGGTCGGGGCCGCTACCTCTTCCCTGAACCCTTCGTTACCTGACGGGAATTTTTGCTTCCGCTAAGTTTGCTGCATGACCGCGCCACAGCATCCCCCCGCCGCAATTCCGCCAACTCAGCCCCCCGCCACCCCCGACGAATCTTCCGCCGAACCGTATCCCGATTATCCCCATTTCGCAACCAACTATCGGTTGGGGATTGCCAATGGGGTGCTGTTCAACACGGGGCTGTCGTTCTTTCACTCCCGCACCATCATTCCCGATTTCCTGAACCGGCTTGGCGCGCCAAGCATCGTGATTGCCGCCACGTCGTTGTTCGAAACCATTGGGTGGCATTTGCCGCAGTTCCTTGCTTCGCGGTATGTGGTCCACCGCCCGCTGAAGCTACCGCTGTACCGGATGGCCGCCATTGTTCGGATGATCTGTGTTGGCGTGGCAATCGCTGCTCCGTTGCTGTATGACTTCCTTCCCTCACCATGGGTGCTCACCATTTTTGTTTTGGGATTTGGCGCGTTTGCGTTGGCCGGGGGATTTGCCGGGTTGGTGTTCATGGAGCTTGTGGCCAAAACCTGCCCGCCGCAGAAACGGGGAAGCTATTTCAGCTGGCGAGCAATTTTGGGGAATATCACCGCTGCAATTCTTGGCGTGGCGGTGGTTGGGCCAATCATTGGCGCAATCGCGTTCCCTTACCAGTACATGACGCTGTTTGTGATTGGGGCGGTGGTGATTGGCGTAAGTTTCTACGTGTTTGCGTTGCAGAAGGAACCCCCCACCCGCGACCTTCCGCCAAAGCGTTCCATGCGCCAGCATATCGGCCACGCTCGCGGCATTTTCAGCAAGGACCACACGTTCCGGAATCTGGTGATCCTGCGCGGGGTGCTGATGGTGTGGCTTGCCGGAACCCCGTTCTACTTCCTGTTCGCGCGCGAACGCTTCGGATTCCATGATGCCGAAATTGGCTGGTGCATCGCTGCCGAGCTTGGCGGCTCCATTCTGGCGAATATGCTTTGGGGGTATATCTCCAACCGGATCGGCAACCGGATTCTGCTGGTGATTGCCGCCACGCTTGCCACGCTGCTTTCCATCACCTTGCTTCTGTTCGATGCTGGATTTCTGCCGTGGTGGCTCTTCTTTGGGGTGTTTGCCGCAAGCGCGTCGGCGGAGTCGAGCGCGGGAACCGGGGGGATTAACTACGCGCTGGAGATTGTGCCGGAAGGGGAGCGGCCAACGTTCGTTGGGGCGATGAACACCTTGCTGGCGTTTGCCTGCGGCGTGGCAGTGGTGGTTGGCGGCTTGCGCGACGTTATCGGCTACAGCGGGTTGTTCGGGTTCACCACGGCAATCGGCGTTATCGCGTTGGCGCTTGCGGTCCAACTGAAAGAACCACGCAAAACAGCGTTGGCCACGCGGTAGGATTCGAAGGTAGGATTGCTGCCCCCACCACACGGCCAGCAAAAAAGGTGAGATAAGAACCCGCCGCCGCGCGTGCTACATCGGCTGCGACAGCCGCACCACAAATTCAGGAGCCTCAAAAACATCCGTCCGCCACGATGCGCCAATCCGGAAGCTGCCGGTTGGCGAGCCTAGATAGATGCCCGGGGAAAACTTGAATGCCGCCACCTCGCCGGGGAAATCGGAGAGCAATCCCGATTCCGCTGGGGCCGTGCTAACCGCCGCAACGTTGTTCTCAACAATCAGCCGCAGCCAGGGGGCAATCCCCACCAGCAGATCGGTTTGCAGCAGGATCATCCGGTTCCCGGCGTAGTGGTTTTGCGGGTATCCCGGGACCGTGCCGATTCCGCCGATGGTGAAGGTCCGCTGCGGCGGGGCGTTCCCGCTTGCGCTTCCGATTCGGACCCGCCCGGCGGCAAACAGATAGTTCTCCACCAGCGTTCCTTTCACCCGCGCATCCACCACCAGAAGTTGGAAATCGCTTTCCCCAACGCCTATCTCGAACTCACTTTCCACGCCAATCTGGGGATCGCCCCAGGTGCGCCATGTTGTGTAATCGGCAAGCAGCCGGAACGCCAGCGTTGCCATCACCCCGTTGCGAACGGGGGGATTCTCGGCAAACGGCTGCTCCGGACCGATAAGGGACCACCCTGCTTCCCGTTGCAGGCTTCGGTAATTGTCCCACCGATACTCCGCTTGCAGCCCAAGCCGGGGGGAAAGGAACTGCTGCAGGCTTGCCGAAAAACCGTTGCGGTTGAAGTAGTCGCGGGTGTCAATTCCGGCAAGCAGGCTGTGCAGGCTGTTTTCGCTGGCGGGCATTTTCCACGCGTCGCGGGTGTCGGTGATGACGTGGCCTTCCAGGCGTAGGCGCGTTGGTGCTTCGCGCAGCCCCCAATCTTTTGCGACCCCGCCATACACCTGCCAGTAGTGGGACCCGAACCCGTAGCCAAACCCGAAATATCCCTGCGTCCGCTCCTTCCGGAACTGCTTTGCCGGCAAATCTCCACCAAGCCCCAGATAGACCCCATCGGCACGGTCGTAGCTGATGAACTGGAAGGCATCCTGCTGTGCAAGAAAATTGGGAGCGGGGAAGGGGCTGAAAAACTGGGGGATGCGTTGGATGGAAAATCGCCCTTTCGCCCCCGTTCCTTCGTTGGCGTTTCTTCTGAGCGGGTCGTTTTTCATGGCATCCCACAGGTCATCATCCATCCAGACTAACGAGTCGGCAGCGGCTTGGGCGGTGGAGTCTTGGGCGGTAGAATCCTGAGCTGCCGCTGCCATTGTGCAAAGGGTGAAAGCCGCAAGAAGGGACCAAAACAGCATGGCGGAACAAGGGAGAAGTGGTTTGGGCACGAAGTTGAGAGGGAGGAAAATAGAGCCTTCAATCGAATCTGGGGCTGAAATTCATCACATACCGCATTTTACCACCATGACCCACGACACCTGTTTACAACTTTTGAGTTGCGCAGGCAGACTCATCGGGATTATGTTCGCACCCGTCGTTCTGATAAGTGACTGGCCAGTCACTTATCGAATCTCAAGTTTCGATAGCTATTGAATCACACTGACGGTAACGATGGACCATGATGAACAACGGCGGATTCCCCGCCGAGAACGTGAGCGGATGATGAGGCGGCAGGACATCCTGCAAGCTGCCCGCGCGGTGTTTGCCCGCAAAGGTTTTGGCGCGGCCAAACTGGAGGATGTTGCCGAGCGTGCCGAGTTCGGAAAAGGGACGCTCTACAACTACTTCACCAACAAGGAAGCCTTGTTCCACAGCGTGTTGGATGACGCTTTCCAACAGATCGTCCGCATTGCCGACGAATCGTTTCGGGCTGGCGGTTCGTTCAACCAGCAAATCGAGCGGTTTGTGCGGGGGCAGTTGGAATACTTTTTCCGCAATCCGGAAAGCCTGTACCTGATGATGCGGGAATCGCACCACTTGCAGGAGCGAAACCCACTGATGCAGTTGATGCCGCAACTTCTCACCATCCTCTCCGAAGCGGTCGCCGCCGAACAGAAAAGGGGGAAGGTGATTGAGTTTGCAAAGCCGATGGAGCTTGCGGCAATCTTGGTTAGCCTTCTGCTTGGGCAGTTCAACAGCCGGGTGTACAGCAGAATCTGTGGGCATTCAGCCGTAAACCCAACCACCGACCAGCTGGACCTGAACGCCTTGTTCGACACCCTGTTCACCAAGGATGTTGATGCCGAGATTGAGGCCGCCTCGAAGCTGATCCTCACCATCTATTTCCGTGGCATCAACACCCAGTAGCCCGCAACCTCACGATCATCACATTTGCCAGATAGGCCACAAAGCCAGAAAGAGAGAGAGAGAGCAATGAAGAGAGCGCACCAAACCACAACCGCAATGCAACGCACCGTTGCCACACTGCTTCTGCTGCTTGGCGTTGCAGCCGAAGCCGCTGCCCAAACGCCGAAGGTTCTGACCATGGAGCAAGCGATTGCCACCGCCATGCAGAACAACCGCGATCTGAAAATTTCGCGGCTGGAGATCGAGAACGCCGATGCCCGCGTGGATGAGGCTTACAGCAACGCCTATCCATCGGTGGGGCTGAACGGGCGATACACCTACAACATCGCCAAGCCAGTCTTCTACATCCCGGGCCAGGATGGCATTGTTCGCCCGATTGAGATCGGGTCCGACAACAGCTTGCAGGCCGACATCACCGTAAACCAAGTGGTCTATAACCAAGCCGCGTTCGATGCACCGAGCACCGCGAAAGTCTATTCGCAGATTTCGCGCCAGCAGCTTCGCGCAAAGGCCAGCGACGTTATCCTGAGCGTGAAGCGTGCCTACTACGCGGCAATGCTTGCCAAAGAATATCTGGCCGTTAGCGAACAGTTGTTGGCGAACTCGGAGGAGACGTTCAAGAACGCGCAGACACTCTACAAAGCCGGGCTCCGTGCGGAGTTCGATGCCATCCGTGCCGAGGTGCAAGTGGCCAACCAGAAGCCCGCCGTTGTTCAGGCTCGCGACAATTTCAACCAAGCGTTGGACGGGCTGAAGCTCGCAATGGGAATCCCAGAGACCGAGCAGATTGACGTTGCCGAACGGGTTGCCCGGCCCGCATCGCTTAGCCGGATTGAGCCGCAAGTGGAGGAAGCCAAGAAGCTGTTGGAGGAGTACAACCCCCAGCTGAAGGCATTGACACTGAACGATGAAGTCAACAGCCAGCTGATTGACATCCATCGGAGCGATTACCTTCCAACCGTTGCTTTCTTTGGAACCTACCAGTACAGTGCGCAAGCCGATAAGCTGGGCGATTTGGACTTCCAGCCAACGGCTTACGTGGGCTTGAACCTGAGCCTGAACCTGTACAACGGTGGCAAAACAAAAGCCCAGGAAGAGCAGGCACGGGTGGAGAAGGAGAAATCGAAACTTCAGCTTGAGAACGCCCGCAACGGGCTTCGGACCCAGATTGAAACCGTCCTGCGCCGCATTGATTTTGCGCGCCAACGGATTGCCGCAACCGAGCGGGTGATTGAGCAAGCCGACAAAGGCTACAAAATTGCCCAAGCCAGCTACAAAGCCGGAACCGGAACTCAGCTTCAGATTAACGATGCCGACATCGCAATGGCCCAATCCAAGTGGAACCAGATGACGGCCATCAACGACTACAACGTGGCGATTGCCGAACTGGAAGCACTCCTTGGGCAACGCTACCAACTCAGCGACGACGGAACCGACGTCAAGTACAGCCAAAACTGACGCACAACCAACAACGCCAAACGGCGCACCATAGCATAACCCATCAACTGTTTTTACAGCAACCGAGAGAGAGAGAAGAACACCATGAAACGAGTCATCACTATCGTCGTGACATCGCTAATTATTAGCCTGTTGGGCTATGGCGGCTACTCGCTGCTGATGAGCAACAAGGCCCAAAGCGAAGCCAAAGCAAAAAGCGTCACCGTAAAGCCGTTTGCCGTTGCGGTGGCAACCGTCGGTTCCCAAGAACTATCAAGCGACCTGTCGCTAGTCGGGACCATGATCGCCAGCCGCGAAGTCAATATCGCCAGCGAGATTATGGGGCGGGTCCGTTCGGTGAACATGGAACTTGGGCAGGCCAAAGGCGCCGGTAGCCTTCTTATCACCATTGATGACGAGCTGAAGCGGACCGCGCTGGAGCAAGCCAAAATCAGCTTGGAGAAAGCAAAGAAGGAGTACGAGCGTGTGCAGATGGTCCAAGTAGAAAACGCCCTACCGGACCAAACGCTGGACAACGCCAAGTGGGCCGTGCAGCTTGCCGAAACCCAAGTGGCCGCTGCCGAACGCCAGGTTCGCGATGCCCGCATCAGCGCGCCGATTTCCGGCACTGTCACCGCCAAAATGGTGGAGGTCGGCTCGATGGTGCAACCTGGCCAAGTGCTTGGGACCATTGTTGACCTTGCCAACTTAAAATTGCGGATCAACGTGCCGGAGAAAGATGTCTTCAGCCTGAAGGTTGGGGACCCCGTGGAGATCACTACCGAAGTCTATCCCGGAGTAACGTTGGAAGGGCGAATCAAAGCGATTATCGGCAAGGCGGATGAGGCCCACACCTATCCGGTGGAAATCACCATCCCGAACAACCGCACCCACCCGCTGAAAGCCGGGATGTTTGGCCGCGCCAGCTTCACCTCGCTTCCAAAACGGACCAGCATGGTAATCCCACGTGCAGCGGTGATTGGCAGTGTGAAGAACGCCCAAGTCTATGTGGTCAATGGCACCACCGTCCGCCTACGCAATGTTGTCCTGGGTGAAGAAATCGGAACCAATGTTGAGGTGCTGTCGGGATTGAAAGAAGGGGAGCAAGTGGTCAGCACCGGGCAAAACAACCTGCGCGATTCGATGCAGGTGGAAGTGATGAAATAATCTCCCCACCAATCCCCACAACGAAAGGAGAGAGAGAGAACATGACACTAACAGAACTTGCAATAAAACGGCCCACCTTCGTGGTGGTGATCTTTACAGTGCTTGGGGTGCTGGGCTTGCTCAGTTTCGCCCAGCTGAAGTACGAGCTACTTCCCAAAATGTCCAACCCGTTTGTGACCATCACCACGGTCTATCCGGGGGCGGCACCAAGCGAGGTGGAGACCGCAGTAAGCAAACCGGTCGAGGATGCCATCAGCGGGCTTGATAAAATCAAATCGGTCCGGACCACCTCGCTTGAGGGGGTTTCGATCATCACGATTGAGTTCGACCAAACCGCCGATGTCAACTTTGCTTTGCAGGATGCACAGCGGAAGGTCAACGAGATTGTTGCGCGATTCCCTGACGACGTAAAAGCTCCGGTGCTAAGCAAATTCGCCTTGGATGAAATCCCGATACTTCGCATGAGCGCAACCAGCACCATGCCGGAGCGGGAGTTCTACCAAGAGATGAAGGAGCGGATTAAGCCGCGGTTGTCGAAAGTTGCTGGCGTTGGCCAGATCACTCTGGTTGGTGGCGAGGAACGTGAAATCCAAATAAATGTTGATGCCGATAAACTGCAGACCTACGGCCTTTCCATCATGCAGGTCACGCAAGCGATTAAGGCCGGAAACCTTGATTTCCCAACCGGAAAAATTGAGGACACCGACGGCCAGTATGTTGTTCGGGTGGCGGGGAAGTTTGGCTCGATTGAAGAAATTCGCGAGCTGATTGTTGGCCGTTCGCGCTCCGGTGGCGACATCAAACTTGGTGACATTGCCGAGGTTGCCGACGGCACCAAGGAAGCCACCACCATCAGCCGATTGAACGGAAAAACCAGCATCGGCGTGCTGATCCAAAAGCAGATTGATGCCAATGCCGTGGAGGTCAGTAAGCACGTGCGCAAGGAGCTTGCGGCAATCCAGCACGACTACAAAGCCATGGGGGTGAACTTCCTGATTGCCCAGGACGGTTCCACCTTCACGATTGATGCCGCCAATGCCGTCGAGTTCGACCTGATGTTGGCCATCCTTCTTGTTGCGGTGGTGATGCTTGTCTTCTTGCACAGCATTCGCAACTCCTTCATCGTGTTGGTGGCGATTCCGGCATCGTTTGTTGCCACCTTCATTGTGATGTGGGCGTTTGGGTTCAGCTTGAATCTGATGACCCTGCTTGGCTTGTCGTTGGTGGTGGGTATCCTGGTGGACGATTCGATTGTGGTGTTGGAGAATATCTATCGCCACCTTGAAATGGGGCAGGATAGCCGAACCGCAGCCTTGAACGGGCGAAACGAGATCGGCTTCACCGCGCTTTCCATCACCCTTGTTGACGTTGTGGTGTTCCTTCCGCTGTCGCTCCTGTCGGGGCTTATCGGGAACATCATGCGCGAGTTTGCAATCGTGGTGGTGGCCGCAACGTTGATGAGCTTGTTCGTCTCGTTCACCGTCACCCCGGTGCTGGCAAGCCGTATCAGCAAGGTGCAGCATCTGACGAAAGGGACGCTGATGGGGCGGTTCGGGCTGTTGTTCGAGGCCCTGTACGAGCGGTTCCGCGATTGGTACTCGCGGGTTCTTGCGTGGTCCATCGCCAAAGTCTGGCATGGGTTGGCGGTGTTAGGAATCGTTGTGCTCCTGTTGTTTTCGGTGATGGGGCTTGGTGCTGGTGGGTTCCTTGGGTTCGAGTTCATCACGCAATCCGACCGCGGTGAGTTCACGGTAACGGTGGAGACTCCGCCGGGCAATTCGCTGGATGCAACCAACCAAACCACCATGCAGGTGGAACGATTCATCATGGCAATGCCCGAGGTGAAAACTGCGTACAGCAACGTTGGCGTTTCCAGCGAAGGATTGCTGGGGCAGTCGTCGAATAATTCATCGGAGATCAACGTTGCCTTGGTTCCAAAAATGGAACGAACCAGAAGCACCGATGAGGTTGGCGAGGCGATTAAGGCCTACGCACTTTCCATCCCGGGGGTGAAAGTCCGCGTGAACCCGATTGGTATCTTCGGTACTGCCAACCAGACACCAATCCAGATCATTATCTCCGGCCAAAACCTTGATAGCGTCACCGCCACAGCCCACCATATGGCCAACGTGCTGCGGAAGATTTCTGGAACCGCCGACGTTCGTTTGTCGGTGGAGGAAGGGAAGCCGGAAACGCAGGTGAAGATTGATCGCGAGAAAATGGCCGCGCTTGGCCTGACGATTGCCGAAGTTGGCGGGGCGTTGCGGGTTGCGCTCAATGGCGATAACGATGCACGCTTCCGTGTGGGAACCGATGAGTTCGACATCAACATCCGCCTTGATGAGTTCGACCGCGCACGCACCAGCGATGTGGAGAACATCACTTTTGTGAACCGCCGTGGCGAGCAAGTGATGCTGAAGCAATTTGCCGAAGTTGAGCAATCAACCGGCCCAACGAAGCTGCAACGGAAGGACCGCAACAGCGCGGTGACGATCTTCGCGCAGGTGGCAGGGCGGCCATCGGGAACCATCGGAGCGGAGTTCCAGAAGGCCATTGCCAACTACCCCTTCCCAACCGGCGTCACCCTTAGCTACGATGGCGACTTGCGTAACCAGCAAGACTCCTTCGGGAACATGGGGATCGCCTTCATGGTTGGCATCTTGTTCATGTACCTGATTATGGTCGCGCTCTACAACTCCTACCTCTATCCGTTCGTGGTGCTCTTCTCGATTCCGTTGGCACTGATCGGAGCGTTCTGGGCACTGGCGTTGTCGGGGCGAAGCATGAGCATCTTCTCGATGCTTGGAATCATCATGTTGATTGGCCTTGTTGGGAAGAACGCAATCCTGCTTGTTGACTTCACCAACAAAGCCCGCGAGGAAGGGAAGAGCATCAAGGAAGCATTGATGGAAGCAGGGAAGGAGCGGCTTCGCCCAATCCTGATGACCACGCTGACGATGATCTTCGGTATGCTCCCGATCGCACTCTCCACCGCTGCCGGTGCCGAGTGGAAATCGGGGTTGGCGTGGGCACTGGTTGGCGGCCTTACCAGCTCGATGTTCCTGACGCTGATTGTGGTTCCGGTGATCTACTGGGGGTTTGCGGGAATCCAAAGCCGGCTGCGCGCCCGCAAAGCACGCCGCCAGCAACGGAAGCAAGCCAAGCTGAAACCAGGGCTGGAAGCAGCGTAGCAAGGGGAAGCCTTTCGCAAAAACAGAAACGCAAGAAGTGGATGCTTCTTGCGTTTCTGGTTTTTGGCGGCTAAGAGTCGAGTTATTCAACTCTTGGTGCTATAGTGCTGTTTTTTTCGGATGATGGCTGAGCGGTAGAAGAATTCCCAACAATGCCTATTGCTTTTGTTGAAGAATTAAAAAAGTAATGGAGAATTGACCCGTCATTATTTTGCGAGTCAATCATGGATGGTGTCTCGCACGTGCTGCTTATTACGCCAGAGCAATCGCTTGAAATACTACAACTGCTTTCTCCAGTAATGGTGTTTATAAAGGATAATTCCCATGAATAGCGTTCATTGCTGCACTGCGAAGATGTTACCTCAGCGCGAAATGGACCACTTCCTGGAATCCCCCATTCCCGATCAGGCGGAGCCGATACTGACCCATCCCAAACAGCCCCGCGTACACGGCCATCACACGTACCATTCACCACATAGTCATAGTTGCCGTCTCCATTTGAATCAATAAACAGCATAAAGCCATTTTTTAGCTTACTGCTTGGCGGGCACTCAGGGCCTAGTACCATTAATGGAGCTAATGGCTTCAAGGCAGCAAATACTGTGTTCGGAATACCTACTGCTAGAGCAATAATTGCTGCCACAACGAACGATTTTGCCTTTAACATGACTGTTCCTCCAAAATGAGTTGGTAAGATGCACTCCTTTATGCAAAGGAGTACTTTTTTCAGGCAGCAAAATATCTTTTGCTTTTGAAATAACGATTCTTCATAATTGCTTTTTTTATAAGCACGCCGCCAGCAACGGAAGCAAGCCAAGCTGAAACCAGGGCTGGAAGCAGCGTAGCAAGGGGAAGCCTTTCTCAAAAACAGAAACGCAAGAAGTGGATGCTTCTTGCGTTTCTGGTTTTTGATTGAACCTGCTACTTGGACTCCCACATTCCCCGCGAACACTCCCGAAGCGTTCCCCTCCAACGGAGGGGTGCCCGATAGGGCGGGGTGGGTTCGGGGAAACGATCGAACACGCGCCGTTTCCCGTTGGTCACCGAAGCCTGCTGATCCTGTTGATTTGGAAATGGTGGTTTGGTGCGGAGGTCTCCCCAACCCACCCCCCGCCCCCTCCCAAGAGGGGGAGCCGCCCGCAAGGCCGCGCACAGAGGCCGAGGCAGGGAAGAGGGACGCCGAAGGCTAAAGACCTTTTATCAATCCCGACGGAGGTCGGGACGGCTACCCGTACCTTCGGCTACCCGTATCACTCGGCTCCGAGAAAAGTCGGGACCGAGTGATACGGGTAGCGGCCCTTCTAAAACCGGCTCAAATCCCTTCCGAACACCCAGGCTTTGAACCAATCGAACAGCACCAGCACTTTGTTTTTTAGGCTGACCAAGCGCGTGATGTAGGCCGAACGCCAGAAGATGTACGTTGCAATCCCGCGCCACCGCAGTTTGGCTTTGGGGATGTCGGCAAGGGCACGGTTGTCGCCAATGTAGGCCAGCATTCCCAGGTTGTTGAAGGCAAATTCCCGCACCGTTTTCCCACGCGCCGAACGGTTCAGCGCAGTGGCAAGATATTTCCCTTGCTGCATCGCCACTTGGGCGGTTTGCGGAAGCGACGCGGCCGCTGGCGTGGCGCAATCGCCGATTGCATACACCCCCGCGCGGCTTGGGATGCGCAGAAATTCATCGGTAAGAATCCGCCCCGTGCGCTCCTTTGCGAACGGCAGATTCTGCACGAACCCAGCCGGCGCAAACCCCGTGGACCAGACAATCACCTCGGCCTCAATCGTTGTGCCGTCTTCAAGGATCAATCGCCCGGCTTCCACCTGCTTCACTTTTGCCTGGAATCGGACTTCAATCCCTTCGTTTTGGAAGCGTCGTGCGGTGTAATCGCGCAGGCCTTGGTCAAAGGAGTTCAGCAGCGATTTCCCTCCCTCAACCAACGTGATCGTCACCTGGCCTTTAAGATGCGGGTACAATCGGCCAAGCTCTTCATCAAAAAGGTCGCCCAACTCTGCGGCGAATTCCACCCCCGTGGGTCCGCCGCCAACCACCACAAAGTGGAGCAGCCGGCGGCGTTCTTCCGGGGTGATGCCTGGAACGTCGGCACGTTCCAGGCACCAGGTCACCCGCTCGCGGATGTTGCGGGCATCGGTAAGCTCCTTCAGGAACATGGCGTGTTCTTTCACCCCGGGGATTCCGTAGGTGTTGTTCCATGCCCCCACGGAGATCACCAGTTGGTCGTAAGTGATGGAGAATTCGGCGGTTTTATCCACGGTGCGGCAGCGCAGGGTGCGCAGTTCGGTGTCAAGCCCGATTGCTTCGGCCTGCACAAACTCAATCCCTTTTCGGGTGCGGCGCACTGGCTCGATGATGCTTCGGAACTCAATCTTTCCGGCGGTGGTGCTGGGGAGAAGGGGGGTGAACAGGAAGTGGTTGCGCGGGCTGATGATGGTGATGCGGTGGTGGCGCAGGTCAATCCGTTTCACAATGCTGATTGCGCCGAACCCTGCTCCAAGAATCACAAGGTGTTGTTTCGGTTGCTGTGCGTTCATGGCTTTACTTCATGTGGGCGTTTGGTTGCCCGGTGGTCCCCTGGTGCGTGTGTGCGTTTGCTTGCTGCTTCGGCCTAACTTACCGCATGGTTTCGCGCCAAGATGCTTCGGAGTGTGCGGGCTTTTCTGCCAAGTGCCCGCCCTCCGTTGCCCCGTTTGCTGCCAGTGAACTTGCCCGCTTTTGAGTCCATTTTTTCTCCACCCCTTTACACTTCTTCCCCCTTTATCTTTCCCCTTTTTGACTTTACCCTGTATCTTTGCGCCCTTGCCGGAAGCGCGCTGCGTTTCCGCCCCAACACGACTAACGATCGGCCTATCTACCTAACTCGATTACGCTTCGTGAGAACGATTCTTCTTGCAATTCTTGGCCTGTGCATGGCTGCGGGCATCGCTTCGGCGCAACTGCCGGAGGGGTTCCTTGCTGCCCCGGCAAATCCCGACAACTCGCTTCTTCAGGCATTGCTTGGCTCCCCAACCCGCACGCTGGTCCCGCTGAACGGGGCTTGGCAGTTCAGCGAGGACGGGGGGGATGAGTGGGGGAACGTCACCATCCCCAGCAGCTATCTCTATCCCGGGGAGGTCTCCTTCAAACGCACCTTCCAGATTCCGGCGCAGATGCTGAAAAACTACCGCTGGAAGTTGGTCTGTTTGGGGGTCCAGTACCAGGCGACCATCACCATCAACGGCCAGTTTGTGGCGCAGCATGAGACCGGGATGCCCTTCTCGATCATGGTTCCCGATGAGGTGAAGCTGGCTGCGAACAACACCATCCAGATAGATGTCAGCAACGAGCTTGGCTACACCAGCACGGTTCCCGGGCGGAAGCTCTTTTTGGGAAGCCGCACCTACGGCGGGATTTTCCGCGATGTGGTGCTGGTGGGGGTCCCGCGTGTGTGGGTTGACGATGCCCGTTTCCACACCACGCTTAGCGGCGGCAATGGCGTGGCCAAGTTCCGCGTGCGGGTGGTTAGCGGAACAATCCGTGGGATGAACCTTACCAGCACCTCCGACAGCCTTCCCACCACCATCACCCTTCCCGATGACAAAGCGGAGTTTGAGTTAGGGGTGGTGCTTCGCAGCCCTTCCGGCAACGACACGATTCCGCCAACCGAAGTGGGCCGCGGCGCGCAGGCGTTCACGCTGGAAACAAAGCGGACCGCAGTGGTTGATCTTCCCATCACCGTCAACAACCCCGCGCTTTGGGCCCCGGGCGCGCCAAACCTGTACGATGCCGTGGTGCAGATCCGCTACAAAGGGGTGGTGGTGGATGAGCAAAACCTAAAGGTTGGGTTCAGAACAATTGAAAGCCGGGGAGCGCAGCTGCTTCTGAACGGCCAGCCGATTCCAGTAAAAGGAATCGGCTACTTGGAAGATGTGAAGGGGAATGGAGCCTCGCTGAGCTACGAGCAGATGCGGCGCGACATGCAGTCCATCAAGGATATGGGGGTGAACTTGGTTCGGTTCCCCGATGGAGTTCCCCACCCGTACTTGCTGGCGTTGTGTGATGAGTTCGGCATTATGGCGATGATTGACGCCCCAAGCGGAACGCCGCCGTCGTCGCTGTTCAGCAACGAAAGCTACCGCAAGCGCGTGGTGGATCGGATGCGGTTTGCCATTGAGCAAGGGGGGAAGTACAACTGCGTGGTGGCTTGGGGATTGAACGCCACAATCCCCGACGGAGACGAAGGGGCCATTGGCTTGGTTCGCGACCTCCGCAAAGTGGTGGATTCGCTGGACCATCGGTTGCTCAGTTTTTCGGCATCGGGGTGGGCAACCGCAGAGCTTCGGAAGCTGTGCGATCTTCCAGGGATCAACGCGTTCGATGTTGAGATTTCGCAGCTGACCCAGAAAGTGAAATTGGTGCTGGGGGAGCTGAATAAGGAACGCCCGCTTCTGCTGCTGGCCTACGGGAAGTTCGTCCAGCTTGGAAACCACGGCGGCTACAGCGACCCGATCTCCATTGAAGCGCAGGCAAAATATATCAGCGACATCTACGGGTTGATTGGGCAATCGGGGCTGGGGGGGGGCATCTACTGGGCCTACAACGATTACCGCACCGACCGCCCACTGCTGACCCCAAACAACGATGAGCAATATCTGGCAACCTGCGGCCTGTACGGGCTGGACCGCGATCTGCGGCAAGGGGCGCTGATGCTGACGGCGTTGTACACGGACCAAAAAACGCCCGACGTTCCGATTGGGGAGTATGTGGCTCCGTCAACAATCCCTTTCATTGTGGCGGGGTTCATTTGCGCAATTCTGTTTTTGCTGCTTATCAACAGCTCGCGCCGGTTCCGGGAGAACGTCTTCCGCGCATTGCTTCGCCCGTACAACTTCTTTGCCGACATCCGCGACCAGCGGATTCTTAGCAGCTTCCAAACAACGGTGTTGGGCCTGGTGATCGCCGTCACCTTTGCGGTGATTGCAAGCTCGCTTTGCTACTACTACCGGATGGATGAAGGCTTCGACGTTGTGCTGACGGCAATCATCACCAGCGATTCGCTGAAGGAATTCCTGAATTGGATTATCTGGCGCCCGGTGGTTGCCATCGTCTCCTTCACCCTCTTTTTCTTCCTGCTTCTGCTGCTGGTTGCGGTGCTGATTCGGGTGTGCGCGGCGTTTGTCCGGAACCGCATCTTCTTCAGCGATGCCTACATCATCGCCATTTGGGGCGCGCTTCCGGTGCTGCTGCTGATTCCGGTGGCAATGGTGCTCTATCGGTTGTTGGAGGCTCCCGGCGCGGGGATCATCGCTTTCACCGTGATGGTTGGCGTGCTGGTGTGGATGCTGTACCGCGTGCTGCGCGGCGCGGCGGTGGTTTACGACGTTCGCCCGCTGAAGGTGTATGGATACGCGATTGGGGGAATCGCGCTGCTGCTGCTGGTGCTGGTGGTAAGCAGTGGCGAAGCTGGGGCAACGCTGAGCTATTTGCAAGAAGGGATAAGCGGGTTGTACAGCGGGGGATAAAAGCGGCGCTGGCATCTACCTACAATGTTGGCGTTGAAGCCAGGCAGTAGATAAGCCAAGCAATGGGAAAACGCCACCGTTGAACAATCAGTTTAGTGGTGGCGTTTTTGTTTGACGGTTCGCCCTAAAATGTGGCTCCAATTCCACAGCGGAGCGTGCCGACTCGCAACGCGGCTGTTGAACCTTCGCCCACCGCAAACCGTTCGGTTCCGTTATTTGGTCGGTGCGGCCATTAATGATGGTGGCGCAATGCAATGATAGCAGTGCGCAAACAAGGTAGCAACAGTGATGAAGGAAATGAAGCTGCATTGGAAAATTTCTCCAGTTTTCAACTGTGGAGTTTCCTCAATAATTATGCCAGAAAGAAATTCACGCAAGGGCACACCGGGCGAACGCAAAGGGCGCGAGGAAGCCCGATTCAATCGGGGAGGTTACGGGGTTGGGCAGGCTGTGGTGATTGTCGGCATTTTGAAATGAGCACTAGTTACACTGACCTTGTTTTAGTAATTCTTTTTCAGCAATCCAGAGTTGTAGTTGTTTCTCAGTAAGGCTTACGAGACCCAACGCACTCAGCTTTACCCCTACGATGCCAGCAAAAACGGCTTTTGCCCGTTGGCATGAAGCACCATTCAAGCCACTAATGGAGTAATCACCACGGATAAGGAATGTGGGGCGGGCATAAGAGACAAAAGATTTCGAAAGGATATCAACTTCGATTTGTGGAAAACCAGCAGAGAATTCGGCTGATAATGCGCCTACTGCTCCTGAACTCACAGTATCAGTAGTGGCGGACCATTGCCCTGCTATTCCTTCCGCATGAAGTTGGGATCCATCATAACTGAATCCGGTTTCACTATCAAAAGTAAATGTTGAAGAAACATTTGCATGGCCACCTAATGGGATTTGTGAAGTTACAGCCCACTCTAATCGCACATTTAACGAAGCTGGAATTGGGCCGATTAAAAAAGGAAATTTTAGGAGGGTAACAGGAACTTTAACTCCTAAATCTGAACTTTTTTTGACTTCCATACCAACAGTTAATTTTCCTGCCACATTCTTGTTCTTGTAATCTATATTGTTAATGGTTCCATTTGCGAATGTCATTTCACTTTGCGATGTCAGCTGCTCAATCGTGCCTTTTATATTAAAAGTGGTTCCAACGCCTATCCCCGATTTCTCATGTATTTTACAAGAAACATCAGCTTTGTCTTCTATAAAGCTCATGGTTATTTCATAACTGTAGCTTCCTAATTCAAACTTGTGCGTAAACCCACCGTTTGGATATGTAGACTTGGCCATCGGATGCTCGATACCATCCACAATTAATAATGGCGTGATTGCGCTATCAAATACTGGGGTATAAGACCAACCTATTTTCCCACTTTTAATCGCATCCGTTAAATAAGCCTCTTCTGTCTCAACGATAACTTCGTTTCCAGAAGTAGTAACCTTCACAACTCGCCGAATAGTTTGTCCGTGAACTACAATAATGTCGCCCTGCTGAAGCGAAGCAGCCAGGGGGGATGTCTTTTGAAAGTGGTACAGATACTGGGCTGTGTCAAGAGATAGGATATTCCCAAGCATTGTGCTATCGAAATACACAACATTATCCTGCCAAACAACATCAAAGGTTCGCGAGGAAGCTGGTGGTTTGTCACTTGGCGATGCGGGGTCGCTTCCACAACCTGTGAGAAGGAAGAGGTAGAGTAATGCGATGCCGATATAGCTGAAATGGTGTGCCATAACGATTAACTAGGATTGAAGGAGCATAGGCTATGTAGCGGAGCTGCCTCTATAGTGATGGAACGTGGTCTGCAGCAGAGGAGGTCTTCAAGAAACGGTGACAAGTTAGTTCTGTTCAAGAATAGAACAAAGTACTATTTCCCTGCGCTGCCAAAATGCTTTCTACCCAAGCTCACTCTGCCAATAATTGCTCTTTCACTCCAAGCAGGTCAATCTCGTTCCATGATTCGGCAAACTTTCCATGTTCAATGCGGTGAATTACGATCCCTGAAATTTTTACGCGCTTGTTCGTTGCGGGTATTCCCATCAACTCTCCTTTGTGAGTTGCTTCGGCAAGGAAACGGAAGCAGACGTAGTCTTCTTGGGCGATAATATGGGTGATGGTGAATTGAATATCGGGGAATACATGTCGGTAGGCGTTGACGTAATACATGGCTCCCTCAATCCCCGTGGGCTGATCGGCAAATGTCGGGTTCCCATCGGTCCAGTCGCTTGCAAAAATGTCGGCAACAATCTCCTTGTTCCGATTTTTGTTCCATCCTTCCAGAATCCACCTGCGGGCAAGTTCTTTGTTGTGGTCAATGTTCTGTTGTGTGCTGGTTTGAGCGTTGTTCATGGTGTCCACCATCGGTTGTTGGTTGCATGAGAGTAACAGGAACATTGTCCCCACAATACTACGCATGGTTGGTAATTGCTGGCTGAACATTGTTTTTCCCTCCTGTCGGTGTTACATATGCCACACTACGAAAAAGCCGCCTCAACCAGATTGGCTGAGGCGGCTTTGCGAAGTTGCAGTGGCGCGTATGTGCGCCGGTTAGGTGTTTTGCGTTTGGATCCGCATTCCGTAGAAGCTCTTCCAAACGAAGAACGCGCTGATGACGAAGAAGACCGCCGCCAGATATTTCACCGTGTTTGCGCTGTTGGCCGACATGCTTACGGCAAGCTCCACCGCCAACAATCCGAACAGCGTCGCGAACTTGATAACCGGGTTCAACGCCACCGACGAAGTATCCTTGAACGGATCGCCAACGGTGTCGCCAACAACGGTTGCGTCGTGCAGTGGCGTTCCTTTGGCTTTCAGCTCGGTTTCCACCACCTTCTTGGCGTTGTCCCATGCGCCGCCGGCGTTCGCCATGAAAATGGCTTGGAACAGGCCGAACAACGCCGTGGAAACCAAGTAGCCGATAAAGAAGTATGGCTCGAAGAACGCAAACGCCAACGTGCCGAAGAACACGCCCAGGAAGATGTTGAACATCCCTTTCTGTGCGTACTGCGTGCAGATTTCCACCACTTTCTTGGAATCCTCAACCGATGCCTTCTCCACCCCTTCAAGGCGGATGTTCTGCTTGATGAACTCCACCGCACGATACGCGCCGGTGGTAACTGCTTGCATCGAGGCTCCGGTGAACCAGTAGATCATTGCGCCGCCGGCAATCAAGCCCAGGAAGAAGGGAGGATGGAGGAGGGAGAGGTTTTCCAGCCCAGTGGTCAAGCCACCGGTCAGGGCCACGATAATCGAGAAGATCATGGTGGTTGCCCCCACAACAGCGGTTCCAATCAGCACCGGCTTGGCCGTTGCTTTGAAGGTGTTCCCCGCGCCGTCGTTTTCTTCCAAGTACTCCTTTGCTTTCTCGAAGTTCGGATCGAACCCGAAGTCGCGCTTGATTTCGGCATTGATATTCGGCATCGTTTCAATCACCGAAAGCTCAAACACCGATTGGGCGTTGTCGGTAACGGGTCCGTAGCTGTCCACGGCAATCGTCACCGGGCCCATGCCCAAGAATCCGAACGCCACCAAACCGAAGGCGAACACCGCCGGGGCCAACATCATTCCGCCAGCGGCGGGATTGGCCGGGCTTACTGCCGGGATGCTCATGCTTACCCAGTAGGCAATGCCCATCAGGAAGATCACGGCGATTCCCAACCAGTAGCTGCTGAAGTTGCCAGCAACCAAGCCGGAAAGGATGTTCAACGATGCCCCACCTTCCTTGCTGGAGGTGACGACCTCATGGACGTGGCGCGACTCCGTGCTGGTGAAGACTTTCACCAACTCCGGGATAATCGCGCCAGCAAGCGTTCCGCAGGTGATAACCGTGGAAAGCTGCCACCAGAGCGAAGTGTTGCCCCCCAGGTCGGGGATCACGAAGTAGGAAACGATGTAGGTAAGCACCACCGAGACGATGGAGGTAAGCCACACCAGGTTGGTGAGCGGCTTCTCGAAATTCATCTTATCGGCGTTGCGGTATTTGGCTTTTGCGGCGGCTTCGTTCAGGAAGTAGCTCAGTGCCGAAGCAATCACCATCACGATACGCATCACGAAGATCCAGACAAGCAATTGGACCTGGATTGTGGGGTCCTTCACCGCAAGCAGGATGAAGGAGATCAAGGCAACGCCGGTCACGCCGTACGTCTCAAATCCGTCGGCCGACGGGCCGACCGAGTCGCCAGCGTTGTCGCCGGTGCAGTCGGCAATCACGCCTGGGTTACGGGCATCGTCCTCTTTGATTTTGAAGACGATCTTCATCAAGTCCGAACCGATGTCGGCAATTTTGGTGAAGATACCGCCGGCAATACGCAACGCCGCCGCGCCAAGCGACTCGCCAATGGCGAAGCCGATGAAGCAGGACCCAGCATACTCACCCGGGACAAACAGCAAGATTCCCAACATCAGCAGAAGCTCCACCGAGATCAGAAGCATGCCGATGCTCATTCCGGCTTTCAGCGGGATCGCGTAGGTTGGGAACGGTTTCCCACCCAAGCTGGCGAAGGCCGTGCGGGAGTTGGCGAACGTGTTCATGCGGATGCCGAACCACGCCACCGAGTAGCTTCCGCCAATGCCGATAAGGCTAAACAGCAGGATGATAAACACCCGCTCGATGGGGAAGTGGAGCAGCGCGCCGAAATACACGGCAATGATTGCCCCGATAAACACCCACAAGATCATGATGAACTTCCCCTGCGTTACCAGGTAGGTTTTGCAGGTTTCGTAGATCAGCTCGGAGACCTCTAGCATCGCCTTGTGGACCGGAAGATTCCGAACCTGCGAGAAGATGGAAAGGCCAAACAGCAAGCCGAGCACGCTGACCAGCAATCCCCCCATCAGAAGGGTGTGGCCATCAACGCCCATGAACGTCACGGCATCCAGGGCGGGGAGTTGAAGGTTAGCTTCGCCACCTGGCTTGTGTTCTTGCGCCAGCAGTGGCATTGCCGAAAATGCCGTCATCGCCAGCGCGATCAAGGGGATCATGCGGGCCAACAACGGTCGCCCTGCCGAAGCCTGGCGTTGGTTGGATTGTTCGTTTGCAGCAACGAATCGCATCGTCATTTCTGCGGTTAATGATAAGGAAAGGTCTATACGGGTGCGCCCCGTATTCCGTTAATTGTGTGCTACGTTCTGGAAATTTGCCAGGCCCGAATGCCACCCATTGCGGAACGGGCTGGCCTGACAAGCGGCGAAGATACACCCGCCAGACCAATTGAGGAACAGTTTTAACAAGGAAAGACCGCATTTTTATTGATTGGAATAGCAGGCGGCTGCGTTGGAATGGCAGAAAAAAGCCAAACACGGCACCCATCTATCAACATCACATACTCAACTTCCATGATTGAACAACTGATCGAAACGTGGCAGATCAACAACCGGATCAACCGCTATCTGCTGGAAGCAATCCCCGCCGAAGCCCTGCCGGACAAAGCCGGTGGGAAGGGAAGAAGCGTGGGTGAGCAGTTCGCGCATCTCCATAAAACCCGCCTGATGTGGCTGAAGGTGGCCGCGCCGGAACTGCTGGCCAGCCAGCCAACCCTTGAAGAGGAGGCATCCGGGAACCCGGCGGCACTTGCCGAAGCCCTTGAAGCCTCGGCCCACGCAATCTCCGAAATGGTCCGCACGGCGTTGGAGTTGGGGAAGAATGTGAAGGGGTTCAAGCCGCATCCAACCGCATTTATCGGCTATCTGATTGCCCACGAATCGCACCATCGCGGGCAAATCGCCCTTACCCTGAAAACCAACGGCCACCCGCTGGATAAAAAAACTTCCTACGGGATGTGGGAGTGGGGCGTGCGGTAAATCATCCGGCGGGCGGCAGGGCATCGCGCAATTCTTGCAGCCAGACCTCGGCCTGGCTGTCGCTGGGTGCGCGCCAGTCGCCGCGCGGGGAAAGCGATCCGCCGCTGCCAACTTTGGGGCCATTCGGCACGCAGGAGCGTTTGAACTGGCTGATCTTGAAGAAGCGGAACAGAAAGACCTCAAGCCATTTCTGAATTGCGGGAAGGTCGTACTGGTTTCGCTTCTCCACCGGCAGATCGTCCGGCCAGGAACCGCGTTCGGCATTGCCCCAAGCATGGCTGCTTAAAAACGCCACCTTGCTTGGCCGGAAGCCGTAGCGGGTGATGAAATAGAGGTTGAAATCTTGAAGCTCGTATGGGCCAACCACCTGCTGGGTGCTTTGGGTTGGACGCCCGGCATCGGCTGCGGAAGCGGGGATAAGTTCCGGCGAAATCTCCGTGTCGAGAATGGAGCGAAGCACCCCGCTGGTCTCCGCACCGAACTGGTTGGTGTTGGCAACCCAGCGGATCAGATATTGGATAAGCGTCTTCGGCAGCGAAGCGTTGACGTTGTAGTGGGACATGTGATCCCCCACGCCGTAGGTGCACCACCCCAATGCCAGCTCCGACAAATCGCCGGTCCCCAGCACCAGCGCGTTGTGGAAGTTCGCAAGCCGGAACAGGTGCGAGGTCCGCTCCCCGGCCTGCACATTCTCGAACGTGACATCATACACCGGCTGGCCATCAACAAACGGGTGGCCGATGTCGCGGAGCATTTGCAGGGAGGAGGGGCGGATGTCAAGCTCCGATGCCGTCACCCCCAGCGAGCGCATCAAGGCCCAGGCGTTGTTGTAGGTGTGGTCGCTGGTGGCAAAGCCGGGCATGGTAAACGCCAGGATGTTTGTTCGCGGAAGGCCCAAGCGGTCCATTGTTCGGGCCGCCACAATCAGGGCGTGGGTGGAGTCCAATCCCCCCGAAACCCCAATCACCAGCTTGTTGATTCCCGAGGAAGCCAACCGCTGCTGCAGCCCGTGGACTTGGATGTTGTACGTCTCGAAGCAGCGTTCGTCCCGTTCGGCAGCGTTGTTCGGGACGTAGGGGAAACGCTCCACTCCGCGCCGAAGCGGGACCTCATGGTCTGGCATGGCAAGCTCAAAATCAACCCGCCGGAACTTCCGCAACCGCTCTTGGTTATCGTGAACGGCATCGCCAAAGCTGGTAAGCCGCATTCGGTCCTGGGCCAATCGCTCAAGATCAATGTCGGCAAGGATCACCTGCGGGGTGCTGGCAAACCGTTCCGATTCCGCCAGCAGCTCGCCGTTCTCATACACCATCGCATGGCCATCCCAAGCAAGGTCCGTGGTGGATTCCCCAAGCCCCGCAGCGGTGTACAAATATGCCGCCACACACTTCCCCGATTGCGCCGCGCACAACCCGTGCCGGTATGCCCCTTTCCCAATCGTGATATTGCTGGCCGAAAGATTGCAGAGGACCGTCCCCCCGGCCAGCGCGGCAAGGGTGCTGGGCGGGGTGGGGGACCAGACGTCTTCGCACAGTTCGGCATGGAGCAGAAGGTTGGGGACGTTGGTCGCGTTCAGCAGAATATCCGTCCCGAACGGAACGCGCTGGCCAAGCGGTGTGGCTTCCGTAAACAGCGAATCCCGCGCGGCAGAAAACTGGCGCTTCTCGTAAAACTCCCGGTAGTTCGGCAGGTACGATTTTGGATAAACGGCAAGGATTGCACCGTTGTGAATGGCCACCGCGCAGTTGAACAACCGCCCTTCCATCCGCAGCGGCGCGCCAACCATCAGGACCGGGGCAAGGGTTTGGCTGGCGGCAACAATCGTCCCCAACTGTGCCAGCACCGCATCAAGCAGCGCGTCTTGCTGGAACAGGTCGTCGTTGCTGTAGGCACTGATTCCAAGCTCGGGGAACAGCACCAGCCTGGCACCGCTGTCGGCTGCTTGTTGCGCAAGCGGCAGCATCTGCTGCACGTTAAAAACGGGATCGGCAACGCGCAACCGGGGCACGCAGACCGCGGCCCGAACAAAGCCGTGGCGATAGATGGAGTTGAAAGGAAGCATAAAAAATCTTGAGCGTCGAGTGTGGGAATGCCGGGGCCATCCGTTTGGCAGCGCGGCGTGGCATCCCTCTCCAGTTTCTTCCGCCCCGGCGCGTGGTTTCCGCTGGATTCCGGGGCGTTGCTAACACCAACTTACGTTTTCCGCCCCGTAACCCCGCCCCCCAAACGTGCCGCATTTGGTAAGTTGCGCGGTCATCAGCCATGAACCTGCCCTCATGCGTGCGATTATTCCCGTAGCTGGCGTTGGTAGCCGCCTTCGTCCACACACCTATACGCTCCCGAAAGTCCTGCTGAACGTTGCCGGGAAGCCAATCCTTGGCCATATCCTTGACCGGCTTATTGCCGAAGGGATCAGCGCCGCCTCCATTGTTGTTGGATACTTGGGGGAGATGGTGGAGGAGTATGTTCGGAAGAACTATCAGCTTGATGTTGAATTCATTGAGCAGCCGGAGCTGTTGGGGCTTGGGCACTCCATCTATTTAACGCGCCATACCTTCACCAGCGAACCGCTGCTGATTATCCTGGGCGACACAATCTTCCAGGTTGCGCTTGGTCCCGTGATTGCGGGGCAGGAATCGTCGCTTGGGGTGAAATGGGTGGAGGATCCGCGCCGGTTCGGCGTGGTGGAAACCGCCGACGGGCGGATAACACGGCTGGTGGAGAAACCCCAGAACCCGGCAACCAACCTTGCCCTTGTTGGGCTTTACTACATCGCCAACCCTGCGCTCCTTTCCGAATGCTTGGGCCAGCTTGTGGAGGGGAACCCCGGCAAGCAAGGGGAGTATCAGCTGACCGACGCTTTGCAGATGATGATTGACCGTGGCGAACCGTTCACCACATTCCCGGTGGAGGGTTGGTACGACTGCGGCAAGCCGGAGACTTTGCTGGCAACCAACCGGCACTTGCTGCAACAGCAATCAAGCGTGGTGGCGTTGGAGGGGTGCATCATCAACCCACCGGTGCATATCGCCCCGGGGGCGCAGGTGCGCAACTCCATCATCGGGCCGTTTGCCACCGTTGCCGAAGGGGCAATGGTGAGCAACGCAATGATTGAAAATTCCATTATTGGGGAGAACGCAACAGTGGAGGGGGTGGCGCTGGCCGATTCCATTATCGGGCCGGAAGCAGAGGTGAAAGGGGAGCCGCGCCGGGTGAACATCGGCGCAAGCTCCGAACTGAATCTTGGCTAAGATTCAGTTCCAGCAACCGCAATCGAACACACATCTATAACCGTTCAACATGTCCTATCTCTTCACATCCGAGTCGGTCAGCGAGGGGCATCCCGACAAAGTCTCCGACCAAATTTCCGACGGCATCCTTGATGCAATCCTGAAAGAAGACCCGGCCGCCCGCGTGGCGTGCGAAACGTTCGTCACCACCGGCTTGGTGGTGATCGGGGGGGAGATCACCACCACCACCTACGTGGATTTTGCCGAGGTGGCGCGGAAGGTCATCCGCGAGATTGGCTACACCCGCCCCGAACTGCGGTTCGATGCCGATTCCTGCGGGGTGCTGAACGCGGTGCACGCCCAATCGCCCGACATTGCCAGCGGGGTGAATCCCGGCGGGGCCGGCGACCAGGGGATGATGTTCGGCTACGCCACCGACGAAACCCCGGAGCTTATGCCAATGCCGCTGATGTTCGCCCACCGAATTGTTCAGCAGCTTGCAAAGGTCCGCAAGATGAAGAACAGCCCCATGCCCTACCTTCGCCCCGACAGCAAAAGCCAAGTCACCATCGAGTACGACGAGCAAAACCGTCCGGTCCGCGTTGACACGATTGTTGTCTCCACCCAGCACGACAAGTTCAAAAGCAAGAAGGAGATGCAGGCGCGGATCAAGGCCGACCTGATCGAGCACGTTCTTCCAAAAGCGATTCCTGCGGGGATGCTGAATGCTGCGGTGAAGTATCACATCAACCCAACCGGGGTGTTCGAGATTGGCGGCCCACACGGCGACACCGGCCTTACCGGGCGGAAGATCATCGTTGACACCTACGGCGGAAAAGCCCCGCACGGCGGCGGCGCGTTCAGCGGAAAGGACCCCACAAAGGTGGACCGCTCGGCAGCCTACGCCGCACGTCACATCGCCAAGAACATTGTGGCGGCTGGGTTAGCAAAGGAGTGCACCATCCAGGTGGCGTATGCGATTGGCGTTGCCAAGCCCGTTTCGCTTCGGGTTGACACGCATGGCACCGGGCAGATCGGCGATGCTGCGCTGGCGGCAATCGTGCAGAAGAACGTTGATATGACCCCGCAAGGAATTATCGAGCGGTTGCAGCTGCGCCGCCCAATCTACCGCGACACCGCCGCCTACGGCCACTTCGGACGCAAGGGCGATGGATTCACGTGGGAGAAATTAGACCTTGTCGAGACGCTGAAAAACGGCGTGAAATAAGGGCCAACAACAGCAAACAATCTCCAGCAAGCAATCTCAATCAAACATCATAAACTCAGACAATGGATCACAAGGAAGGAATGTACAAGGTTCGCGACCTGGCACTTGCCGACGAAGGGCGCAAACTGATTGAATGGGCCGAAAGCCGGATGCCGGTGATGATGGCCTTGCGCGCAAAGTACGCCGAAACGCAACCGCTGAAGGGATACCGCATTGCCGGCTGCCTGCACGTCACCAAGGAGACGGCGGTGCTGGTCCGGACGCTGGCCGCTGCCGGTGCCGAGGTCTCATGGTCCGGCTGCAACCCCCTTTCCACCCACGATGCGGTGGCCGCCGCGCTTGCCGATGAAGGGATCAAAATCTACGCTTGGCACGGCCTTAGCGTCGAGGATTTCTACTGGTGCATTGACCAGACGCTTCTCATCAACCCGAACCTGACACTGGACGACGGGGCGGACCTGATCTTCACGGTCCACAACAAATATCCCGACATGGTTCCGACGATTATTGGGGGAACCGAGGAGACCACCACCGGCGTTCACCGCCTGCGTGCAATGGCCGACGACGGCGCGTTGAAGTACCCGGTGATTGCCGTCAACGATGCCGAAACCAAGTGGGATTTCGACAATGTTTACGGGACCGGACAATCAACTCTGGATGGCATCATCCGCGCAACATCGGTGATGCTGGCCGGGAAGAACTTTGTGGTGGCGGGCTACGGCCACTGCGGAAAAGGGGTGGCGCTTCGTGCAAAGGGGATGGGGGCAAACGTCATCGTCACCGAGGTGAAGCCGACCGCCGCCTTGAAGGCAACATTGGAAGGAATGCGGGTGATGGAAATGGACGAGGCCGCCAAAATTGGCGACGTGTTCGTCACCGCAACGGGGATCAAGGACGTGATCGTCAAACGCCATTTCGAGTCCATGAAAGATGGCGCGATCGTCTGCAACACCGGCCACTACGATTGCGAGATCAACATCACCGACCTTGAATCCATTGCCAACGGCAAACGGGAAATCCGCAACAGCAACGAGGAGTACGTCACCAACGATGGCCGCCGTATCTACCTGCTGGCGCAAGGCCGTTTGGTGAACCTTGCCGCCGCCGAAGGGCATCCGTCCGAGGTGATGGATATGTCATTCGCCAACCAGTTCATGTCGCAAATCCGCCTTGCCGAGATGCACAAAAACGGCGAGCAGTGGGAGAACAAAGTTTACGACATCCCCGCCGAGCAGGATCAAGAGATTGCACGGTTGAAGCTGGGAACCATGAGCATCGGCCTGGACGAGCTTACGCCGGAGCAGATCGAGTACATGGACAACTACGCCGCCGGAACCTAATCCGCCGGGCTATCAGCTTCGATGAACAGGTAGCGGCAGGTCTTTAGCCTGCCCAGTCTTTAGCCTGCCCAGTCTTTAGCCTGCCCAGTCGTTCATCAGGACTAGACACCGAAGGCTAAAGACCTTCGGCTACCGGGTGATGGGGTAGCGGCCCCGACCTCCGTCGGGATTGATAACAGGTCTTTAGCCTGCCCAGTCGTTCATCAGGACTAGACACCGAAGGCTAAAGACCTTCGGCTACCGGGTGATGGGGTAGCGGCCCCGACCTCCGTCGGGATTGATAACAGGTCTTTAGCCTGCCGAGTCTTTAGCCTGCCATCGAAGCCTTGAGGTGAAAAAAAAAACGGCGCGGCAAAACTGCCGCGCCGTTTTTTCATTGTTCGTGCATCATCGTTGGATTAGGTCAGCCGCTTGCCGCTGCTTAGCATCTTGTTGAAGATGAACTTGTAGAGAAGGTAGATTGCCCCGCCAACAAGCACAGCATAAATGGCCCACGAAAGGAGCGTCCAAGCAAGGCCTAACACCATAAACAAGAGTTTGATAGCGACGTAGCCAACAACAATGGCTAAGACGATGGCCAGAATCTGTTTACCCGACATGATGAACTCCGGTGTATGTTTGGTTAAAGAGTTGGTTTCGTTCACGCAGAATGCTTCGTTGATGCTTCGAGGCCTCTGGTAAGTGGGCATCGGCTACGCCCAAGATAAGCACAAGTTTCGCACATGGTCAACCATCAACACGATCAAGAAAAAAATGACGACCAGCCACAACTGCAACGGATTCGGTTGCGGGCTGCGTGGCTATCGTTCGGGATTGGCATCCTGATGCTGCTGATGAAGATGGGGGGCTATCTGGTGACAAACTCCGCCGCTGTGCTCTCCGATGCGTTGGAGTCGGTGGTGCACGTGATTGCCACGGGGATCGCGCTCTACAGCACGGTTCTGATCGCCCGCCCCGCGGACCATCGCCACCCGTATGGATATGGCAAAATGGAGTACTTCTCGGCCGGGGCAGAAGGGGCGTTGATTGTTGCTGCGGCAATCGCCATTTGCTACGAAGCCACGCTGGACCTTATCCGTGGCAGCCACCTGAAAGATATTGACGTTGGCGTTTGGATTGTGGCCGCTGCGGGTGCAATCAACCTGCTGCTGGGGTATTACCTGATCCGCACCGGGAAACGCACCCGCTCGCTGGTTCTTGAAGCCGACGGCAAGCACGTCCTGACCGATAGCTTCACCTCAATCGGCGTGCTGGTTGGATTGCTGCTGGTGAAGTTGACTGGGGTGGTAATTCTGGACCCATTGTTCGCCATTGCCGTGGCGTTGAACATCCTGTACACCGGCTACCAGTTGGTTCGCCAGGCATTGGATGGATTGATGAACACGGTGGATACTGAGACGCTGGAGCGGACCGTGGCCGCCGTCAACAAAGCCCGCCGCCCAGAGATGATTGATATGCACCGGCTGCGGTCGTGGCGCGCGGGGGAGCGGCGGTTCATTGATTTCCATCTGACGCTCCCATACTACCTGCCGCTCCGCGCAACGCACGACCTGCAAGATGTCCTTATCAAAACCGTTGCTGCCGAGTTCCATAACCAAGCGGAGTTGCTGCTGCATCTGGACCCCTGCAATAACGCGTTGTGCCGTTTCTGCACCGTCGCCAACTGCGAAGTCCGCCACAACCCTTTTGCCGAAAACAACCCCTTCACCATCGCCGGAGCAGTGGATATTCCGGTGTATCAAAGGAAGGGGGGAAGCCAGTGAGTATTGAGGGGTGAAGGGTGTAGCTTGGGGGCATGATCGAACCCCCATGCCACTACCCCCTCCAGACAAAACTCACCCCAATCCGTACCAAATTCCTCGCCCCGCCCCTTTGAATTCATCAATCTCTGCAACCATCACCAGCAACTCTGGCGTTATCTTGATGGAGTCGGTGTGGATCATGCCGGAAAAGATACCGGATTATACCGGATTAACCGGTGGAACGTGGTTGCCGATTCATTGGCTGATTGAGGAAAGGGGCGCGGCTTCGCTTCTGGCCTGGGGAGGGGGAGGACCCAAAACAATATCGGGCAGGTTTTTACGCCGTTGCCGGGCGATTGCCCCAACACAACTGCATCAATAACTCAAACAATTCAATGGATTTTTTCTCGCTCCATATCGTGGTGATGATGATGCTGGCAGGGCTGGGGGAAATGCCCCTGGAGAGCCTAACGTTCAATGATTTCACCGCCGTGGATGGCATTGCGTTGCGCCCCACTTCCATTGCCGAGCTGAAAATCCAAGCGCATTATCACCGCTTGGTGGCTCAGCTTCCAAAGAATCCGCAAGCCACGTTGGACCAGATTGAAGGACCGCACCGCAAGCTGCTGGCCTTGCGCTACTATCTGAACCGGCAAGGGAGTTTGAAAAGTGAGTGGACCTGGACCCGTTCCCAGTTTGAGCGGTTCAAACGGAGCGGTTCGTACCGCAAAGCGATTGCAGAAGTGGAGCGGGTGAAAGCAATGTTTGCCCAGCTGAACCCCGGCTATACGTTGGGAACAACGCTGGAGGCGCGCCCGCTGGAGGACCAGGTGAGCAGCTGGAACACGGTGCCTTCGGTGGAACGTGCGGCAAGCGCGCTGTACCGCCAACTGATGCGTGCCGCGTTGGATAGCAATCTTAACATCCCGCCCGACTCCGCCGATCTGCAAGCCTTCCGCCAGCAACTCCAGGATGCTGCGCTGGAAGGCGTTCCAACGGTTGCTGTGCCGGGGATGTCGCAGCACGGGCAGTTGCGGGCGTTCGACTTTGTGGTGAAGCAGGGGGGGGCGATTGTTGCGGGGACCAATGCCGGCGCGGTGCGTTCGCGGTGGGATGCGCCGGGTTGGACAAAAAAACTTCAGGAAGCGATTCGGGCAGCAAGCAGCAGTTTTTCCGGCCCGCTGCGCTCGCCGTATGAACCCTGGCATTACACCTACAACCGGTAAGCCCGCAGGGTTTGATTGCAGCGTGTTGGCAGCGGGCTAATCGTACAGGTTTGCCGCCCGCAGCAATGCTTGTTGGTCAATAATCCGAATCTTCCGCCCCACAAAATCAATGCTCCCTTCCTGGCGGAATTCGCTTAAAATTCGGATGGTGGATTCCGTTGCCGAGCCGATGATGTTGGCAAGCTCTTCGCGCGTTACCACCACGTTCAGCGTTTGATTATCGGACTTTAGGCCGTAGGTGTCTTTCAGCAGAAGCAACGCTTCGGCAAGCCGTTCTTTTGCCGGCTTCTGCGCCATGTCAACAATCCGTTCTTCGGCGTGGCGAAGCTCCTCCGAAAGAAGTTTCAGCACGCGCATCGAAAATTCCTGGTTTGTTGTCAGCAGCGAAAGGAATGCCGATTTGGGGATGTAGCAAAGGGTCGAATCCTCCATCGGCACCGCGAAGGCGGAGTAGGGTTCGCTGCTAAGAAGAGAACGGTAGCCAATCAAATCCCCAGCTTTCGCCAAGCGGACAATCTGCTCCTTATCATCCTTCCCATGCTTGTACAGCTTCACTTTTCCCCGGTGCAAGCAATACAGCCCGCTTGGATTATCCCCCGCGAAGAAAATAATCTGGCCCTTGCGGTAATGCTTGCAGACTTTGACCTCGGCAATGGACTCCACCTGGTTTGGTGTCAGGTCGGAGAAGATCGAAAGACCTTTGGCAATGCATTGGTCACATTCGGGAATGGGAGTTCTGGCAGGTTTCAGCATGGCGCATCACTGAGTTTGTGTTCAACCGAAGACAGCGCTTTCCGGTGGGATTGCCACCCTGATGCTTTGTGTAGGCAGTGTGAAAATAACAAACAAAGGCCGGCAATCGCTGCCAGCCTTTGTTTGTGTTTGTGCAATCTTGAGGAATCGTTGGAAATCCTGCTTTCCCTCGGGTCTTTTCTTAGTGGACCTCAAGGTAGCGGTCCAGCTCCCACTGCGAAACCGCAATCCGGTACTGATCCCATTCCTGCATCTTCGCTGCGTAGAATTTGTTGAAGGTGAACTCACCCAACGCACCACGGACCACGTCGTTGGCGGCCAATTCGTCCAGAGCCTCCTTCAGCGTGGCGGCCACCGAGCCGATTCCCCGCTCGTGTGCTTCCTCGGCGGTCATCTCAAAGATGTCATCTTCCACGGGGGCTGGCGGGGTCATCTTCTTTTCAACGCCATCAAGCCCGGCGGCAAGCAGCACGGCGAAGGCTAAGTATGGGTTTGCTGCTGGGTCTGGGCAGCGGATTTCCACGCGAACGGCTTTCTCGCGGCCCGGGGTGTAGCGCGGCACACGGATCAGAACCGAGCGGTTTTTTTGGCCCCAAGCCACGTTCACCGGTGCTTCGTAGCCAACCACCAATCGCTTGTAGCTGTTGATGGTGGGGTTGATAATGGCGTTCAATGCCTTGATGTGGTGCAGCTGCCCCGCAATGAAGTTCTGCGCGAAATCGCTCAGTGAGTAAATGCCATCGGCATCGAACATCATGTTTTTCCCTTCGGCGGTGAAAAGCGATTGATGGACGTGCATCCCCGACCCGTTGATCCCGGTAATCGGTTTTGGCATGAAGGTGGCGTGCAGCCCGTGGCGTTGGGCAATGGACTTGAAGGCATACCGCAACGTCACCGAAGCGTCGGCACCGGCAAGCGCGTCGCAGTAGCGGAAGTCAATCTCATGCTGGCCAATCGCAACCTCGTGGTGCAGTGCCTCAACGTCAATGCCGAACTCCTGCAGCGACATCGTCATCTCCTGGCGAATCTCGGCGGCGGCATCGGTGGTTTGGTCGAAATACCCCCCTTCGTCGTGGGGAAGTGCCGTCAATTTCCCGTTCTCCTTCTTGAACAGGAAGAACTCCAACTCCGGCCCAACGTTGAACACATATCCCATCTGCTTTGCCCGCTCAAGCTGGCGTTTCAGGATATAGCGCGGGTCCCCCTCGAACGGCGAACCATCCGGCATGAACACGTCGCAGATGATGCGGGCAAGGGTTCCGCTGGGGGAGTTCTTGGTCCATGGAATCACGGCGAACGTGTCCAGGTCCAGCTTCAGGAACATGTCGCTTTCATGGATTCGGGTGAATCCCTCAATCGAGCTTCCGTCGAACCAGACGTTGTTGTCAATGGCTTCTTCCAACTTCCAAACGGGGATTGTCACCGCTTTCAGCACGCCAACAATATCGGTGAACTGAAGGTTCACAAACTGCACGTTGCGCTCGTGTGCTAATTCCAACACTTGCTGTTTGGTCATTCCCATTGTGTGTAATGCTCCGTTGATTGGGTTTGAATTTGTATTGTCACAGGAACCGTCTTCCATCCTTTCTCTATGTTTGTGCCGGCTTCGTGCCCCGCTCGCGCCGCCCTTCGCTTACCACCTCGTCGGCGTGGATAAGCGGCATGGCAAGCCCCTCCTTGTGGGTGGAAAGCACCAAACTGGTGCGGGTTTTCACCACCCCCGACCACCGCTGAATCTCGGCCAACAACGCCTCGAGCGTTGCGGTGTTCTTGGTGCGAATCTTGATAAGGTGGCTTCCGTCGCCGGTGATTGCGTGGCACTCCATAATCTCCTCGTGCGCCACTGCCTTTGCCAAAAATTTGGGGTAGTGGGTGCTGGAATCCACCCGAACCTCGATGAACGCGGTGATGTCAAGCGCCAGATACTGCGGGTCCAACTGGGCATGGAAACCACGAATCACCCCGCGGTCTTCCAGCTTCCGCAGCCGCTCGGCAACTGCAGGGGAGGATAACCCAACTTGCTCGGCCAACGCCCCTTGGCTAATCCGCCCGTTCGTTTGAAGGATGCGAAGCAGCTCAAGGTCTATGCCGTCAAGATCAGTGGAAAGGCGCATTGGCTTTGATTAGTTAAGCAGGTGCGCAAACATACAAAAGAAATTAAGGCAGCAACGGTAGTCAACAAGAAAAAAATATGATTGAACGTTACACGCGCCCGCAGATGGGCGCAATCTGGCAGGACCAAAACAAGTACACCATCTGGTTGGAGATTGAAACCCTTGCGGTGGAAGCCCAAGCCGAAATGGGAATCATCCCCACCGAAGCCGCCCAAGCCATTCGCGAACGGGGTGCGTTCGACGTTGCGCGGGTGCTGGAAATCGAAGAGACCACCAAGCACGACGTGATCGCCTTCCTGACGAACGTGGCTGAGTATGTTGGCGAGCCATCCCGCTACGTCCACCTGGGGATGACCAGCAGCGACGTGCTGGACACCTGCCTTGCTGTGCAACTGAAGCAAGCGGGGGAGATCATCCTTGCCGACCTTGAGGCCCTGCGCGATGTGCTGGCCCGCCGCGCAAAGGAATTCAAATACACCATGACGATCGGTCGCTCGCACGGGATCCATGCCGAGCCGACCACCTTCGGGCTGAAGCTGGCATTGTGGCACCAGGAAACCGTGCGGAATATCGAGCGGATGAAGCGGGCGATTGAGGTGATTGCCTACGGCCAAATCTCCGGCGCGGTGGGAACCTTCGAGCATCTTAGCCCGCAGGTGGAGGAATACGTCTGCCAACGGCTGGGGCTGAAAGCGGACCCCGTAACAACCCAGGTAATCCAACGCGACCGCCATGCCGAATACATGGCCACCCTGGGGGTGATTGCCGCAACGCTGGAGCAGTTCGCAACCGAAATCCGCCACTTGCAACGGACCG
This sequence comes from Chlorobiota bacterium, assembly GCA_016710285.1. Taxonomy (NCBI): domain Bacteria; kingdom Pseudomonadati; phylum Chlorobiota; species Chlorobiota bacterium. The sequence continues at coordinate 3,913,578 of JADJXR010000001.1, read as the reverse complement.
AGGTGCTGGAGGCCGAGGAGTACTTCTCCGCAGGGCAGAAAGGGAGCTCCGCAATGCCGCACAAACGGAACCCGATTATCAGCGAGCGGATTTGCGGAATGGCGCGGATTATCCGCGCAAACGCCCTTGCCGCAATGGAAAATGTTGCGCTGTGGCACGAGCGCGACATCAGCCACTCCTCGGTGGAGCGGGTGATCTGCCCCGACAGCACCATCGCCCTTGATTACATCCTGGACAAAATGACCTCCATGATGGACCGCCTGCTGGTCTATCCCGAAACCATGATGAAAAATTTGGAGATCACCAGCGGGCTTCACTTCTCGCAAACGATCTTGTTGGAGTTGGCCAAGCGGGGCATCAGCCGCGAAGATGCCTACCGGATGGTCCAACGGAACGCCATGGAGGTGTGGCAAACCCGCGAGCCGTTCGCCCAGGTCCTGAAACGGGATGCCGAGCTGACCGCGCTCCTTCCCCCCGAGGAGATTGACAGCCTGTGCGATCTCCAAAAATCTATCCGAAACGTTGACCACATCTTCCAGCGGTGCGGGCTGGGGGAGTAGAAACTTGCGGCGATGGAGCAGATGTGAGTGAGGTGGCGTGGGAGGGGGGGGCCTGAGGCAAGGGTGAGTAGGGAGTGAGGAAGTTGGAGCAGCGATACGGGGCGGGCCAGAATCGGGGCGCGCTTACTTCTCCAACGGGAAGGCGTACAGGTCGTAGCCATCGCAGCCCCCGCCGCGGTTGCTGGCAAGGTAGAGTTTCCCCAAGATCACGTACGGGGTGAAATCATCAGCTTCGGAATTATAAGGGGCATCCAGGGCTTCGCGCTTGGTTGCCCCTTTTTTTTGTTGGAACAGGTCAAGCCCGTGGTCGGCGGTTCTGGAGGCGAAGTACAAGGTTCCGGTGCTGGGGTCCACGAACGGAGAAAGCTCGTCGTTCGGCGAATTCACCACCGGGCCGGCATTGCGCGGTTCCCCCCACGTTCCGCCGGGTTGGCGTTCGGCCACGTACAGGTCATATCCCCCAATCCCTCCGGGGCGGTTGGAAGCAAACCAAAGTTGCTGGCCGTCGGCGGTGACGAAGGGCTGGCTTTCCCACATCGTGGAGTTGATGATGGGGCCAAGATTGATCACCGCCGCCGCGTCCCCTTCGGTGACGGCGTACAGGTCGCAGCCGCCGATTCCTGCCGGGCGGTCGCACCCGCAGAAGTAAGCGATAATTCCAAACGGGTCCCCTTGTGGTGCCCATGCGATGGTGGCTTCCTCGCGCCCTTCCGCGCCGGGGGCAAGCTGGTACAGAAAGGCTTCGTCCCACCGCTCGGACAACCGCATCGAGGAAAAAAGATGCGCCGGGCGGGAATCGGCAAACTGCTGGCGCAGCCCTCCGGTGCCGGGGATGTCGCGGTTGCTGGTGAAGATGATCGTTCCACTATCCTGCAGCACCGGCGCGTAGTCGTCGAATGGTGAGTTGATCTCCGGCCCAAGATTGCCAAACGCCGAAACGCTTGTGCAACGGCTGGAGCCGCAACCGGAAAGGGGAACAAGGAGCGGGATGCTCAGGAGAAAGAGCGCGAACAGGAGCTTCATCGGCGGCAAAGATGAAGTTTTTTTTTGACTGGCGCGAAATCAATCGGTGAATCATGCCCGATTCGTCAGAGCTTAACATTACTTTGAAGCCAATCTCAACCCGCAGAAGGGGAAGGGGGGAAACCAATCTCAACGCTTGAAACAAACCACATGAACATGATGAGGAGACTATCCATTCCACTGCTACTGCTGGCGCTGTTTCCATCCATGCTTTTTGCGCGAACAATCCATGTTAGCCCAAACGGAAGCGATGGTGGCGACGGCAGTTCGGGGCAACCGTTCCAAACGATCATGAAAGCCTTGGAGGAAGCTGCCGACGACGACGTGATTGAGCTACGCACCGGAACGTATCAAAGCAACGAACTTCGCATCACCCAGAACAACCTCACCATCCGCTCGGCCAGTGGCCAATGGGCCAAAATTGTTGCCCCCGTGGATGTTGAAGATATTGGCTCCTGCATCTGGTACCGCGAACCAGAGGTGACGGGGGGAAGGCTGGAGCGGTTGGAGATTGTTGGGGGATACTACTACGGCGTGAAATTTGAAACCAACTGGGACTTCACCGACGACAACGGCGTGCAGCTTCAGCTGTCACAACGGCGCGGGGTGAAAGGGGTGACGATCATCGGTTGCAAAATCCACGACACCGGGCGCGATTGCATCAAACTCACCCCGGGCTGCGCGGACATCTCCATCCTTTCCTGCGAGATTTACCGCAGCGGAGTTGGTCCGGCCAACGACCCCACCAACCCCGACCCGTACTCGCACAACGCCGAAGGGATTGATAACGTGAACGCCGCGCGGATGGTGGTCCGCAACTGCTACTTCCACGACATCTCAACCACTGGGATTTATGCCAAAGGGGGAGCAACCGATTGCTTGATTGAGCAAAACCTGATTGTCAACACCGGCGACGGTGGGATTTTTTTGGGGTTCGATACCGATCTGGAGTTCTTCGACACCATCCAAAACCCCAACCACTACGATTGCATCAGGGGGATGGCACGGAACAACATCATTGTGAACACCGGCGGCGCGGGAATCGGTTTTTGGGGAGCAAAGGATTGCCAAGCAATCAACAACACCGTCATCACCGCAAGCACGAATTTCCACGCGCCGCTGTTCATCAACCATAACTCCATGTACTACGGCGAGGAACCCGAACCAAGCGTGGAGATGCCGTGCGAAGGAATCGTGGTGAAGAACAACATCTTTGTTGACAACACCGGAACCGGAGACGAAGATTACACGGCGATTATCCGCCCAATGGGGTTGGTGGGGACCAACGACTTCAGCAACAACTGCTATTTCAAAGCTGGGAAGGCTGCGCAATTCGATATCGCCGGCGATGCTGCCGTGAATTTCAGCGAGTGGAGGGCATTCGTGAAAGGGGAGGCGATGAGCATGGAAGCGGATCCGCAGCTGAACAACCAGCACCATCTGAACGCCGGAAGCCCTTGCATTGACAAAGGAGCAAGCACCACCGGGACAACCAACGATTATGATGGAAACCCACGCAGCAGCGCGGTGGATATCGGTGCCGACGAGCATGGCGGGCCGGCACTGGCAACCCCACCAGAAGGGAACACCGTTGGAACCGGGCTGAATGGAGCAACCAGCGGCGTTGCCCAGGAGCCTCGACCCGCAGCAGTTCGCGTTGTTCGCGGGGAAGGGGGGATGTTCCTGATTGAGCTACCCCGGGTGTCCCGAAATCAACCAGCCGCACTGTTTGCGATCGGCGGCCAGCGGGTGGCTTCGTTTATGCCAGAATCGGAGGTCCTAACCGTGGACCTTGCGTCCCAACCAGACGGCATCTACCTGCTGCAACTTGCCAGCGAAACGGTGGCGTTGGTGAAGCTGTGAGGCTTGTTGTGGTAGCGGCCCCGACTGAGTCGGGGCCGAGTTTTTTTGAGGAGAGAGACACCGAAGGCTAAAGACCTTTTATCAATCCCGACGGAGGTCAGGGCGGCTACCAGTGCGGTGGCGGCTCTGATTCTGTCGGGGCTGTCTCTTTTTGGGGAAGGAGTGAGGGCGAAAACGGAAGGCTGGAAACTCCCTGCATCCCCTTGTCACCGCATCAACACCATGCGCCCCCAGTCGGGTTCGGCAAGGGAGCTTGTGGACAGGGAGTAGAAGAAGAAACCGGAGGAAAGCCCGTTGGCATTGAACACGACGCTGTGCAGGCCGGCGGCTTGCTCCTCATCCACCAACACGCTGATCTGGTTGTAGAACGCATCATACACCTTCAGCGTGACACGCTCGGTGCGGGCAATGGAGTAGCTGATGGTGGTCGTCTCCCGAAATGGATTGGGGGCGTTCGGTGCAAGAAAATGCCGCATCCCAGCAACGGCTCCTCCCAGAGTGTCGGCAGCCTGTTTTGCAGCCACTGGGCCTGCTGGTGCCTCGGCAGGGAGGAGCGTTGATTCGCCAATCGCTGCCTCAACGATTTTCATCGGGATTCGGCACTCGGCGGCGTGGCTCCCAACCGATCCGGGCATCACCTGCGCGGATACTCCACCAAACAGAGCAAAGAATACTCCAGCCGTAAGTATCAGGTTCCGCTTTCTCATTGGTTAGCCCTCCGCTGTTGCCCCGGCCGGGGCGTTGGTTGTTGGCACGCTTTCTGGATAGAGCAGGCAGCGGACGTGATGCCCCTTCCCGTCATCCCCTAATTTGGGGTGAGCTACTTTGCATTCCGGCATTGCTTTTGGGCAGCGCGGGTGGAAGTGGCAGCCGCTGGGAAGGTTCGCCGGGCTTGGCACGTCGCCGGTTAGGATAATCCGGTTTGGCTTGCGGCGCGGGTCCGGCATCGGAACTGCCGACATCAAGGCTTGGGTGTACGGGTGCTTCGGGTTGGTGTACAACTCCTGCGAGGTGGCAAGCTCCACAATCTCCCCCAAATACATCACCGCAACACGGTCGCTGATATGCTCCACCACCGAAAGGTTGTGGGCAACGAACAGGTAGGTCAGCCCAAAATCGCGCTGCAAATCTTCCAGAAGGTTGATGACCTGCGACTGGATGGAAACATCAAGTGCCGAAACCGGCTCGTCGCAGACGATAAATTTTGGCTGGACCGACAAAGCGCGTGCAATCCCAATCCGCTGCCGCTGCCCGCCGCTGAACTCATGCGGGTAACGCCGCGCATATTCCGGACGAAGCCCAACAACGTTCAGCAATTCCTCCACCCGCTCTTGTATTTCGGCTTGGCTGCTGCGCAGGCCGTGGAACTTGATGATCTCTGCCAGCATCCCCCCAACGGTGATGCGCGGGTTCAGCGATGAATACGGGTCCTGGAAGATGATCTGCATCTGGCGGCGCAGCGTCCGCATCTCGCTGGTCTCCATCTTCGTCACCTCGCGCCCTTCAAACTTGACCGACCCGGACGTCGGCTCAATCAGCCGCAGGATGGAACGGCCAACGGTTGTTTTTCCGCAACCAGATTCCCCCACAAGCCCCAGCGTCTCCCCTCGCTGGATTGTCAGCGAGATGTCGTTGACGGCCTTAACAAAGCCAACGGTCTTGCTGAGCAACCCCCGTTTGATTGGGAAGTATTTCTTCAAGTTCTGGATTTCAAGAAGCGTGTTGTTTTCCATTGGAGACTATCAGTTGGAGAGTATCAGTGGAGAGTGTTCGGTTGGAATATGTCTGCCGGGAGAAGGAGATTTGGCCAGTAATCGTTTTGTTGGTTGGTCGCCACTGTTGCTTGAACAATCCCGCCCGCGCCCGGCGCTGAAGCAGCGCGTTGCCGCCTGCTAAATGGGTTCAACTACGGTGCTCCAGCAGTTGATGCCCGGCAATGGCTGCGGCGGCAATGGCTGCGGTTTCGGCACGCAATCGCGCCGGACCAAGCGTGGCCACCAGTGCGCCCGCGGCTTCGGCTTCGGCAACTTCTGCTTCGGTGAATCCTCCTTCGGGACCAATCAGGAGCATTGTTCGGTTTCCGCCGTGCTGTTGCAGGGCTTGGTTCAAAGTCTGCTGCCCGACCCTTTGCTCGTGGCAAAGAATCAATGGATCCGTGCTGTGCCGAAGCGCTTGCACCAGCGTTGTTGGCTGATGGAGCAGCGGAAGGTAGCTCCGTTGCGATTGCTTCAGCGCGGCCACCGCCACCCGCAGCAATCGTTCGCGGTGCAGATGCCCTTCCGAGCGTTGGGTCCTGATTGGCAGAAGCTCCCGCACCCCAAGCTCAACCGATTTTTCCACCAGCCATTCCACGCGGCTGCGGTCATCTATCATCCCGAAGCCAAGGGCAATATACGGCCAGCCCGCGTCGCTCTCCAACAAGTTGTTGAGGCATCGCAGCAGTGGTCCCGATTTCTCCCACGCCACAACCTCCGCCTCAATCTTTCTCCCCTTGCCATCCAGCAGTATTGCCCGGTCCCCAACCGCCAGCCGCAATGCTCGGGCGTGGCGTGCCTCATCGGCTTCCAAGCGGATAGCTCCATCGGCGTGGGGGATTGGCCCGGCGTACCAAAGTGCCGGTATCGAGGAAGAAAAATGATGCTCCATGAAGGCTATGATGTTTGCAGATTGCGGGCGCGCCCAGCTCCGCTGCATGATACGATTCTGTTCCGATTGGCCCGCTTCACGCCTTCTCCAATTTTGGGGGATGCGAAGCCGCTTGCGGCGGAGCAGGGAGCGCGGCGGAAGCAGTGCGATGCCCGATGGGGCGATGGAGACGGCACTCATTGCGCCGATCCCTTTCTTTATTTTTTTTGCGAGTTACTAACAAATCGGCCAATTCCTGTGTTAGAAGTATGTAGGCATTGTGGTACTTCGGCAAGCCGCAGGGAAAGGGGGGATGGATTCTGGAGGGTGTGCGGGTTGTGCCGGATGTAAATGGCGATTTTTTGCTGAATCAACCGTTTTCCAACATCACGTGATGTCTGCGGTCCTTCTTCTTCTCCCTTCTGCGCAATCAAACCAGTGACCCTTACCGATGTGTTCATAGGGCGATCATCTCAGCCGCGTCAACTTGATGACGACGAGCTGATGCTGCGCGTGCGCAACGGAGATGAACTTGCGTTCAGAACCTTGTACGACCGCTACAAGAATCAAATCTTTTGGTTCTGCTACCGGACGTTGAAGGACCGCGACACGGCCAAAGATGCCGTGCAAGAGGTCTTTATCCGCATCTACCGGATGCGCGATAAATATGTGCCGGGGACAAATTTTACGGGTTGGATCCATTCAATGGCGCGAAATCAATGCTTAAACATCCACCGCACCCAGAAGGATACCGAGCCGTTCGACGAGCTTCAGGACTACGCCATCCAGATGGCCAACGAACGCTCCGACACCGCTTTGCAGGATCACCTTGCCTACGAAGTTGCCCAGCTTCCCGAAATCTACCGCGAAGCATTGGTGCTGCGGGAATATGAGGGGCGGTCCTACCAAGAAATTGTCGAGATAACAGGGCTGTCGCTTTCGGCGGTGAAGTTTAGAATTTTCAAGGCCCGCGACCTGCTGCGGGAACGCCTGGCCAAACGGCTGGATGAGTTCGATTAAAAATCCAGACCTGTAAAAAACGCCCTGCTGAGTTGTTGCTACGAACAGTAGGGGAATCAACAAGCAACCGACAACGCTAACGATAAAGACGACGGACACTTTTCACAATGAATACCAACGACATTCAGGAGCTGTTTGAAGGGACGCTGAGCGATGAGCAGATGGCCGAGGCGCTCCACGTCCTTTCCGTCAGTCCCGAACGGCGCACCGCGTTCCGCCAGCACATGGCCTTGCGTGATGCAATCGAGAAAGACCGCCTGACCAATGGCCTGCGCCCCGAGGAGGACGCTGCCATTTGGGGGGCTATCGCGGGGGGAAGCGGGATTGTTGCCAACCCGGTTGCCCGCCCCTTCCTGGGCGGTTGGATGCGCCGCGGCATCGCCCTGGCCACCGCCGGAGTGGTTGGGTACATTTTGGGGTCCACCCAGTTCGGCAACCTGTTCGGCGGCGGTGATGCTGCCGGAAGCCAGCAGGGGGGAAGCGTTGAAGCCGTTTCCACCATCGCCCCGGCAACGTCATTGGATTTGCAAACAACCACCCTGCAAGCGGCGGTTCTGCAAGCAGTGGTTGACAAGGCAGGCTCCGCTCCGAATCTTTCAGCGTCCGCTGTCTCCGCTTCGGCATCTGAGCCGAGGGTGATCTACCGCGACCGCATCATCCGCGTTCCGGTTCCGGTTGCCAGCGGTGGAACCTCCAATTCGCCGCGCCTTGCCGCTGCCGATGGGCTGCGGAACAGCGCAACGGCAAGCGAGCAAAACAATACCAGTGCCAATAGCATCAGTACCAACAACAACGCGGAGAAGAGCGTAGCCGAAAATGGCCAATCGCTTACCGCTCCGCCGTTCAATCTTTCCACCAGCCTTCTGGCGACCCAGAACGGAACCAGCAATGGCCAGACGTTGGGGAGCAATCTTGGAAATACTCTTGCCAGCAATCGTGGAAGCGACCGGAACGGAACCAACGCCTCCACACTGCTGAGCAATGGAGCCGCGCCAAACAGCACCGCTCCTTCCTCCAAGCCCGACAACGTGAACAACAACTCCGGGAAAGGTGCGGCTCCGGTCGCCACCTCGCCAACTGCCGACCCCACACGGGCGAACGGCTTGGAGTTGATTTACAGCGAGCGGCTTGGGCTGCTGGCTCCAACACCGCAAGGGATCACCAACCCTGACCGTGAGTTCAGCAACCGGAGCATCGGCGCGATATACCGCTTTGGCGAAGGGGAGTTCGGTTTGGGGGCGCGGATGGTGTATGGGACCCTGGCCTCGGTCAGCTTGCAGAAAGTGGGGGAGAATATCACCGGCGGAAACGACTACGGGCCGGTGCTGAATGCCAGCAAGAAATTGTGGGTGGAGGCTGTTGGGAATTATCGGATTCCACTTTCGGAAAAAATGGCCTTGAATTTTGAAGGCTCGTTCGGGACCAACTCCACCAGCACGTTGTACGGGGCCGATGCCTTTGTGGTGTGGTACTTCACCAACACCATTGGCGCACAGCTTGGAGCCGGCGTGGCCAGCTACAGCTACGACCTCCGCGAGGAACGCCGCAAGCTGATTGAGGGAAGCCTGAACGATGGTGTGGTCTCCACCGCCAGCGATACCTACCGGGGCACGCTGATCCAGGGTCGCTACGGGCTGTTCTTCCGGTTCTGAAATCGGATGGAAACGGACGTTACTTCAGCAAACAACACAACTACGGAATAGATACCATGAGGACGAAAAGAAGCATAGGGGTGATATGGTTTGCGGCGCTTCTGCTGGCAACAGCCATCAGCGCGTGCAGCATCACCGAGCCAGAAGGCCCAACAACCGTTGCGGAGTTTTCGTGGCCCACAACCCCGAACCTGTCAATGACCTACAAGAAGGAATCCAAAAACCCACAGTTGGGGAGCGTGGATACTTCCGAGGAACACTTGACCGTGCAACGTTCGCAGGCCCAGTTCAAGGGGAACACCATGTTCGAGCTGTACGACACCGTTTCCGCCGCAGCGGCCCGCACGCGGTTCCTTGCTTTGAACGACACGCTGATCGTGTATGATAATCTTGGATGCCAGTACGCGCTGGTTGGCGCGATGGAAAAAGGGAGGGAGTGGTACTCCCCACGCCGTGGTTTTGCGGACGACAAGCCGTCGTGGCACGCAAAAATTATTGAACGCTACGACTTCAAACGGGTGGAAGGAAAAACCTACAACAACGTGATTGCCGTTCGATATACCGAAGTTGACAGCAACAAAGTCGAGACAGGAAAAGGGGTGTGGGTGCGGCTGTTTGCCGAAGGGGTGGGGGTGGTCCAGGAGGTGAGTTATTCCTATCCCATTTCATCGGGCGGTCCGGCGCAGCCCGGGGAAGAAACCAACTTCGACTTGCTTCGCCAGGAAGCCCGCCGCGTGCTGATCCAAACCGACGCAGTCCAGAACTAACGCCGACGATACTCCTCCTTTTACACGGACAAGAACCGATGAACGCACGAACCATACCAGCATTTCTCCTCCTTCTTGGCATTGCCCTTCTGCTGCCGCTGCTTCCCGCTTCGGCACAGATTGGCACGGCTGATGGAATGGTGAGTAGCCAGCAAGGAACGGAGTACTTCGTCTCGTTCCCGCAAAACGGCGATGAGCAGCGGAAGCCATCCCCACGGTTTTTGGGGCTGTGGATCACCTCCCAGGTCCCAACCACCGGAACCATCGAAATTCCAAATGGCCAAACCGACTGGACGGTGAAATCCTTCACCACCAAGCCCGGCGAGCTTACCATGATCGAGCTTCCGGCTTCGCTGGAGCAGATCATCAGCGAAGAAATTGTTCGCGGCGGGGTGCGCATCCTTTCGCGGGATCCGATCTCCGTCTATGCCTACCACTCCCGTTATCTTTCGGCTGCGGCCTATCCGGCGGTTCCGGTTAATCTGTGGGGGCGGCGGTACCTTCCTCTCTCGCTTCCGGCTGCCGATGGGGCCTATAACTCCGCCCGCACCAGCCAAATCCAGATTGTTGCCGCCTTCGATGGAACCCTTGTCACCATCCGCCCAAGCGTCCGGTTATACACCAAAGCTGCTGGCGAGGAAGTCCAAGTTGTGCTGAAAAAAGGGGAGACGTATCTGTTCCAAGCCTTCAAAGATCAAAGCGTTGAAGGGAATGGCGATTTAAGCGGGACGGAGATCACCTCCAATTTCCCAATCGGCGTGGTGACTGGCCACGTGCGTGCGCCAATCACTGTTTCCGGCAGCTTTAACTCGGTGCAAGATTACGCCAGCCACCAAGCGGCAATGATCCTGCCCGATTCCCTGTGGGGTCAGGAATACTACTCTGCGCCGATGAATGGAGTTGGCCGCTTCCGTGCGATTGCTTCCTCCTACAACACCCAAATCACCGTCACGTGGTGCAAGCCGGATGGATCGGTTGATCGCCAGGAAACGGTGACGCTGAACCGTGGCGAGCTGTTCGACACTCGCGGCACAGCGATCAATGGAGCCAGCTACTGGAGCGCGACCCGGCCAATTCTGGTGATGCAACATCAAACGGGTGGGGGCTACTCCAACCCGTTGGCCAACGCCCCGGCAATGGTTCCGCTAACCGCAGCCGACCAGTTCACCACCCAGGCAACGATTGCTGCGCCGGCCGAGCTTCGTGGCGAGCGATTCCAGCAAGCGCAGCTAACGGTGCTGGCCAAAGGAAATGGGGGGAACCCGTTCGGCGATCTTCAGCTTGATGGTGTGGCGATTGGCAGCATGGCGGGCATCACCCCCCGCCGAATTGGCCAAACGCCATGCTGGTACGCCACGATTCCGGTGGCTTCCGGGGGGCATCTGCTATCAGCCGTTAATGGAGTCACCTTCACCGGAACGCTCCGCTCCGGCTCCGCCAGCGATGGCCTAACCTACACGATCCCCACGTGGGTTCCGCAAGTTGGCCCCGACACCGACGCGCCATTTGTGAAGGATCAAGCATCCGGCACAAAAGGTGAATTCCAGCTTGACATCAGCGACCGCACGCAAGGATATTTCAGCGGAGTGAACGATGTCCGGCTGCTGAATAGTCCGGGTTGGAAGCGCGTTCAATACTCCGCGCCGCTAACCATGGACGACGACGCAACCGCATTCTTCAAATCCACCAGCGACCCCAGCGGGCCGTTGAGCATCCAGATGTGCGATAACGTCGGGAACTGCAAGGTGATAGAGCTTCCAGGCGTTTGCTTCAAGACCGCAAGCCTTGACCGCAACGCCGTGGCAATTGAAACTTCGCAGGGGAAATCGGCCACCGAAAGGCTGAATGTTTCCTCCAATATCTGCGGCGATGAAGCTCACGTTGAATTCCTTGGCTTTGTTGGCGGCGATGCCGGCCAGTACCTTGCCGCGTCGCTGAATGGCGGTGGCGCAACCACGGCAACAATTGCGGCAAACAGGGCAATCCCGCTGGCAATCACCGTTGTGGGAAATCCCAGCAAAGGGAACTACTCCACCACGCTGCGGCTGAAAGCCGACGACTCAACGTTGGCGATTCCCATTACGCTGGAGGTTTCCGGTCCATCGGGCGTTGATTTTGCGGAGGCTTCGGAACAGCAGCGCGTGGTGTTGGCCCCGAATCCGTTTACCACCAGCACCTTCTTGCTTGCCGACCGCCCGCTTGGGAGCAACGCCACGTTGATGGTGAGCGATCATCTTGGCCGCCTGATTCGCAGCTTCCAACCGGACCAGCTTGCTGGAAAAACCAGAGTTGAGTGGGACGGAACCAGCAACGATGGCTCCCCAAGCGCAAGCGGAATGTACCTTCTGACCATCAACGACGGACGTTCCCGAACGGTCCGAAGCGTTCTGCTGCTTCGCTAACAATCCCCACTATGTGACTTCCCGCACCAGCGGAAGTTGGCACGGTAGATCAACGAGCAAGGCCCTGATATTCAGGGCCTTGTTCGTTGATAGAACCTACGTGGAAATTTAAGAGTGAACAGCCCCGCTGAGTTATCCCTTGTTGGCTTGTTGTATCTTCCGCCGTTTTTCAACTGACCATCAACACAAAGAATGTTGCTTATGGAACCGCTTCGCGCATTGATTGTGGACGATGAAACCCTGGGCCGCGAGACCCTGAAGCAATTCCTGGGCCGGTATTGCCCAGAAGAAATCCAAGTGGTTGCGATGGCTGCCTCGGCCGAGGAGGCCCGTTGGGGGGTAAGCCAGCACGAGCCAGACGTGGTGTTTCTCGATGTGGAAATGCCCCGCGAAAATGGCTTCGATTTCCTCCGTTCCATTCCCGAGCGTGAGTTTGCCGTGGTGTTCGTCACCGCCTACGACCACTACGCGCTTCGTGCAATCCGCGCCAGCGCAACCGATTATTTGCTGAAGCCGATTGACATTGACGAGCTGCAAGAGGCCGTGCGGAAATTGGTGGAGCAGCAGAACGCCCGCGCCGCCCGCCAGGCCGGATACAACGCCCGGCTTCGCGCCGTGCTGGAGAACACCAGCGATAATCGCCAAAAACTTGCCCGCCTGATTGTCCCCTCGCTCCACGGATTTAGCGTGATTGCAGTGGACGACATCCTCCACTGCAAAGCCGAAAACAACTACACCAGCATCCACCTGCGCACCGGCGAAAACGTGCTGGCCTGCAAGCCATTGAAGGAATATGATGAGCTTCTGGATGGTTCGGAATTCTTCCGGGTTCATAAATCATTCTTGGTGAACCTTCAGCACGTGCGGGGCTTTGTGCGAAGCGACTTGGGAGGGGGAACGGTGATGCTGACCGGAGGAATCTCCGTGGAGGTTTCCCGCCGCAGGAAGGATCAGCTTATTCAGAAGCTGCAAGAGTTTGGATTGTCGGCGTAGAAATTCAATAGAGAAACCCCATCATCCGTGCCAACCAAAAACACCATGCCCGGCACACGACGGTATCACTTTGATGATGCGGAGGAAGCCGAACACCGCCGCCAGATTGAGGAGTTACTGGAGCGTGCCCACGCCGCCGACACACTCCCCGAGGCGATCCCACTCCTTACCGAAGCCGCCGCAATTGCAACCGCCCATGCCGATCTTCTGGCCCGCGCACTTTGCCACGCTGCTGCGGCTCGGGTCCTCCATTCCCACGGGCGCACCGGCGATGCCTTGCAGGAAGCGGAGGCCGAAATTGCCCTGCGCCGCCAGCTTCCGAACCCAATCTTGCTGGCGCGTGCTATCCATTTTTTGGGGGAGTGCCATGCCGACACAGGGGATTTCGAAGCCGCGCTTCGCCAGCACCTTACCGCGCTCCGCATTTTCACCGAGGCGAACGACCAACCAGAGCTTGCGAAACTCTACAACGACATCGGCGTGGTGTATCACAAGCTGGTTGAGTACCCGCAAGCCTTGAAATATTACTGGCTATCGCACGGGATTGCCCAGCAGATTGGCGATGCCGAAGCCACCGGCCGCGCGTTGGGGAACATCGGAATTGTGCAGGCGCGATTGCAGCAGTTCGACCAAGCGTTGGAAACCTACCAGCAGGCCCTGCAGCTGCGCGCCAGCGTGAACGATGACCGCGGGGTTGCCGTTGTGCTGGGAAGCATCGGCAATGTTTATGCGATGCAAGGGGAGGCCAATACCGCGCTAGAGTTCTACGGGCGTTCGCTTGCCAAGCGTGACCCTGAAAAGGATCAGCGCGGCGTTGCAATCTTGCAGCGGAACATTGCCGCAATGCTGCGGCACTTGGGGCGGCTTCAGGAAGCGGTGGAGCATTGCGCCATTGCAATCCAGCTTGCCGAATCGCTCAACTCCCGCGATCTCCTCTCCCAATTCCACGAAGAGTTTGCCCTGATCTACGAAGCCATGGGGGATTTCCAGCAGGCACTGAACCACCACAAACATTACGCCGAGCATTATTCCGCCATGCTGAACATCGGCACGCAACGCTCGGTGGCGGAGCTACAAGCGAAGTACGACGTGGAACGCGCCACTGCCGAGCGCGAGCAGTTCCGGCGGCGGATGTTGGAGTGGGAACACACGGCGTTCCGCGCACAGGTGAACCCGCACTTTCTGTTCAACGCGTTGAACTCGATCCAGTACTTTCTGGTAAGCCACGACAGCGAGAGCGCGAACCGGTACTTAAGCCGTTTTGCCCGGTTGATGCGATTGGCGTTGGAGAACAGCCGGAGCGCGTTGATTTCGTTGAAGAGTGAGTTGGAGTGTGTTGGGTTATACATGGCGTTGGAGCAATTGCGATTTGGGGAGCGGTTGGGATACTCGGTGGAGGTATCGGAGGAGATAGATGAGGAGGAGGTGCAGGTTCCTCCGATGATCGTGCAGCCATATTTGGAGAACGCGATCTGGCACGGATTGCTCCCGCGTGACTCCGGCGGAAGCATCCTGCTTCGCGTGGCAATGGGGGGGGAGGAAGGGGATAGCGTGCTGTTTGTGATTGACGATAACGGCGTTGGGCGCGCAGCTTCCGGCAAGGGGGCAAAGGAACGGAACGCGCCGGAAGCAAAGGCGCACCGCTCCAGCGGGATGAAGATGATTGAGGAGCGATTAGAGCTGATCCAACAAGCAACCAACAGGCCCTGCCGGGTCAGCATTGCCGATAAATACGACCAGGAGGGAAACCCGCTGGGAACCCGTGTGGAAATCCAAATCCCCTCCACGCTCACGTTAGACCGCATAACCAACTACTCACCGTAGCAACCCGATGGAAGGATCATCAACCAAAGGATCATCAACCGCCAGGGGCGACCAGAGCAAGCCGCAGGGGAAGCCGCAGGCATCGCACCCGCTTCCGGTGTTTTACAGCAAGCAGGCCGGGGCATTGGCGCGGCTATTCCGGCAGCAGGGCGGTTTGGATGAAGCCAGCTTGGCAACGGTCGCCACCATTCGCGAACGCTCGCGGATGCGCGGGGACCAGCTTGCCGTTGCCGAAACGCACCGCTGCGCGGGGCTGATCCATTCGCGCAATGGCAAGCTGACCACCGCCGTTGCCGAGTTCCAAAAAGCGGTGGAGTTGATGGAGCCGCTGGAAAACCAAACCCCACGTACCCATGCCGTGCGGGAGCTTGGGGTTGCGCTGATGAACTTGGGGAACTACGCTTCGGCATTGCAGCAACTGCTGCGGGCGTTGGAGCTTCGGCAGCAGCATGGCGGCGAGGAGCTTCTAAGAATCTACAACGACCTGGGGGTAATCCACCACAAAATGCATGAGTACGAGCGGGCCTTGCAGTTCTACCGCCTTGCCCATGCCGAGGCCGAGCGGGGAAGCGACTTGCAGCGTGTTGCCGGGGTGCTGGGAAATATCGCCGCGATTTACAGCCGCCTGGAGCGGTACGACGAAGCCCTTTCCACCCACCAACAAGCCCTAACGATTCGGCAGGAGCTGCGGGACCAGTTGGGGATTGCCCAATCGTTTGGCAACATGGGGGTCCTGTATGCCTTGCAAGGGGATGGCGAAACCGCATTGGATTTCTACATGAGGTCGCTGGAGCTTCGCGAGAAATTGGGGGAGAAGCTCGGCACCGCAACGATCCTTCGGAACATCGGCTCGGTCCACCGTGGAAATGGGGATTACCCGTTGGCGTTGGAGTATTGCAACCGCGCAATTCACATTGCCCAGCAGGCCGAGGCCGGCGATTTACTCTATCAATTCCACCAAGAAATCTCCCTGATCTACGAAGCCATGGAGGATTTCCAGCAGGCACTGGAGCATCACAAAAAATTTGTGGAATACTACTCCGCAACGCTCAACAGCGAGAAACGAAGGGCCGTGGCGGAGCTACAAGCGAAGTACGACGTGGAACGCGCCACCGCCGAGCGCGAGCAGTTCCGGCGGCGGATGTTGGAATGGGAACACACAGCGTTCCGCGCACAGGTGAACCCGCACTTTCTGTTCAACGCGTTGAACTCGATCCAGTACTTTCTGGTAAGTCACGACAGCGAGAGCGCGAACCGGTACTTAAGCCGCTTTGCCCGGTTGATGCGATTGGCGTTGGAGAACAGCCGGAGCGCGTTGATTTCGTTGAAGAGTGAGTTGGAGTGCGTAGGGTTATACATGGCGTTGGAGCAGTTGCGATTTGGGGAGCGGTTGGGATATTCGGTGGAGGTATCGGAGGAGATAGATGAGGAGGAGGTGCAGGTTCCTCCGATGATCGTGCAGCCATATTTGGAGAATGCGATCTGGCACGGATTGCTCCCGCGTGACTCCGGTGGGGACGTGGCAATCAAGGTGGAGCGGCGCGGCGGCGACGCAATCGCACTGACGATTACCGACAACGGCATTGGAAGGGAGCAGGCCAAGCAGCAGAAACAGCGGGGCGACGGAAACAACGAACGCCACCGCTCCAGCGGGATGAAGATGATCGAGGAACGGCTGGAGCTTCTGCAGCAAACCACCGGCCAGCAATGCAGCGTGCGGATTATTGACCGCTACGCCCCCGATGCTTCCCCCGCCGGAACCCAAGTGGAGATCATCATCCCAACAACGCTGACGCTGCAGGAAGAGTAGAAAAAATCTCCCCTCCATTCTTACACACTGTCTCCCACTCTGGTCCCCGTGCTACCATAATTTCGCGGCATGGAAGTTGTCCAGCGTATCGTCACATTTGGGCGGATGATCAAGTTCAGCCACAGCGTTTTCGCGCTGCCGTTTGCGCTTGTCAGCGGGCTGATTGCATGGGCCACGCAGCCCGTCACCATCACCCCGGTGGACATCCTGCTGCTGCTTGTCTGCATGGTAAGCGCGCGCACCGCCGCCATGGGCTTCAATCGCCTTGCCGACCGCGACATTGACGCGGTGAACCCACGCACCCACAACCGCGAAATCCCCGCCGGCAAAATCTCCGTGAAGGAAGCACGGCTGTTCACGGCAGTTGCGGTTGCGGTGTTCGTTGCCGCATCGTTCGGGGTGAACACGTTGTGCGGCTTCCTTTCAATCCCCCTTCTTGGATTGCTTCTTGGATACTCCCTCACCAAGCGTTTCACCCTTGCCGTTCATTTCATTCTTGGGCTTTGCTTGGGGGCTGCCCCGGTGGGCGTCTGGTTCTCCCTGACCGGCGCGTTTGCCTGGCCGCCAATCCTTCTGTGCATCGGGGTCGCGCTTTGGACCGCCGGTTTCGACATCTACTATTCCTGCCAGGACGAAGCGTTCGACCGCGCAAACAATCTTCAATCTATCCCGGCCCGGCTTGGCGCAATGCCTGCTATCCGCTTGGTTCGCGTTGTTCATGCGGCGGCGGTGGCGTGCTTTGTGATGTTCGGCGTTACGGCTGGGGTGGGGGCGTTGTTTTACGTTGGCATTGCCGGGGTTGCGGCGATTCTGGCGTGGGAAGCGTGGCTTCTTCGCAACGGAGACCTCACAAAAATTGACCTTGCGTTCTTCAATTTGAACGGTTACGTCAGCGTCCTGTTCGCCGTTGCTGTGCTGGTGGATGTGCTGCTGAGGTAGATGCGGAAATCGGCGGCGGCGCAACGCAGCCACCCACAACTCTTGGAAACGACCATTTATGAAATCCATTCTTTTCTCCGCAACAGCCACCCCGCTGCAGATTGCTGCGGTCCGGCGCGCGTTGGTTTCGGCCGGGGCCGCCGGGGTGACGGTGCTTGAGGGGGACCGCACCATGTTCATCGTCAGCGACCCCTCGGACGATGTCCACCTTGACGACTACCGCGCCTTTCCGGGGGTGGATGGTGTGCAGCAGGCCAGCGACAAAAACGAGCGCGTGGCCCATGCCGCCCCCGCCATGAACCTTGAGTCCGGCGTGGAAGGGCTTACAGTGATTGCCGGCCCCTGCGGAATCGAGACGGAGGAGCAGATTGCCACGGTCTATGAGTATCTGGCCAACGAAGGGCTGCGGTTTGTGCGGGGCGGAGCCTACAAGCCGCGCACCTCGCCCCACGATTTCCAGGGGAAAGGGAAGAACGGATTGGCCATTGCCAGCGACGTTGCCCGCGATTACGGGCTGCAGTTGGTCAGCGAAGTTGTGGACCCGCGTGATGTTGAGTTCGCCGCCCAGCACGTTGCCATGATCCAGATTGGAACCCGCTCGATGCAAAATTTTCCACTGCTGAAGGAAGCTGGCGCAAGCCGCCTTCCGGTCCTGCTGAAGCGGGGAATGTCGGCCACGGTGGAGGAATGGATTGGCGCTGGCGAACATCTTCTGGTTGCCGGCGCGCCGGTGGTGGTGTTTTGCGAACGTGGGATCCGCACCTTCGAGTCAATCACCCGCAACACGTTGGATGTGCTTGGCGCGGCGGCCCTGAAGGAGCGGACGAAGATGCCGGTAATCGTTGACCCAAGCCATGCCGCTGGCCGCCGCAGCCTTGTGGTCCAGGGCGCGCTTGCCGGAATTGCTGCGGGGCTGGATGGAATGATTGTGGAGGTCCACAACGACCCCGCTTCGGCACGCAGCGACGCTTCGCAGGCCCTCCTTCTTTCCGATTTTTCCCGCCTGCTTCGCCTAACCCGCAACATCCGCGAAGCCCTTATCATTGATTCCTACAGCCTGTGACCACAACCACCGAGCTACGCCTTGCCTACAGCCCCGATGCCGACGATGCGTTCATGTTCCGCGCAGCAATCGAAGGGCTGATTGATACCGAAGGGCTGCGATTCCTTCCCGTCACCAGCGACACCCAGCAGCTGAACGATATGGCCGACCGTGGCCAGGTTGATATCTCGGCAGTGTCCGTTGCGGCCTATCCTTACTTTGCCGACCGCTTTGTGATGTTCGGCCATGGCGGCTCGGTTGGGGTTGGATATGGCCCGGTGATTGTTGCCCAGCAGCCGTTCCCGCTGGACGCGCTCGATTCCAAACTGATTGCCACCCCGGGGGCGCGAACCACCGCCCACCTTATCACCCGCCTGATTGCCCCAAACGCCCGCATGACCACGGTCCCAATCACCCCGTACGAGGCGATCTTCGAGGCAGTAACCGCTTGCGGGGTTGGCGCGGGAATCATCATCCACGAGGGGCGGCTGACCTACCAGCAGCACGGCCTTCATAAAATTGTTGACCTGGGAGAATGGTGGATGGGCCAGACCGGGCTGCCGTTGCCGTTGGGGGCAAACGTGATTCGCCGCGCAGTGGGGGCTGGGGTGATTGAGCGGGCAAGCCGCGTGCTGCAACGCTCCATCCGTTGGGCGCTGGACCACCGCAGCCAGATGATCGAATTCCTTATCACCCACATCCACCGCCCCGATGAGGTTGCCACGCCGGAGCTGCTGGATCGCTATCTGGCCATGTACGCCAACGAAGAAACCCACCAGTACTCCCCCGAATCGCGCCGCGCCGTTCAAGAAATTTTTGACCGAGGATTCCAAGCCGGATTGCTCCCGATGCAAGCCGTGGCGGAGTTCGTGTGATGAAAAGAGGTAGCGGCCCCGACCTCCGTCGGGATTGATAACAGGTCTTTAGCCTGCCGAGTGGGGGATGACGCCGAAGGCTAAAGACCTTCGGCTACCGGTGTGAGTGATGGAGCCGAAGGCTGAACCATCACATCAGAATCCGCCAGCGGTAAAACCCGAGGAAGTAGGGGTTCCCCTCAATCGGATGCCAGCGGGGATTGGGATGCTGGCGAAGCTGCCCCAGCGAAAGTTTCTTGACGATGCCGGGGTTGGTTCCATCCGGCCCGGTGTGGTAGATGGTCATCCCGTTTCCCAGCCATACCATCGTGTGGTAGGGCCAATCGCTTTCGGTGTCGTTCAGGTAGAAAAGCACATCGCCTGGAAGCGCGTCGGAAGCAGCACGCCCAACGAACGCCAGCGAATTATCCTTCAATCGCGCAGCTTCGGCGAACTCCGAAAACTCCGCCAGCACCCCGCGTTGCTGATGCTGCGTTGGCGCGGCGGATGCCTGCCGAACAATCCCTTCCTCACGCCGCCCGGCGCGGAACACCTTGGTCCCCACAAACGGCACGTTCGGGTAGTTGTATTTCCGCACATCGGGAATGGAGGGGTCGCGAAGGTAGCGGCGGCTGGCAAGCCAGGCGTTGTCGTGGCGTTTCAGTGCCTCGCGGTAGCAGTAGCGAAGCAGCCCGGCGCAGTCGCGGTCGTGCCAGCGGTCGTCAAGGTGGGTTAGCTGCCCGGCGGCAATCATGGTGAACCAGCGGCGGAACGACTCGCGGTCGCTTTGGCTGGAAAGGTCCATCACGTCGGGGTAGCCGTTGCGGTTCGCGTCGGCAAGGGAGGGGGTAAGATGGAGTTTGGCTTCGATTGGTGCCGGCACGCCGTAGATGTTTACCCGCACCACAACATCCCCCGTTTGGAACTGCGCCACCAGCCGGTACCGCAGCGAATCCCCCATCGGTATCACTTTCACCAACTCCTTCCCCTCAACAATCTTCACCGTTGGCGCGTGCGGAAGCACCCCAACATTCAGCGAATTCCCGAATCGCGAGATCAGCCGGATTTCCAACATTGCCGACGAAGCTCCATCGGCATTCAGGACCGGCGGGGTGATGGTGACGTCGTAATCGTGGACGCTGGCATCCAGTTTTTGGTAGCCCCAGATTCCCGCCACCACCGCTATCGCGCCGGCAATTAATCCAATCAGTGCCCGTTTTGTGGCTGCCGTTGTTGAACTCATCGTTGCTCCATGGGGGAAGGTGTCAGCTGCAAAAAAATGGAGTTACCGTTTGGCCACTAACCGTGCTTGGCCAACGCGCAACCCATCCTCCGTTTTGAACTTCCATTCCAGCCGTTGGTACAGCGAAAGCGCGTTGCTTAGCGGGTTCAGCCGTTCGGCAATCTCCTCCGGGGCGTAGCGGTCGGTGCGGAGCAAGTGCCCGCGCAGATAGGCCGCAGCATTCACCGCGAACGAGTCAACGGCGATCTGCCCAACGATGTACTCACCCTGGGCAGCCGCGCCGGACCAGGTGCGCGCAAACACCGGAGCCGCACGTTGCAGAAGGTCCGGAGTGGTGGAAACCAACAGGATGCGGCCATCAATCACCGCAAAACTTGGCTGAAATTTCCGGGCAAGAAGAAGGCTGTCGTCCGTCACCGTGTCGCGGGCAAGGAACAGGCGGTTCTTGCCCGCGCCCAGCGGCTCCTGGCGATAGCTCAGCGAGGTGATTCGGCCAAAGAAGATGCCAAGCGTGGAGTCGAACCGGGCCGGGGCGTTGCGCAGCGGCACGGCAATCAGGGTGTTGAATCCGGTGTTGGAGTAGTTGAATTGCTCGCGCAGATAATCCAACCCAAAATATCCCACGGCTGCGGTCCCGCTTAGGTAGGGGATAATCTGCTTGCCAACGTTGATGTTGCTAAGGCGTGCCAGCGAGTCGAGCGGATTTTTCCCGACCGAGCGAACATCCACAATGTATTTCCAGAGTTTCTCGCTTGTTTCCCCGCTGACCATCGCGCTTCCAATTGCCCCGGGGACTTGGCCCATTGCCGCAAACGTTCCCGATTCCGACGCTGGTTCGTTGATCGGTTTCCCAAGCGCCCGGGCCACGATTGCAAGCCGCCGCGCCGATTGCCGGTCCGTGCCGATCATGTCGAAATAGCGGGTTGGATTGAACCACGCAAACATCACATCCCGTTCCCCAGACTGGTCCACCGCAAGGTAGTGCTGGTTGAACAGGGGGTCGTTTCCCAACGAGGCGGTGCGGTCGTTGCCGAAGGTGCGTAACGCCCGCGAGATCAGCGCGGAGTCGGTGGCCACAACGAAGTATCCTTCCGGAGTGGCGTATGCCAGCGACTTCCCGGTTTTGCGGTTCATCACCGAACTCACCGTCACCCCCGCAACGTCCCACCGCTTCACTCCAAAATCTCCACCAAGTGCCTCGAATATCTTCATCATCGTCTCGGCCACGGTGACGTTCTTATCCTTGAAGGCTGCGATCAGGTAATCGTTGCCGTAGCGGCCAAGCAGAAGGTTGTCGCGGAACATCATCTCCGGCGAGAAATATTGGCCCATGAATCCGAACTCATCGGTAAGCCGATTGCGGAGCGCGGAGATGGTCCGAAGAATCGGCAACGCCCAGACATCGCCAGGGACGGGGGAGCCATCCAGCGTTTTCACGAATTTCGATTCGCCGAAATGCTCAATCACATCGTCGGCATTGGGGAGGGCAACAAAGTAATCGGGATCGCGAGGGAAGAAGCAGGTGATTTCGGAAGATTTGCTCAGCGAGTAATCGGCGGCGTTGCGGCTTTGCTCGTTGAAGCTGGCCACCAGATCGGCATCGGCAACCGAAAGCAGAAGGCTGGTCATCCGGTATCCGCCCAGCGGGATGTGGGCGGCGGGGTCGGCATCAAGGGCTTTGTAGAGTGAGTCGAGCCAGGCCTTCGATTTTGGCGTTCCAAGTTTGGTTGCCGTGGCGATTGCCACCTCGAACTGGTCCGGAGTAAGCCGCGATTGGTTGCGGCGCAGCACCGCCAACACCCCTTCTTTGTCGGGGAGTTCCCGAAGTTTATACAGGGCAACTTCGCGCACGGCATCGGACTCGCCGGAGCCAATCAGATCGCCAAGCGTTTTCAGTTTGCGGGGATCGTTCAGCGTGGCGTAGTCGGCACCGGCGCGTGCGCGTGCAGCGGCCTCGAACCGCGACATCCAGCTTGCCCCCTCAACGACGGGGCTGGTGTCATCGGGGTCGAAATCCACCACAATATAGAGGGCCAGCAGCGAGGCACTGCCAAGCAGCACACCGAAGAAAATCAGAAGAAAGCGACGCATGGAGGTTCGTTCAGACGTTATTCATGGGACCGGCTCAAAAATGGGAAAAAAAGGTTGAACGATGGGCGGGGAATTCGGCAATCAGAAGAATTTATACCATGGCGACTGCCGCCGGCTGCCAGTGGGTGAGCCAAGTTCACAAAAAAACCACTGGGCATTCCTGCATCGGAATGCCCAGTGGTGCATCAGAAACGAATGAAAAAACGGGGGCGCGGCTGCGTGCTATTCCCCCATGGAGATATGACCCAACTGCCCCAACAGCCCTAAGCCATCGGAGTAGTTATGGCCTTCGATTGCCTGGCCTTCTTCATTGAATGTCCAAACTTCGCAAACATCCAGAGTGAACGGTTTTCCGGTGGGAGGGAAGGGACCCAATGCTCCATCTTGGTTGCCAACGGCGCGGAATTGGGCCACCACGGTATTCCCCATTTCCACGTACTGGGCATCTTCAATTCGCACATTTGAGGCCATTGCAAAGTGCTGCCCCAACCAGCCCTGGAATTCCTCTCGTGAATCTGTCTTTTGGTTTCTGCCGTGGTCGGTAAAAGTCGCATTTGCTGCCAGCAGCGAAGCCGAGTCGGCAAGCCGCATTTCCGAAAAAGCTTGATGAGCCTTCTTTAAGTTTTCAACTGCGTTTCCCATGGTGCGTGTCTCCATTCGGTTTTGTGATTTAAGGTTGCACTTGCCACTACGGGAAGCCGAAGGATCTAGATGTTGAGGCCGAGATGGAGATTGAACATCAAGATCAAAAAAACGCTACGGCAACACCCGCCGGACCGAGACGAACCGCTTCCGGTAGTACTCTTCGGCAAGGCTGTTGATCGTCACGCCGATGGAGGTGCTGGCGTGAATAAACATGTTGTCGGCAATGTAGATTCCAACGTGGGAGACGCCACTTCCCGACGTGTTGAAAAAGACCAAATCGCCCGCCTCCGCATCCCGAAGGCTGATTGCTTCGCCAACCGTGGCCTGGCTTGCGGAGTTCCGAGGAAGTTGCTGCGGAAGTTTCTGGGAAAGTTTCTGGGGAAGGGTGGAGAACAGAGTGCAAACAAAGCCGGAGCAATCAACCCCGCTGCGGGTGGTTCCGGCGTAGCGGTAGGGGGTGCCAATCCACGATTCAGCTTCTTGCAACAGCAATCGGCGTTCCTCTGGAAGGTCTGGTTGGGCGTAGGTTCGGCGCAATGTTTCCCGCTCGGTTGCGGTTGTGCCCGCGCCACTTTTGGCCACCACGGTTCGCTCCACACGGGTTGCTGGGCAGCCGCCAAACAGGAACGAGCAGCAAAGAAGCGCAGGGAGCAGAAGGCGGGTTGCGCGTTCTGTGGTTAGTGGGCGTGATCGTGTTCGCAGCGTTCGCACGCTTTGCAAAGCCGGTTGTTGATGTAGTAGCTGGTGGCAATCATCATCGCCCCAAAGCCAGCAATGTATGGGTGGAGCGTTTCGGCAAGCTCACTGTGGGATTCGTGCCCAAAAAAGTTGAACAGCAGAACCACCACCCCCGACGTAAGCAGTACAATCGGGTTGATCTTTTGATGCAGGCGGTAGGAGGTCCCAAGCGTGATTGCCCCCAGCACCACCGAGATTCCAATCATTGCAAGCTCGAACCATCCGCTTGCCAAAAATCCCAGTCCCAACGTTGGCAACACGCCAAGCAAGAACGGCATTGCCATGCAATGAATGGCGCAGATGGTGCTGGCCGACAACCCAAGCCGGCCAAGAAGTTGCGAAGTGCGCGATGCGGTATGTGCGTGCGTATGGGCCATTGGTGAAGCAGGTGGGGGCGTTGATTATGGAGTTTCGGTGTTCGGTTCTTGGCAATCGGGGCAGGTCCCGAAAAATTGCAGCGAGTGGCGAATGTTGCTGAAGCCGGTGGACTGCTCAAGCGTGCGCTCCAGCCGCGAAAGCTGGCATTGCTCCAGCGGGCTTGCGCTGCCACACACCGAACAGACAATGCTGTGGTGGTGGTGCTTCGAGCGGATGGCATACCGCCACCCTTCTTTCATCCTCTCAACCCGCATGATAAGGTGGCAACGCTCCAGCGTCTCCAACGTTCGATAGACCGTCACCAGGTCAATCGCTACTCCGGTGGTGCTTAACGCTTCATCAATCTGCGCAGCGGAAAGGGGAGTGGTGGAAGATTGCAACGCCAGATAGACGCTTCGCCGCGCACCGGTGCTTCGCAAGCCTTGCGAGCGGAGAAGGTCGTCCAGATCATCACAGCGGGATTTCATCAGCGGCAAAAGTAATGCAGGTGCAAGCCATTTGCAAGAGTTCTTGTTGTGATTGCTTGTGTCGGGGGGGGATTAGCCTTCAACATCATCCCCATGTACCACGCGGCCCCGATTCATCGGGGCCGCTACACCTTTAACTCTTACCCGATCGCCCGCTCGACCCACGCAGCGCCGGCGAACATTTTGGCTTCTTGGAAATGCGGAGCCATGAACTGCGCGCCGATTGGCAAACCGGAATCGTCCGTTCCAATGGGGAAGGAGATTGCGGGAACCCCGGTCAAGTTTGCGGCGGCGGTGAAGATGTCGCTCAGATACATTGAAATCGGGTCGCTGGTCTTCTCGCCAAGCCGGAACGCTGGCGTTGGAGTGGTGGGGGCAAGGATCAGGTCAACCTGCGCAAATGCTTGGGCCATGTCGCGGTGGAGCAATCGGCGGACCTGCTGGGCTTTGCGGTAGTAGGCATCGTAGAAACCGCTGGAAAGGACGAACGTGCCAAGCATAATCCGCCGCTTCACTTCGGTCCCGAAACCTTCGGTGCGGCTTAGCTCATACATCTCCTCCAACGTCTCGGCATTGGGCGAGCGGTATCCGTAGCGTGCGCCGTCGAACCGGGCAAGGTTGGAGCTTGCCTCGGCAGTGGCGATGACGTAGTAGCAAGGGATGGTGTACTTCGTGTGGGGAAGGCTGATCTCCACAATCTCCGCTCCGCCCTCTTCCAGCCGTGCGCGTAGCTCGCTCATTCGGCGCACCACGGCTTCGTCCATTCCATCAATAAAATATTCGCTTGGCAGGCCAATCTTCATTCCGCGAACGTCGGCATAGTCCAGCCCTTCGGTGTAGCTGCCAACGGCTTCTTGGCTTGAGGTGGTGTCGTTCGGATCGTGGCCGGCAATCACTTCGGTGATGAGCGCGGCATCGTGAACATTCCGCGCAAAAGGGCTTATCTGGTCCAGCGACGACGCAAACGCCACCAGCCCGTAGCGGCTGACGCGGCCGTAGGTGGGCTTCACCCCAACAACCCCCAAAAACGCTGCCGGCTGGCGGACCGATCCACCCGTTTCTGAACCAAGCGAGCAATGGGCCATTCCTGCGGCCACGGCAATCCCCGATCCGCCGGAAGAACCGCCCGGGACGCGGCTGGAATCCAGCGGGTGGAATGCCGGGCCAAAAAAGGATGTCTCGTTCGATGAGCCCATCGCGAACTCATCCATGTTCGTTTTGCCGACGATGATCGCATCCTGGGCCAACAGCCGCTCGACCGCTGTGGCGGAGTAGAGCGAGGTGAAGCCGGTAAGAATTTTGGATCCGCAGGTAAGCTGCGCATCCTTCAGGGCGATGTTATCCTTTAGGGCTACGGTCATTCCGGCAAGGCGGCCGGCGGTTCCGGAGCGAAGCCGTGCATCAACGTCGGCGGCGCGTTGGGCGGCTTCGGTTGGAAGCGGGGCAAGGAAGGCGTTCAGCGCGCTTCGGTGCTGGATGGCATCAAACGAATCGGCGACGATCTGGGCGCAGGTGGTTTCCCCTGCATCAAGTCGCCGCCGGAGTTCACGGTACGATTCTGCGGTCATTCTATCGGGAATTTCGGAGTTACTGTTGTGCCGTTTGTGGCTGTGGTCGCCGGGTCCTGCGGGTGCAGCCCGGATGGCGCGAACGGAGCCGACTCGCTGATTGCCGGGGGCGCGGGTTCGGCAGGATGTTCTGCGGGTTGTTGTTCCCCTTCGGCCAGTGCTGCTGCGGGTTCTTCGCGCTTGTACGGGTTGCTTCCCGGGCGTGCGATTGTGGCCGGTGGAGGGGATGATTGTGCGGAACGCTGGCGCTGCTCTTCTTCGCGGAACGCCGTGTTGATGTGATCGTTGAACTGCTGCTGGGCGCGCCGAAATTCGCGAACCCCTTTGCCAAAGCTCTGCATCAGCTCCGGCAATTTCTTCGGTCCAAACAGCATCAGGACGACGATCAGAATAAGGAGCAGTTCCTGTCCACCGATATCGAACATCGTAAGTCTCCTGTGACAACGGCGGAAGGCCGTTATCATCAAGCAAGGTAGTCGGTTACTGTGGGGGTTACGGGCGGCGCTCTTCGTACTGGCGATCGGCAGCGGGTTGGCGCTGGTCGTCGTATCGGCGGTCCTCCAATCGGCGTTGGTCGTCGTATCGGCGGTCCTCTATTCTGCGGTCGCTTTCATCGTCGCCGTTGGTTGCTTTCTTGAACTCCTTCACCCCGCTTCCAAGCCCGCGCATCAGTTCCGGGATTTTTTTGCCGCCGAACAGGATCAGGATGATCAAGACGATCACAATGATTTCTGTTGATCCAAGTCCCATCATGGTATCACCTTTCTATGAAGTTTCCACCGGTTGTTCCGGCTGTTGTTGTTTGCTGGGTTGCTTTCCGTTTCCGGCTGACGTTCTTTGTGGGAACGTAATTGCCCGCGGGTTTGTGCCGCGCCGTTCGGTTCGGTTCCGCTGCGGCAAGTTGAAGGCGATTGCTGCGCCGTGTGCTCCCAAATTCCGGCAGCGTGCTTAGATATCAAACGGCGTGGGTTCCGATCCTTCCAGCGTGTCGTCTTCGTCGTCGTTGCGGGTGCGGATCAGGATGATGATGTGGCGGATGATGCCGTACAGAAGGTACAACGCCATCAGCGGAAAAATCGCCTCCCCTTTTGTGACGGCTGCCACCACCAGCCCCGTCATAAACGCCGTGGTCTTGATCGGGTGCTTCTGGAATGTTCGCTTCGATGGCTTGGGGATGGTGTCGTAGCGGATGGTGCTGACCATCAACAACGAAATCCCAACGGTCAGAACCGCCATTGCCTCATCTTTAATTGCCCCCGGGGGGAAGTAGCTATCGGCAGGGAGGTGGAAGAAGACAAGGTAGCTGATAAGCGTCACCGCTGCCGAGGGGATTGGAAGCCCCATGAAGTAATCTTTATCGAACCCGGTAAGCTGCACGTTAAATCGCGCCAACCGAATGGCCCCGCAGATTGCCGGAAGCGCCGCCAACAGCACCCCGGTGGTTTCCCACTTGTGGAAAAACGCCATGTACAGCATGAACGCCGGCGCCGCCCCAAAGCTGACGACATCGGCCAGCGAGTCAAGCTCCACGCCAAACTCTGAGCTTGATTTTGTCAGGCGTGCCATTGCGCCATCAAGGGCATCGAATACCCCGGCAAGAACAATCAGCCATGCCGCCGCCATAAACTCCCCTTCGGTTGACTTCACCATGGCGAAGAAGCCGCTGAAGAGGTTCATGGAAGTAAAGAGGCTCGGGATCACCGAGCGGGTAACGCGGATCGGCACGGAATGGACGTTCCTGTTGGTGTACGAATGGGAGGGTGATCGCTTCCGGTCACCTTCACCGACTTGCAAAATCTTCGGCGGCAAATATAGGGAAGTGCGGGGCTTGTCAGTTGCTGGGTCCCAGCTATCAGTTTTCAGCAGAAAAAACAACCCCCTGCGCCCTCGGTTACGGCATTGTGAAGATGACCGTTTCCCCGGCAACCACAATGTCCCCCAGTTTCACATGGACTACGGCTTCCGGCGGAACCACCAGGTCCACGCGGCTGCCGAACTTTATCATTCCGAACCGTTCCCCAATCTTCACGCTGTCGCCAACCTTCAGGTTGCAGACGATTCGCCGCGCAACCGCGCCAGCAATCTGCTTGTGCAGCACCCGAATGCGCCCGTTCCGCACGCCGATGTGGGTCCGCTCGTTCAGCTCCGACGCTTTGTCGTGGAAGGCCACAAGGTATTCCCCTTTCACGTAGCGGTAGTGGTCAATCTCCCCGCTAATCGGGTGGCGGTTGACGTGAACGTTCAACGGCGAAAGGAAGATGGAGACCTGCTTTGCCGGGCCGTTGTGATACTCGTTATCAATAATGTCTTGGACCACCACAACTTTGCCATCGGCGGTGGAGAGGACGGTTCCGTCGTCAATCCCAGCCGGAACCGTGCGGTCGGGGTCGCGGAAAAACCAGATGGTGAACAGCAGCAGGAACACCCCAAGGGCCATCATCACGATGCTGAGCAGGGGGATCGGCACAAAGTATCCGCCGATAATCAAGGCATCGGCAATCAAGAACGATCCGATGATGACATCGGTTCCGTAGCGGGTTAGTTTCATTGAATAACTGGTAAGGAAAGGTTCAGTTTTTGAGTTGGAATGGGTCCTTGGCTATCGGCAATTGGACCGTCGCCAACGGCTTCGGCAAACAGGTCGTAGTCCATCGCCCCGGTGTATTCAACCTCAACAAAATCGCCAGGCTGCAAGGGGAAGTGGGAGGTGACATAGACCTCTCCATCAACTTCCGGGGCATCCCGTTCGCTGCGGCAGATATACTCACCCTCGGTCGCGCTTTCCACAAACACCCGCTCGCGCTTCCCCACAAGCAACTCGTTTTTCTTGGCCGAGATTTCGCGTTGCAGCTGCATCACGCGGTCAATCCGTTCCTGCTTCACCTCGGCTGGGATTGGGTCGCCAAGCGGGTGCGCGGTGGTGTTTTCTTCCTGCGAGTAGGCAAACACGCCAAGCCGGTCGAACTCCGTTTCGGCAACAAAATCCAGCAGCTCCTGGAACTCCGTTTCCCCTTCGTTGGGGTATCCAATAATGAGGGTTGTGCGGAGTGTGATGCCTGGAACAGCTTGGCGAATCTTCCCGATAAGCTCCCGCAATGCCCTGCGGGTGTGGCCACGGCGCATAGATTTCAGCACGGGGTCCGCAACGTGCTGGACCGGCATATCAATGTACTTGCAGATTGTTGGCTGGCTTGCAATCACCGGAAGGATATCCAACGGGAAGCGGGAGGGATAGGCGTACATCAGCCGGATCCATTCAATGCCGCGAACTTGGGCAAGTTTTTCCAGCAGCGTGGCAAGCCGGCGTTCGCCGTACAGGTCAAGGCCGTAGTAGGTGGAGTCCTGCGCAACCACCACCAGCTCCCGCACGCCGTTCATTGCCAGGTGGTTGGCTTCAATCAAAATTTCTTCCATTGGGCGCGATCCATGCCCGCCGCGCATCAGGGGGATAGCACAAAACGAGCATGGGTTATTGCAGCCTTCGGAGATTTTTAGATATGCCGAGCGTGTGCCCGGGGGGACGTAGCGGTCGCTGATAAGATCATATTTCAGATTGGGGCTGATGGTCCGAAGGATGTTCGTGAAATCGGTGACACCGAAGTACGCATCAACCTCCGGGATTTCCTCCTCCAAATCATCCATGTACCGCTGCGACAAGCAGCCGGCAACGTACAGCTTGCCGATCCGCCCTTCGCGTTTCATTGCTGCGGCCTGCAGAATGGTGTTGACCGATTCTTCCTTGGCCACATCAATAAACCCGCAGGTGTTGATGATGACGGCATCGGCGCCATCGGCTTCGTCGGCAAGTGTGATGTTGTTCTTCCGCAGAAGCCCCATCAAGGTTTCGGAATCAACGGTGTTCTTGGAGCACCCAAGCGTCAGCACGTTGACGGTTTTTGTTGGTGTGGTCATAAGGAATCTGCGGCCAGTGTATGGGTTACGATAATTGTTCAAGCAACGAAGGTTGCGGAATTTCTTTTAATATGCCAATAGGTTGTTCTTTCAGGTTGCGAATATCCACAACAGCACCGTAGGGAATAAATAATTCATGGAATTTATGATACTTATTTCCCCAATACACAATGGCGCACGACATTGGTGCACCTTTGCCTTCATCTTTGCCATTGACAAGAAATCGCAAGCGGGTGTCGTACAGGAACGCAATAGCCGTAGCATGACCCCAGACATACTGTTTCCAGTGCCGAGTATTGGTGGCAACGGGAACCAGCGCAATCACCTCCGATGAATATCGCCGATGAGCATCGGCACAACGATAAAGCCAGTGCTTGATGGTTGTACCACGCCCGCGATCGGCACCATACGGAGGGTTTACAAAAATCCTTGGATAATTCCACGACTCACGCAATCCATCGTGAATGGGAAGGTGATATTCCACAGTTGCTTTAATTATGGAGTATTGATTAGAGCATGGGTCAAGATCAATAACCCCCTCAAAAAAACGCCGGATTACATCAACGTATTTTTGAGGAGTTCCCCAATGTTGGCTTAATGAATTAACGGTACGTCCAGCACTCATAGGTTCAAGATCGTCTTCCAGTTTTTTTGTGAGAGTGCATCAAGCTCGGCACGTAGTTCACTGATGGTGGAGTTGTGCGGGGCTATCAAGCTAAACCATCTGTCAATATCGGAACGGTTAGCATGGAAATATGCACGCAATTTTCTGTCGGCTTCAAGATCAATTTGCACTTTCGTGAAGGAATTCTTCCGGCGTTGCCCGCTATAGCTACGAAGAAAAACCTCTTGAACGTGTTTCATATCCGCATTTGGTTCAAGCAAAGCATCACTGATGAATTGAGCAAGCGCGCTATCCGTTAGAAATAAAAGCCAATCGTATGATTGGGATAACACTTTCATTTCTTTGTTCTGATTTTGTGCCGTGAACCAATTCCCATGATTGCTAACAACGCCAATTGTCAGAATAAATCCCTCAAGCAATGAACGCAGATTCGATGCAAGAACCTGCTGTAATAAAACGCCATAGGGTTGGCAGGTAATGGAATTATCTTCATGGTGAAGAATACCGCCTATCTCACCATTGCGAAGCCGAATTTTCTGTAGCGACGACACGCTTCGGGCTACATATGCTCCTTGCTTTGCTTTTTCAATAGACTGCGGGCCTTTCGCGCCCCTTCTTCCACACCCACCCTTTTGCATTCTACAATCGCAAAGGGGTGGCGATATAGATCAGTCAGTTCCACCTGTGCAACGGTTGGCGTTGCAGCATCATGGTAAGAACGTAGGCTTGCAACTTGAAAGCCAGTAGCTGTTTCGCCAACAATGCAAGCATTCCTCAAAAGGCTATCTCTTGATAGTAGCTGCGATGAAAGATTCCGAACGACCGATGTATTGCTGCTATTGGGCCGCGTGCCTGTAATTTTAGCGGCAGTAATTGGCAGTTGAATATCCTGTAACTCAACAGTTGTGCTGTTCAGTATTGGATGCAATGAAAATTCAACTTTGTGGGTCAGCAATGGGTTCGCATACTCAGGAATAGATCGTTCAAGAGCAATGGAGTTTTTATAACCCCAAGAATCAAGGGCGTACAATGTGATGATTTCAACAAATGTCCCTAAAGCCCTGCCTGCTGCCTTCTTCCTGTCGGCAGCATAGCCGAACACCTCCTGTGCCAAAATTTTCTGAAGCGCATCAATGGATGGGTATGCCATGGTAAGCCCTTGAGCAAGACAAGAAGAATGACGTTATCCCAATGAACCGGCAAATCTACTGCCCAACAGCCCTGACCCCAAAGCATGGTAACACTAACAAGCAAATTCCCTTCATGGGATGATCGGGCGTGGGGGGGCTTGTAGTAGATTGCCCATCCGAACATACTTAACGCAACCGATCCCATTCGCAGCCCATGCCGCAGCCCATACCATTCCACCAGGCCGTGCGCCAGTTCTTGGAGTATCTAGAGCTTCAGCAGCGGTACTCGCCCAAAACGATCGAGGCATATCAGAGCGACCTTGAGCGGTTTGCCGAGCATCTTCGGAACGTGCTGGGCGTTGACATCCCAATGCTGGGGGATGTAACCCAGCGTGAGGTTCGCGGTTTCATTGCAGCACTGCACAAAGCCGGCCAGTCTCGCCGGACAATTGGCAGAAGGCTTGCCGCGCTGAAATCGTTCACAAAATTCTGCCGCCAGATGGAGTTGATCGAAGCAAATCCCACCGCACTGGTGGTTGCTCCGCGCCCCGAAAAACGACTCCCTACCGTCCTTAGCTCCAACGAGGCGGAGCACCTGATGGAATCCCCCGACACCACAACCCCCAGCGGGAAACGGGATGCCGCTATTCTTGAGATGTTCTACTCTACTGGGCTTCGCCGTGCCGAGCTTTGCGGCATCCGCCTGCGCGACGTTGACCACGCAAACAACACCGTGAAAGTTTTGGGGAAGGGGGGGAAGGAACGGATCGTCCCCTTTGGCGGTCGCGCTACCCAGGTGCTGCGGGAATACTTGGGCGTGCGGTCCGAACTGGCAACCGCCGAATCCCCCGACGCGCTGTTCCTGACCAATCGCGGCAACCCATTCGATGGAGGGGGAATCTACCGTGTGGTGCGCCGCTACATGAAGGGAGTTACCGAGCAGAAGAAAAAAAGCCCGCACGTGCTGCGCCACACCTTCGCCACGCATCTGCTGGATGCTGGCGCGGGAATCCGCGAGGTGGGGGAATTGCTGGGGCATTCCTCGTTAAGCAGCACCCAAATCTATACCCACGTCACCATCGAGCGGCTGAAGAACGCCTACAACCTTGCCCACCCACGCGCCACCGACGACGGAAACGATGGCCCGCCGCCGAACCAACAGGAACCGTAATGCCACGCCGCTCCCCGTTTAGAAGCAATAAAAATTTTGTTCTGTGCGTCCAATGCGTTGCCTTTTGTATTGCCGGACTGTATTTTTCGGCAGCACCAACAGCACTGGCTCAGGAGCAAGATGGGACTCGCGTCACAATACTCACTGATAACGACAGCCTCCACCACGCGCCACGCGCTCAACTTCTGGATGTTTTCACCGCTGGACTGGAAATTTTCACAGCTCCAGGGGGGGGTACGTTGTTCGATGAGTACCGAAAACTTGGCGGCTCCATTACCGGTTTTTCGGCAATCCCTGCGCCAACGCTATCGTTGCGGGTGGGCCTGACCGAAGACCTTCGCGTGGTTGGCTACGGAACTTATTTTGGAGCAAGCACAGTTGATTTGTACGACGTGACGCAAAGCCCCAAAGGGACCGACTCGGCAATGCAAGGAAGTGTGGTGGCCTCGGTGGTGGAAGATTTTTCTGTGAAAACATTGCCGTTGTTTGTGGGGGTGGAGTATGCGCCGATTCGTTCGCAGTTTACCAGCTACGTTGGCGCAGTTGCTGGCCCGGTGGTCTCCTCAGTGATGTGGAACACCACTGCCCGCCAGCAGACGCAAGCTGCTGAATATTATCGGCCAAGTATCAACGCCGATAGTTGGGGGGTGGCGGTGGGGGGGAAACTGTATGCGGGGCTGGACTTGCGGTTCGACCGCTCGGTCCAACGTCCAATCCGTGGGGTTTGTATCGAGGCGGCGTTCAGCATGATGCCCGTGCGCCACGATGTCTTTCAAGCGATTCTTACCAGCTCGCGCGGGGTCGCAACGCTGCCCGAACGAAGCACAACGCTTCAGATGGGGGGCTTCTCGATCACCATAGGGCTTAACTTCCAGTTCCTGCGGAAACGATAGCGGGGGCTGGGTTCGATCACCATAAATAGAGATAGGAGCAGACGTTATGAACATCAAGCTCACAGCGCGCCACTTCAAAGCGCGCCCCGATCTGCAGCAGTTTGCCGCCGACGCTGTCCACAGCCTTCGGCACGTCTATGATGGAATTTTGGGGGCTGACATCGTTCTGGAAGATGAGACCAAGATGGGGGTGGACAAAACCGCTGAGATCAGCCTGTTTGTGAATAAAGACCGTCTTGTCGCCAAAGAACGCACCGACGAGTTCAAAAAATCCATTGTGGGCTGCGTGGATAAACTTGAGCGGATGCTGGTCAAATACAAGCAAAAACGCCACGAAAACCGCCACCATCAAAAAACGGAGCCGCAGACCGGAACCATCTATTAACCATTGGCTGGCGAAAAAAAAGAAGAGCATCAACGAACGGAGGGTTGCAACGCGCAACCCTCCGTGTATTTATATATCCCGCAAAAGAGTCGCCATCTATGTCATCTTCCTATCCCTGTTCCTGCCGGCTTCGATAACTTGCGCCGGAATCGGTTCCGCCCACTTCACAAACCAGCAGCCTATGTCAGTTTTTGAGAGCATCCAGGAGATCCGAAAGGGGAGCATCAGCGTGGGATTCCTTGCCGACGAATGCCGCGAGCGGTTCGCGCTTGTTCCGTTGAACGAGGGGGTCGGTCGGGAAAAACTTATCACCGACAAGAACCTCCACCGCCCGCAGTTGGCACTGACCGGCTACACCCGGCTGTTCAGCTACCACCGGGTCCAGGTGATTGGCAACACCGAGTTCTACTACCTGAAAAGCCTGCCGCTGGAACGGAGGATCGAAGCCTTCCGAACCGTTTTGGAGTTCGATGTCCCCTGCTTGATTCTCACCTCGGGGAACAGCCTGGAACCAGAACTGGTGCAGATCGCCACCCAGCGTGGGATCGCGCTGTTCAGCACCCGCCACGACACCACCAAAGCGGTCTATTTCCTGGGCGATTTCCTTGATGACCAGTTCAGCGCGTACGCCCCAATCCACGGCGCGTTTGTTGATGTGTATGGCGTTGGCATCCTGTTCGTTGGCCGCTCAGGAATCGGGAAAAGCGAGATAGCCCTGGACCTTGTGGAACGGGGCCACCGCCTTGTTGCCGACGATGTTGTGATGGTGACGCGAAAAGGGGAGGGAATTCTGATGGGGGCTGGAACCGCGCTGACCCAGCATTTCATGGAGGTTCGCGGGCTGGGGCTGATTGATATTCGCCAGATGTTCGGGATCCGCGCCATCCGCTTCCAAAAACGGGTGGAGCTGATTGTGAAGTTGGAGGAATGGGATCCCGCAACCGAATACACCCGCACCGGCCTTGATGACGACACCACCACGTTGTTGGAGATCGAACTTCCGTTGGTTCGCTTGCCAATTTTTTCCGGCAAGAACATCACCGTCATTGCCGAAGTCATTGCGCTGAACTACCTGTTGAAGCATTATGGCTACAATCCGGCGAAGGTGTTTGCCGAAAAATTGCAGGAAACAATCGCGCAGAAGTCATCGGGAAAAGGGAAGCCTGGCGACCGTTCCATACCATATTTCGAGCATGATTTCGAGTGATGCTTGAGGTGCGAACTTTAAATGAACTCATCGAAAGATTACAGTTTCGTGATTTTTCACCAGCGGTGGTGGATTGCACAGGAATCGCTGTATATTTGCCAACCTTTTCAAACAAGCAGCGGCTGTGCTTCGGTTTTCGGGGGGGGTGGCCAATGCTTTCCAACTCACGTTTCCCTTGCAATCGTTGGCGTTCCTCCTGTTGGCCAACGAACCTTCGGAGTCCCGAATGTACTCTCTCCAATTTGCACGTCGTTTCTCCTACGCCCTGATGTGGGGCACGATCGTTGCTGCGGTGCTGCTGGCTGTCACCAGCTAAGCCGCCGTCGCGCGTCCTAAGCATTGCAACCATTCCGCCGGTGGCTTCCTTCCGTTGGAAGCTGCCTTGTTGCCGTTGGCGATTTTGCCATTTCCCCACCAATCCGCACAACCACCGCAACCCTTGCTGAACTGCGTAACGCCAGATTGGCTTGCGAGTGTCTTCGGCTGAATTCACTGGCCGTTCGATCTTGTTCAAGAACCCTGTAACGCCATGACCGCTGCGCTTGGCCTGTTTGGTGACCAATCAATCCCAGCCGCTGAAGCCGAGGGGCAAGGCTTGCGTGTGGGCAGGGGGCAACATCGGCAGCAACGGCAAAAGATGGATCGCTCTGTCGTATCTTCACCGGCCATGATGCCGGAGACGAACACAGCAACCGAAGAAACAACCGATGTGGGGAACGCCCTGATGCTGCGCGTGCAGCAGGGGGACACCAAAGCGGTGGCCAAACTTGTGGAACTGTACAACAACCGCCTGTTCAATTTTTTGTACAGGATTTTGGGGGATGTTGAAGGAACCCAGGATGTTGTCCAGGAAACATGGATGTCGCTGTACGAACGCCGGCAAAGCTACCAGCCAACGTTCCGTTTCTCCACATGGCTGTTTACCATTGGCCGCCGCAAGGCCTTAAGCGAACTTCGCCGCCGCAACGTTCGCTCCATTGTCCGCTCCATAACCCGATGGGATGGCGACCGCGATTTGGACGACTTTGCTGCCCCGCAGCGAACCTTCACCGATCCCGAAGCCGCCACCGACGGAACGATCTTGCGGGCGATGGTGGATAAAGCCCTGGCGCGCATCACCCCAAACCAACGGGAAATCGTGGTGCTGCGTGATGTTGAAGGGCTGGAGAACGAAGAAATTGCCGAAGTCCTTGGGTGGAACCTGAAGCCCGGAGCAATCCGCAAGCGGGTGTTCGACGCGCGCGAGGCATTCCGCAAAGCGATGATTGAGCTTGGCTACCAAGAAGACTAACCCTGCTTGCCCCACAGCCGCACCAACGCGTCGCGGGGCAACAGCAGACATCGAACTATTGAATACTTTATCATGAATACTCTACCAGATGCACCAAACGGCTGGGGCCAATACAACCGCCTGCTGAAAGACCTATCCCCGGTGATGCCGCCATCAGGCTTGGAAGGGCGCATTGCCCATGCGGTGGAGAGCGGCAGGAGCAAGCCGAAGGGAATCGGCGTTTCTTGGAAAGCCGCTTCAGGAATGGTGGCTGTGCTGGCGGCCATTCTCCTCTGCTTCTTTTACTTCAGCCCAAGCGATAATGATGCCGTCGCGCCGGTGAAGGGGAAGGCAACGGTTGAGCGGGCCGCAAAAAAAACAGCACGCAGCAGCAGGTCCACGCTTCCAACCGACACCCATTCCCCAATGGAGGTCCCCGCCCTGCAAATCCCGAATCCTCCCGATAATCTTGGCTATCCAACCGACACCTTCACCGTTCCGCCGCCCGCGCCACGGCACCAGCCAACCACTGGGCCGGGAAGAGTGCGGTAGCAAAAAGGGAAGACCGTTGCTCCATTCTCCCATGATGGAGCAACGCCCTCACCTTGTGGGAATCTTGAGTTGGAATCTTGATTAGTGGGATCAACCCATGCCGAACACTTCCATGGCGGCCTCTGCCTCCTTATCACCCCCTGCCCGCTCCTATTTCCTGCCGCTGCTGTTAGTCGCCACCGCTGTTTCCCGATGGCTCTGCTGGGAATCGTTCATCAGCGGGCTTGATTCGGGCAATTATTGGCTTGGCATCGGCGATTTCTCCATCGCCAACGAACGCCCCCACGCTCCTGGCTATCCGGTATTTATCCTGCTTTGCCGCGCTGCCGGATGGCTGCTTGGCAATCAACACCACAGTCTTCTTCTTGTTGTGACGCTGCTGTCGGTGGCGGCCGTTTGGGCCAGCTATCGGTTGGCAATGGAGTTGTTCAACCAGCCCGTTGCCCGCGCCACCGCGTTGCTTCTTGCCTGCAATCCTCTCTTTTTTCTCTACGGCATCACCGCCGAAAACTACGCCTTCGACGCGCTCTGCTCATCCTTGCTGATCCTGCTGGGGCTTCGTGCCGGAAGGGGGCGCGCGGCATGGCTTTGGTTTGGGATTGCCGTGGGGGTATCCATCGGATTCAGGGGAACGTCGGTGATTCTGCTTGCCCCGGCGCTTGCCTGCGTGTTGTTCCATCAGTGGCGCGCTGGTGGTTTTCGCCGCCAAGCCCTTGCCAGTTTGCTGGCGGGGATATTGGCGGGCGTTGCCTGCTGGCTGCCGTGGGTCGTTGCGGAGGAAGGGGGAGTGTGGAGTTACCTCCATGCGGCCACAAATCTTTCACCCACCAGTGCCGGGACCTTTCTTGGAAATTTGGCGGGGTTCACAATCGCTGGGTTTTGGGGGGTGAATATCGCTTGGATGTACCTGGCGTTCCGTTGGAAATCTTTTGCTCACTTCCGGTTCCGCCATTTCACCTTCCGGCGGGCGTTGCTGTGGTGTTGGGTTCTTCCAATCGTGCTCTTTTTTGCGTTGGTGATTTATGCAAAAGGCTACGGCTTGTTGATTCTTCCCGCTTGCTCCATGGCGGTTGCATGGCTGGCCGTAAACGAGCAAAGCCGCTGGCGCAGAATCGGCGTGGTTGGGGGGATGGTGGCCGCAAACCTTGCCATATTTTTCCTGCTTCCGTATCGGCTCCCCCCGTATTTCACTGCGATTGCGCCGCAGAATCGCACAGCCGAGCAGCGGGCCGAATCGGTTGTTGGCCGGGGATTCTCGGTGCTGCTGCCAACGCTTTCGCGGGTGCGTGCCAACGACAAGTTTGTTGGGGATGGATTGGAGTTGATTGATCGGGCCACGTGGGGAAGGGAAGATTCCGCACTGGTGGTGATTGATCCTGCGGCCCAGATGCTTCTTGTTGGGCGGGTTGTGCAGGTCTATCGGCCACGCTTGCGGGTTGCGGTTCCCAGCACGTTCCGCCGCAATGCCGTTGTGTTTCTGCACGGCGTGGATTGGGAAGAACGGCAGGGCAGCGATGCAGACTTCAACAGCCAGCAGATCATCCTGCTGACGCGAAATGAACTGGCCAAGCAGTATCTGGAAATCGGCGGCACGATGCTGAAAGAACAAGCCCCGTTCGCATTGCTGAAGTTCAGCCGCGAACAGGGCTATCGGTTGCGCCAACAGATTGACCAGTTGTTTACGCGATAAAAGGGGGCTGCGCCGACCGGAGCAACAAGCTATGCCGCCGCCGCTTCCTTCAGCCGAAAAACTCGACCGTGCCAGGAATCGCTTGCGGCAATCTCCCAGCTTGTTTCAAGTTCCCCCAGCCGTTGGATTGTGTTGTTGAACACAATGGTTCCGGCATCAACTTCCCCCTGGGTTGCCAGCGTTGCAAACTGGGCGCGGGTTGCCCCTTGGACCCCAGCGGAATCGCGGTACAGAACCTCAGGTCCATCAAGCCACTCCATTCCAAGGCTGCTTCCCAGCTCCTTCATAAACCGGGTAAGCGCGTCAATGGAGCAACCGCTGGGGGGGATTGTGGATTCATCAACGCCCACCAGCAGGAACCGCTCATGGCGGATCTGGTAGCCCACAATCGGGTCCTGTTGGTGAACTTTCCACTGGCCCAGGAAGGCTTCAATCATTGGGGTTGCCTTCGCAATCGCATCGCTGCGAAGCTGGCCAGCTGCGGGAAAGATAAACAGGCGGCTTTCCGGCGGAAGTGCCTTGAAAGGAACAAGCGACATTCTATCCTCGGTGTATGGTCTCTGTTAGATTCGGCCAAGTTGAGCTCGGCCAAGTTAGATCTGGCCAAGCTCAACGCAAGGTTGAGCTTGGCCAACGTTGATTACGCCAAGATGCTATCCAGCGGCGTGTATTCCAGCCCGAACGCATCGGCAACGCCTTTGTACGTCACCTTTCCATCAATCACATTCAGGCCCAGCTTCAGCCCCGGGTTTACGCGGAATGCTTCTTGGTAGCCCAGGTCGGCAAGTTGCAGCATGTAGGGGAGCGTGGCGTTCGTCAGGCCGATGGTGGAGGTGAAGGGAACGGCCCCGGGCATATTTGCCACGCAGTAGTGGATCACCCCATCAACAACGTAGGTTGGGTCGGCGTGGGTGGTGGCGCGTGTGGTTTCCACGCAGCCCCCTTGGTCCACCGCAACGTCAACAATCACCGAGCCTTCGCGCATGGTGTGAAGCATATCACGGGTGACAAGGTATGGGGCTTTTGCGCCGGGGATCAGCACCGCGCCAATCACCAAGTCGGCATTCTTCACGGCTTCGCGGATAGCTTCCGGGGTTGACATCCGGGTTTCCACATTCTTCGGCATCACGTCATCAAGGTAGCGCAAGCGGTTCAGGTCCTTGTCGAAGATGATGACGCGGGCACCAAAACCGGCGGCAATTTTTGCCGCGTTGGTTCCCACCACACCGCCGCCAAGCACCAGCACATCGGCGGGGCGGGTTCCTGGGATTCCGCCAAGCAGCACGCCGCGGCCACCCATCGTTTTCTCAAGATACTTTGCCCCTTCTTGCGGGGCCATGCGCCCGGCAACTTCGGACATCGGGACAAGCAGCGGAAGGGAGCCATCGCGGCCCTCGACCGTCTCGTAGGCAATGGCGATGGACTTGCTGCGGATCACCGCCTCGGTCAGTTCACGGCTGGCGGCAAAGTGGAAGTAGGTGAACAGCACCTGCCCCTCGCGGATCAGGTCGTACTCCGGCGCGATCGGTTCTTTCACTTTTACGATCATGTCCGCCTGGCCGTACACGTCCTCGATGGTTGGGACGATTGTTGCACCGGCACGGATGTAGGCTTCGTCTTGGAAGCCGGAGTTAATGCCGGCGTGCGTCTCGACCAACACGGTGTGGCCGTTGTTGACCAACAACTCAACGCCGGAAGGGACTGCCCCAACCCGGTTTTCGTTCGATTTAATCTCGCGTGGAACGCCGATAATCATGCTAGGTCTTCGGTTTGTGTGGATGTGGTTTGTATGGAGATTCAAAAGAGGAGGAATGCCATTGTGGAATAGCGCTGTGAAATAGCCTTATGGAATGCCATTGCGGCCCTGAAGCAGAATTCCCCCGTGGCGTAACGTCCACGGGGGAGAAAGGATCACAAGCTGGCGTTAGTTGGCGGCTGTGTCAACCGCGCAATGCGTGTTGAAGGCATCGGCAAGGTTTTCGGCAATCATCTCTGCCGAGCGGCCTTCGATATGGTGGCGTTGGATCATGTGGATCACGTTGCCATCGCGCAGCAAAGCAATCTGCGGGGAGGAGGGCGGATAGCCTAGGAAGTAGCTGCGTGCGCGGTCCACCGCCTCGCGCTCCATTCCCGCAAACACGGAAACAACGCGGTCCGGCTGCACCGAGTGTTGCAACGCAAGCCGCAGCCCCGGGCGTGCGCTTCCGGCGGCGCAACCGCAAACGGAATTCACAAAAACAAGCGTGGTTCCTGGCTGTGCCAATGCCGCGTCAACATCGGCCGGGGTTGTTAGTTCTTGAACCCCAACTGCCGTCAGTTCGTCGCGCATTGGCTGGACAAATGCGGGGTCATAGATCGGTGGAAGTGCCATTGGTCTGCTCCTGTAAGGAAGGTTGAATCAGTTGTTGAAGTGGCGCAAATCTACTGATTACTGCGCCGTGGCATGGGTAACAGCTTCATACAGGCGGCAGGTTTCACCAAAAGATAATTTGGCCGATGCTGTGCCGACGGGTAGATTCCCCACACTGTAACCATGCGGCCTGTTTCCGTCGCTGCCGCAGCCGTTGCTGCGCTGGTTGCTTGGTTCCCGAAGACGTTCGGCAATCGGCCTTTGTTGTCGGATCGGGGCGTTCAGAACTTTACGTCACAATCTTCACGTCACAATCTTCGCGTCGCAACCTTCTCCCTATCTTGCTTCCCATGAGCGAACAGTTAGAACCAACCGCATTGCCGAAGGCATCTCCTTCCGCAACAGCATCCGATAGCGGAAAACCCGATGCTGGAAAGCCCGACGGCAGCAAACCCGCGCCGCGCAAGCCAAGCGGCCCAGCGGCCGTGAAATCCGATTTCCGCAACCCGCAATATTACATTAACCGCGAACTGAGTTGGATTGACTTCAACGAGCGGGTGCTGGAGGAAGCCGAGGACCCCGCCAATCCGTTGCTGGAGCGGTTAAAGTTCTTGGTGATCTTCAGCACCAACCTTGATGAGTTTTTTATGATTCGCGTCTCGGGGCTGATGGAACAACTTTCCGGGGGGGTGGTGGAGCTTGCGCCCGACGGCCTTACCCCGCAAGAGCAGCTTCGGGAAATCAACGAACGGTTGCGCCCGCTGATGGAACGCCACGGCCGCCACTTGGTGGACCAGATCATCCCAAAGCTGGCCCGCAAGGGGATTGTGATTCACCCGTTCCGCTCCCTTTCCGAAGAAGAGCGGGCGCGGCTTCACACCTACTTCTTGCAAGAAGCCTTGCCGGTGTTGACCCCACTGGCCATTGACCCGGGCCACCCATTCCCCCACGTTCTGAACCGCACGCTGAACCTTGCCTTTGTTGTCCGCGACCCCCGCAAGCACGTCCATGAGAAAGAATTTCATTTTGCGGTTGTGCAAGTTCCTGGGGTGTTGGGGCGGTTCATCAAGGTCTATTCCGAAAAAGCGGGGGACCACTTTGTGCTGCTGGAAGAAGTGATTGCGGCGTATGCCTCGGCCCTTTCCCTGGCCTTGATGTGAAATCCAGCTACACCTTCCGCGTGCTGCGCGATGCCGACATTGAGGTGACCGAGGATGAAGCCGAGGACCTTCTGACGATGATGGAGGAGCAAGTCCGCCGCCGCAAGTGGGGCGAGGCCGTCCGGCTTGACGTGTCGTCGAATATGCCGCAGTACGTCCGCGACATCTTGATGGAGTCCCTGGAACTTGAGCCGACCGATGTGTACGAGACCCCGGGCCCGCGCAATCTGACCGACTTCATGGCACTCTACCGCCTGGACTACCGCGACCTGAAGGACAAGCCGTTCAACAGCTACATGCTGGAGAGCTTCCGCGACGAGGAGCGGAGCGTCTTCTCGGTGATCCGAAGCAAGGACATTTTGCTGCATCATCCCTACGATTCCTTCACCAATGTTGCCGACTTCGTCCGCGCCGCCGCACGCGACCCGAAGGTGCTGGCAATCAAACAGACGCTGTACCGCGCCGGCGGCGATTCGCCGATTGTGCAATCGCTGATTGAAGCGGCCGAAAACGGGAAGCAAGTAACCGCCCTTGTGGAGCTTAAAGCCCGCTTCGACGAAGAGAACAACATCGTCTGGGCAAAGCGGCTGGAGCAAGCGGGGGTCCACGTGGTGTATGGGCTGATTGGGCTGAAAACCCATTGCAAAATCGCCATGATCGTCCGCCGCGACGACACCGGGCTTCCCCGAATTTACATGCACCTGGGGACCGGCAACTACAACACCGTCACCTCGCGCATCTATACCGACGTTAGCCTTATCACCGCCAACCCCGACTTCGGGGCCGATGCCATCAACCTGTTCAATTACCTGACCGGATATGGCTCCTCGATCGAGTGGCGGAAGCTGATTATGGCCCCGCTAACGTTGCGCTCACGCGTGCTGGAGCTTATCAACCGCGAGGCCGAACGCCACACCCCCCAGCAGCCCGGCCACATCATCGCAAAGCTGAACGCCATTGTTGATGAGGAGGTGATTCGGGCCCTTTATTCAGCAAGCCAAAAGGGGGTGAAGATTGATCTTCTGGTGCGCGGCATTTGCTGCTTGCGCCCGGGGTTGGAGGGGGTAAGCGATAACATTCGGGTGGTCTCGGTGGTTGGGCGGTTCCTTGAACACAGCCGCATTCTCTACTTCCACAACCGTGGTGAGGAGGAGATATACCTTTCCAGTGCCG
The DNA here is from genome assembly GCA_016710285.1 of Chlorobiota bacterium. NCBI lineage: Bacteria > Pseudomonadati > Chlorobiota > Chlorobiota bacterium. The sequence continues at coordinate 3,869,556 of JADJXR010000001.1, read as the reverse complement.
ATTGGATGCCGCGCAACTTGAACCGCCGTGTTGAGCTGATGTTCCCCGTGGAAGATGGCGACAACCGTGCGCGACTAAAAGGGATTCTTGAAACCTACTTGAACGATACCGTGAAAGCGCGCCAGCTTGGCTCGGACGGGGTCTATCGCCGGAAGGAGAAACTTGGGGGAGGGGCAATCAGCGCGCAGGAGGAGTTCATCGCGCAGATTCGGCAATCGGACCCCGCCACCGAGGGCGCACCCCGCCCAAAACGCTCGAACAAACAGCACGCCAATCTGGTGGGGAAAAAGAATTGATGGCAAACGCTTCCGGGGGAAGCCGGCGTGATTGATACCGGCGGTGTGTGGCTGATGCTGGTAAGTGCGCTTGCTGCAACGCTGGTCCCGTTAAGTTCGGAGGCCGCGCTTGTTGCCGCCGTCAGCGCGGGGATGAACCCCACCGAAGCTCTGATCTGGGCCTCGCTGGGGAACTGCGCCGGGGTGACGGTGAACTACGGCTTGGGGCGGTGGGGAAGGGCGCAGATTGTGGAGCGAAGGCTGCAAGGAAAATGGGCGCAACGCACCCTGCAATGGATGGAGCGCCACGGCTGGCCCACGCTTCTTCTTTCATGGCTCCCGTTCGTTGGCGACCCGCTGACGCTGGTGGCTGGGCTTTCCAAAATCCCCTTCCCACTCTTCGCGCTCCTTGCCTACGGAACACGGATTGTGCGCTACTGGGCGTTGCTGTTTTTGGTGGGGTGAAGAAACCGAAGGGTAGGGGCCCCGACCTTTGTCGGGGCCCAGTCATTTCTAGCCAGTCATTTCAGAAAGAAGACACCGAAGGCTAAAGACCTTTTATCAATCCCGACGAATGTCGGGACGGCTACCAGTTTCGGTGATAAATCCTGCCGCTCGCCTATATTTGCCCCAACTCAACCAAACCAATTCCTTGCATGAAACTTGTTAGCTACCGTCCCAATAACGCCAACCGCCACGAGGCTGCCGAACAGCTTGGGGCCTACTCCGATGGCGCCATTCTTGATTTTGCCGCCGCCGCCCGCGCCTATGCCGATTCGCACGCCGAACTCTCCGTCGGCACCTTCGACTCCATCCTGACGCTTCTTCGCGCTGGCGAGGAAGGGATGGCCAACGCCAAAACCGTGTTGGAGTGGGCATCGGCAAGCCGCGATGTCCTGAGTTGTTGGCGACCCGCAAGCGAGGTGGAGCTTCTTTCGCCGGTGCCCCATCCAACATCCATGCGTGATGGCTACGCCTTCCGCCAGCATGTCGAGGCCGCGCGCCGCAACCGTGGCGTGGCGATGATTCCAGAGTTCGACAGCTTCCCAATCTTCTACTTCACCAACCACAACGCCGTCACCGGGCCGGGCGAGGTCCAGGTGCAGGAGCACCACTTGCAGCGGTTGGATTTTGAGCTTGAGGCCGCCATTGTGATCGGGAAAGCGGGGCAAAATATCCGCGCCGAGGAGGCCGATGAGTATATCGCCGGATACATGGTGATGAACGATTGGTCCGCACGCTGGCTTCAGATGGAGGAGATGAAACTGAACCTTGGCCCCGCCAAAGGGAAAGACTTCGCCACCTCGCTTGGCCCCTGGCTTGTCACCAAAGATGAGCTTGCCGAACGCCGCATCCCAAGCGAAGAAGGGGAACGCTACGGCCTGACGATGGTGACCCGCGTGAACGGAACCGAAGTCTCCCGTGGAAACTTGAGCGATATGACCTGGACGTTCGCCCAGATTGTTGAGCGCGCAAGCTACGGCGCAACGCTCCTCCCTGGTGATGTGATCGGCTCCGGCACGGTTGGGACCGGCTGTTTCTTGGAGTTGAACGGGTCGAAGGTGTTCGACAACTGGTGGCTTCAGGATGGCGACGTTGTGGAGTGTGAAATTGATCTTCTTGGAACGCTCACCAACACCATCCGCAAAGTTGACGACCGCGGAATCCAACTGGTGAAGACAAAATTAGGGGTAGCATAAAACCCCTTCTCTTCGTATTCTTTCCATCGCCAGCAACCACCCATTTTATCCATCGGTTGCTGGCGATGGAGCGTTTATGAGCCGAACCCTACTCTGCTGCCTCTGCTCTCTTCTCTGCGCTATTCTTCTGGCCCCCCAATCTTCCCTTGCACAAGCGGGGAATATGGGGCGGTCCTTTGTGCTTTCGCTTCCGTATTCCTACCCGGCGGGGAAGTATTTCGTGCCGAACCCACAGCTGGTGCTTCGCGCTGGCGATAGCGCCGCAACCGTGACGCTAACCGGCCACGGCAACGGCCAGCAACGCCAGCTGACAATCCCCCCAAACACCGCAACCGTGGTTGGATTAGACTCAACATGGTTGATGCTTCCGAAGTTGGAAGGGAAGTTCACCGCCACAACCGGAATCACCGCAAGCCACCCGGTTAGCGCAACGCTGATCTTCGACCGGGTGTTCACCACCGAGGCGTACCAGGCAATTCCCGACACGCTGTTGGGGTTGGAGTACGTGGTTTGCATCCCCCCGGAAGTGGCGTTCGGAACGGCGGCGGCAATCGCTGCGGTCCACGACCGGACGGAGCTGACAATCACCCCAACCGTCATCACCTACAACGGCCACAAGCCGCAAGAATCGTTCAAGGTGGAGCTGAACCGTGGCGAGGTCTATCAACTGATGAGCGACGGCGATTTTTCCGGGACGACTATCGTTGCAAGCAAGCCCGTTGGGGTGATTGCCGGCGCGCCCGCCGCCGATTTCACCATGGGAGCTATCCACAGCGGAAACCCCGCGTTCGAGCAACTTCCAGCAACCGATACTTGGGGGACCGAGCACGTTGCCGCCCCGCTGGCACGGCAGTACCAATCGCTTTACCGAATCGTCGCAGCGTTCGATGGAACCCGCATTGACATCTCCCCTTCGCTGGGTGGGGTGCAGCTGACCGCCACCTTGAACCGGGGGGGATTCTACGACTTGCGCTACCCGGGATTGCTCCAGTTCAGCAGCAACAACCCCGTGCTGGTTTCCCAGATGGTGACAAGCACCGCCTGGACCGCAAAAAGCCGCGACAGTGCCTACGGCGATCCAGGAATGGTGATTGTTCCGCCAACATCAATGTGGGGGAACAGCGCGGCGGCCTACGCCCCAACGCTTGCCCCACGGGTTGACATCGGCCCCGTGGTCGCCTGGAAACATCACTTGCTGGTTGCCACGCGCGCGCCAACCATCACCGGGGTGCGGATTAACGGGCTGGCTCCGTCGTGGTCCTCGCTGATCTCCTTTGGTGGAATGGCCGTTGGCGTTGCAGAAGTTGAGGAAGGGGACAACCGCGTCACCGCCACCGACTCCTTCTCGATCATCGCCCACGGCTACTCCGCTGCCGATGCTTACGGCTACACCCCGGGGGCAGTGGTGCGGGCTTCGCCGTTGGAGTTGTTCAGCATCGAGCGGGCAATCTGCGGCGACCAGTACGACACCACCATCACCCTGCGCAATCTTTCCGGCCAGCCGGTTCGGATTGATAGGGTGGAGTTCGCGGGCAATCTTAGCGGGCAAGTTCTTTCGCCTCCGTTGGCGATAACGCTTGAGCCTGGGGAGTCGTTTCCGATGCGGCTTCGGTTCACCGGGATCTATCAGCTTGGGCGGAACAACGGCAGCCTTGTCCTGTGGCACGATGCCCCGTACGCCCGGCGGGTTGCGGTTTTTCCGGTGCAATTCTGGCCCGACGTGCTGACCCTTGCGCCGGGGGATGGAAGCCGTTATCAGTTTGGGGCAATCCCCCCAACCATTCCGTTTATTGATACCGTGGTGACGATCTTCAACGGAGGCCAACGGACCATACGGGTGGATGCCCAAGCCACGGGTGGGGTTACGATCCTCTCGCCGCCGTTCCCGCTTGATCTTCCCCCGCTGAATGCCCGCACCGTTCGGCTGCGTTACGCCCCGCCGCCGGAGGGGAAAGGGGAGGTCCGGTTCTTCACTGCCAATTGCTTAACCCCGCAAACCATCACTCTAGAAGGGGTTCGCGGAAGCATCGGGTTTCTTCAGGCAACGGTGGATCGTGCAATCCAACTTCTTTGCCCGCCAAAACTTTCCGATACTCTTCGGGTGGAGCTTGCCAACAAGGGGGATAAAGCCCTGGACATCCGTGAGGCCACGGTTGTTGGGGCCAACGGGGGCGAGTTCTTCTTGATTGATGATCCAACCGGAACCACACTGCAGCCAAACGATAGCCGCACCATCCGGGTGGAGTATCGCCCCAACGGAACTGGCGCGCGGGACGCTCAGCTTCGGCTTGTCAACAGCGGGGGAAATGATACCCTGATCCTCCCGTTCGATGTCCGCAACGACACTCTTCTGCTGAAGCCGCAGCTTGACACCCTTCGCTTTGGCCGGACCTCCGCCTGCGACCCCTTCCTAACCCGCACCGTTGTTTGGCGGAACGAAGGGGCCCGAACGATTGACACGGTCCGGTTTTTCGCCGATGGAACGCTCTTCCAGCTAACGCCGCAAATCGCTACCGGAATCCGCCCGGGCGACTCCGTTGCGATCATCGTGGACCTGCTGGCCAGGGCCTCGGGAAACCTGAGCGGGGCGCTGACCGCCGAGGTTACTCCATGCCGCGCCCTGTTCGCCCTGCCGATTACCGGATGGCGCGACCCCATCGGCCTGAGCATCAACCACGACACGCTGGATTTTGGGGAGATCGGCTGGTGCAATTTCCAGCGGGTTGACTCCATCGTGATAACCAACACCGGCTCCCGCGCCGAAGTGATTGAGCTTGCGGCCCTTCCAACCAATGGCGGGGTTTCACTAAGCTACACCACGCTTCCGCCGTTCACCATCCAGCCTGGTGGCGCGGCGAAATTCTACACCACCTTCCGCCCAACGGCAATCGGAGAGTACCGGGACCAGATAGCGATAAAAATTCGTGGTTGCTCGTTCCAGTTTGTGGTTCCCATTCGTGGGGTGTATGATAACCGAAGGCCACAGTTGGTGGATAGCCTTGTTGATTTTGGCGGAGTGATGGAAGGGGGAAGCGACGAACGGATTGTTCGGATTGCCAACAACTCCTTCCTGACCTATCGCTACAACCCTGCCGCTCTGCAAACCGCATTTCCCGATCTTACCGTGGTTGATCCTTTGGGACCGATAGAGGTGAAGCCCGGGGACACCCTAAAAGTGCGCCTGCGCTACGCCCCAACCGATTCCCTGCAAACGCTGAACGAGCAGCTATCTCTGGCGATGTTCGCCCCCTGCCGCGACACCGCTCGGGCGCGGATTATCGGCTTCTCGGTTGAACGCCCGTCGGGGATACGGCTGCGGTGGGGGAACGTGCGTGGCGATGTTGGGGGGCGGGTGGTGATTCCGCTACTGAGCACAAGCGCGAAGCCGATCAACGAACCGATCACGCTGCAGGCTTCGGTGAGCTTCGATGGCCGTTTGTTTTTCCCAACCGGGGTTGCCGCCCCGAACCCGGCAATCGCCGTGCGGTTGGTCGGCAACGTGCTGGCAAGCGGGCGAAGAACGGTGGCGATCGAGGCTGCCGGAATTTTCCCCGATAGCGGAGAAGTTGCCGGAGTTGAAGGGGTGATCCTGCTGGGACCAGCCGACACCACCACACTGAACTTTGGTCCACCCGGGCCAGTCGCATCCCTTTCAACCCGCCCTGCGCAGGTGATGGATACGCTTGCCGGAGGGCTGAAGGTGGATGGCTTCTGCCGCGAAGGGGATGCCCGATTGGTGGGAACCGGCGCGTTGCTGAAAATGGAGCTTGCGCCGCAGCCCGCCACGGACCGCCTGCAGGTTCGGTTCAACCTGCTGGAAGATGGCCACACCACGTTGCGGCTGCTGGGCAAACGGGGGAGGAGCTGCGGTTGCTCAGCCAGGGGGTGCTTCAGCATGGCGCGTACCGTGCGGAGTTCCCGTTGGATGATCTTCCCAGCGGCATCCATTATCTTGAGCTGCGAACCCCCACCGAACGGCTGGTTGTGCGGTGCGTTCTGGTGCGGTAAAAAAAACGGCGGTGAAATCGGCAGATTGCCGGCGGGGGCGTTCCCACATCAATCTTTCCCAAACCATGCGTCCTGTCCGAATCGGAACGGTCTCGTTCCTTCTTGAGGATTCGCCTCATACCATCCAGTTCAATCTGCAACGCGCCGAATCGTACATCCGGCAGGGGGCCAAGCGGGGGTGTGATATCCTTTGCTTGCCAGAGATGTTCCGCACGTTGAACGTGAGCGGTCGGGAATCCGAGCCGGAGCCGATGGATGGCGAAACGGCCCAGCTGTTATCGCGGCTGGCCGGGGAGTTGCGGGTGAACATCATCGGGACGTGGTATGTGAGCGATGGAGGAAAAACCTACAACCAAGCAACGATTTTCGACCGCAGCGGCGCGGTTGCGGGGCGATACCGGAAGGTCCAGCCCACCGGAGGGGAGATGCTTGCCGGCATCACTGCCGGAAGTCAGTTCCCGGTGGTTGAGCTTGATGTTGGCAAGGTGGCGGTGATGATCTGCATGGACATCTACTTTCCGGAAATCCCCCGAATCTACGCCCACAAAGGGGCGGAAATTCTTTTTTGGCCAACGGTCAGTTTGGGGCCAACGCAGGAAGGGTTGCTGGCCCAGATGGCCTCGCGTGCGATTGACAACGCTTTGTGGATTGTGGAATCCAACCTTGCCAACCACCCGCCTTACGCCCCGTACTCCGGTCGAATCCGCCCTGGCACGGCGCGCATCATGGATTTCAACGGCGACGTGATTGCCTGGACCGGGCGGCGCGGCGGCCTTGCCATTGCCGACGTTGACCTTGACGAGGAACGCAGCACCTCGTGGACCGTGCTGCTTCGCGAGCCGGATTGTTTCCGCGAGGATCTTCAATCCATCACGCGGCTTGGGCTGTTCGCCAAAGAATATGTCGCCATTGCCGAACGGCAAAGCAAGCAGTCGCAGTATTTTGGGCAAGTGGATGAGTGAGTGGGATTGGCGTAGTCAAAGCGGGAGGCAAACATCAACCTTGAACAACTGTACATTGAGCATATGAGTGCACCAAGACAACGAGCCGACAGAAATCGCACAATCGTGCTTGAGGAAGCAGAAATCCCCTTGCTCGAATCCCGACTCTGCCGCATTGAAAAATCTGTTAAGGTAGATCAGATACTTCAAAAAACAATTCACGCCAACCTGTTTGAAATTCTTGATTTTCTACCAAAGGGTTTTGTTGATTTGTTGATCGTTGACCCTCCGTACAATCTCAACAAAAAATTCAACGCCAATTCATTCAAAGTGATGGACGATGAGGATTATACCGAATGGATGGATTCCTGGTTCGCAAAACTTATGCCCACACTGAAGCCAACAGCAAGTGTGTACGTTTGCGGTGATTGGAAATGCTCGGCGGCAATGTATAGCGTTTTATCCAAGTACTTGAAAATCCGAAACCGCATCACGTGGGAACGTGAAAAAGGGCGAGGCGCGCTTTCAAACTGGAAAAATGCGTCAGAGGACATCTGGTTTGCAACAGTATCCAATGACTATTATTTCAACACTGAATCCGTAAAACTTAAAAGGAAGGTTATTGCGCCTTATCGTGACACCAACGGCAAGCCAAAAGATTGGGATGAAGAAGAGAACGGGAATTTTCGCCTCACATTCCCCTCGAATCTCTGGACCGATATCACCATTCCTTTCTGGTCAATGCCAGAAAATACCGACCATCCAACACAGAAGCCTGAAAAACTTTTTGCAAAAATCGTGTTGGCAAGTTCGCAAGAAGGTGATGTGGTTTTCGATCCATTTCTCGGTTCTGGCACAACATCGGTGGTTGCTGCAAAGCTGAACAGAAAATATGTTGGTATTGAAATTGATAAAACCTTTGCCTGTTTGGCCGAGAAACGCCTGAAAATGACAAAGCAAAATAAAAGTATCCAAGGTTACTTCGACGGCGTATTCTGGGAACGAAATAGTTTCAATGAACAAGGCAAGGAAAAGAAAATAGAGATGAAAGTAAAAAATGGACAAAGTCAATTATTCTGATATGCAAAGAAGCCCAGTTTTCTCAAAAGAAATCTATCCTGTTCTTGAAGAGCGGATAAAAGAGTATGTCAATCACGAGAAGAATTTTTTGTCCGCACGCACCGTAAATAGCCCACGCGCTGTGGGCGATGCTTTGCAGGATTTACTGGAAGAGAATTTTGGCGTTCTTGTCTCCGAATACGTACAGGATTACTCTGCAAACTTTGCCCGACGTGCGATGGCTGATTTGGCTTTCACCGACAAGGCCGGCTTTTACAATGTTGTTGACATCAAAACGCACCGCCTTGATACCAAGTTCAATATGCCAAACCTGACATCTGTTGAACGCCTTGCCCGTTTTTATGAAGATGATAAAAACACCTTTTCGGTTCTGGCAATCGCGTACAACGTTGAAGATGATGCTGTCAAGGTTGCGAAGGTGCATTTTGTTCCCATTGAATATTTATCCTGGGAATGCTTAACACTTGGTGCGCTTGGCTGGGGGCAAATACAGATAGAAAATTCAAATAACATCATTGTTAAGCCAGAGTATAGCCGAAAAAAATGGATGATAGAGCTTTGCGATGAGCTGCTAAATTTTTACCCCCTTGAAATGGAAAAAATCGCTAAACGTATGGAGTACTTCAAGAAGGTACAGGAAAAATGGCAAGGCAAATCGGAATGATTGACCTCTCATAACCCAACACACAAACCATGAATTTCAGCAAACTTCTTCTTCTCCTTCTTCTTTCACTTCTTGCGGGTGCGTGTGGGGGGGATTCGGGGCAATCGGATGGTGGGGGTACGACGATCCGCGTTGCCCATTTCTGGGGGGATCAACAGGAATTGTGGAAGGAGGTGATTGCCGAATTTGAGAAGGCAAACCCGACAATCAAGGTGGAGCAGCAGGTGGTGAGCTTCACCGTCCACAAGGATAAGGTGCTGGCCGCCGCCGCTGCCGATGTTGACGCTGGCGACCTGATCTTGCTGGAAGATTGGTTCGCCCAAGAGCTTCTGGACCGCGAGTACCTTACCGATCTTCAACCCTTTGTGGACCGCGATTTGAAGCCACAGGATCTGTTCCCGATTTCGCTGGAATCGTTCCGGCGGGGGAAGTCGCTTCGGGCGTTTCCGGTGGCGATGGGGAGCTACCCGCTTTATTACAACAAGAACCTGTTCGATGCCGCCAACATCCGCTACCCAGATTCCACCTGGACTTACGACACGCTCCTCTCTGCCGCACAAAAGCTGACGGTGGATAAGGATGGCGACGGCAAGCCCGACCAATGGGGATTCCTGCTGGACAACAGCGGCGGATTCGACGGCCTGCTGTACTCACTTGGCGGCGCGGTCCTGACCGATGACCTTCAGCAAAGCGCGTTCAACCAGCCGCGCACCCTCAAGGCGTTGCAGTTCTGGGTTGATCTGGTGCAGAAGTACAAGGTCAGCCCGTCGTATGCTTCCATCCGTGGCGGGGCAAGCTCGGGAGGATCCTTGCGTCCGTTCGAGACCGGGCGGTTCGCCATGGCGATGCTTGGCTCGATGCTGACCACGTACAAGAATAACCAGTTCCAATGGGACATCGCTCTTCCGCCAAGCGGTCCTGCCGGAAGGAAGGCGTTGCGGTTTGCGGCGGCGTTCGGAATCCCCAAAAACTGCAAGCATGTGGATGCCGCATGGACCTTCCTGCGGTGGATTGTCAAGGATATGCCGGCAAAATATTCGGACCGCCTGTTCTACGGCCTTGTTCCGAACAGCCGCCGGTTGGCACTATCGCCCGAATATCTGAACGGCCAGCCAACGGTGAACCGCCGCGTGGTGATTGATATGATCGAGAACTACAGCATCAGCACGTGGCGCGCGCGGTGGTTGGAGTTCCGCGACAACGGCTTCATGCCGGAGCTTGACCTGATGGTCAACGGCGAGAAATCGGTCCCGCAAGCCGCCGCCGATGCCGACCGTAAAATCAACGAAGTGCTGCGCCGCTAAGCTCGTGAAATCCAACATGGATATACCCCCATATCAACGTTCCGGCTTCCGCCGTGCCGAGCCGTACCTGTATCTGTTTCCCGTGCTGGTTGGCGTGGTGCTGGTTACTGGCGGGGCGATTGTGGCTTCATTCCTGTTGGGCTTCACCGATTGGGATTTGGTGCGCCCGCCGGTCTGGGTTGGGCTGGCCAATTTCCGTGCGATGATTGGTTCGGAGCAGTTCTATCAGGTGCTGGGGAACACCTTCTACTTTGTGGCGATTACCGCGCCGCTGATGGTTGCTTGCTCGCTTGGCTTGGCGCTTCTGGTCAACCGGAAGCTGCGGGGCGCCACCTTCTTCCGCACCATCTATTTTTTCCCGGTCGTCACCTCGATGATTGCCGTTGCGGTGGTGTGGGGGTGGCTGTATAATCCTGAATTTGGGCTTATCAATTACGTGCTGAAGGAGTGGTTCGGGGTCCAGGGGCCGGGCTGGCTGCTAAGCACCTCGTGGGCGTTGCCGGCAATCGCGCTGATGACCGTCTGGAAAGGGGTGGGCTACAATATGCTGATCTTCCTTGCCGGGCTGCAGTCCATCCCGGACCATCTGCACGAGTCGGCACTGATTGATGGCGCGGGGGGGATGCGGCGGCTGTTCAGCATCACCCTGCCGATGCTTTCGCCAACAACCTTTTTTGTGGTGGTGATAACGCTGATCGGCTCGTTCCAACTATTCGAGCAAACCTACACGCTGACGCAAGGTGGGCCGGCCAACAGCACCCTGACGCTCAGTTATTACATCTACCAAAACGCTTTCCAATATTTCCGCATGGGCTACGCAACGGCGATGGCCTACGTGCTGTTTGCCGTCACGTTGGTTGTCACCATCATCCAATTCCGAATGCAGCGGCGGTGGGTCTATTATGGATAAAAGCATCACCGATCTCCGCACAGGACCGATGGCCAGCCGCCTTCTTTCCCCGCTTCTCTATCTGCTGCTGATTGGCATTGGAGTGGTGATGATTGGCCCGTTCCTTTGGATGATCGTCACCTCGCTCTCCTCGCCAGCGGACCTGTATCATTACCCGCCGCAGCTTCCGGAATCGTGGCATCCTGAGAATTATTCGGAGGTCTTCAGCCGGTTTCCGTTCGGGACGTTTTCCTTCAACAGCCTGAAGATTGCCTTGCTGGCATCGTTGGGGACGGTGGCCAGTGCGTCGCTGGCCGGGTACGCTTTTGCGCGGATGAATTTCCGTGGGAAAAATCTTCTTTATTGGATTATCCTTGCAACCATGATGGTCCCGTTCCAGGTGACGATGATCCCCGTTTTTTTCGTCATCAAAACGCTGGGGTTGATTAACACCCACGCCGCGCTGATCCTTCCGGCGTGGTTCGGGTTTGGGATGGGGGCGTTTGGCGTGTTCCTGCTTCGCCAGTTTTTTGCGACCGTTCCCAGGGAGATTGAGGAGGCGGCGATTATTGATGGAGCCGGGCGTTTCCGCATCTTCTGGCAAGTGATGCTCCCCCTTGCGCGTCCGGCATTGGCAACCCTTGCGGTGCTTGCGTTCATGGCCAACTGGAACGACCTTCTGGGGCCGGTGATCTACCTTTCCAGCACCGAAAAAATGACCCTGACGGTTGGCCTTGCCGCGCTGCAAGGGGGCGAGCTTACCGCACGGATTGACCTTGTGATGGCCGGTGTCGTGGTCAGCATCATCCCGATCCTGCTGCTGTTCGTGGCCGCGCAAAAATTCTTCGTGAAAGGGATTGGAGCAGGGGGGGTGAAGGGGTGAGGGAGGGCAGTTTTGTCGGACGGCGAATTGCTCGAAACCGAGGGCTAACGACTTGGTATCAACCACGCCTGAATCAAGGCGGCGACCTTTTTTGTAATCAAACAACCAATGCTCACCGAACCCGAACTTGACCTTGCGATGACCCAACCAACCGAGGCGTTGGTTCGGGAGATTTCTTCCGTTCGCTCGCCGTTGTTGGTGCTGGGGGGAAGCGGGAAGATGGGGCCATCGTTGGCCGCCATGGCGAAGCGTGCGGCGGAGTTGGCAGGGGTGGACCTTCGGGTGATTGCTGTGGCGCGGTTTTCCGACCAAGCTGCGCGGGGCTGGCTGCGGAACCATGGCGTGGAAACTGTTGCGTGCGACCTGCTGGACCCCACGCAAGTTGCCACGCTCCCCAACGCTGGCGACATCATCTACATGGCGGGCCGCAAGTTCGGAACCACCGATAACCCCGCGTTGACGTGGGCCATGAACGTCCTTCCGCCGGAGTACGTCTGCCGCCGGTTCCCCGATGCCCGGGTGGTTGCGCTCTCCACCGGGTGTGTGTATCCGCTGGTTCCGGTTGGGCAGGGGGGATCGCGTGAGGGGGATGAGCTAACGCCGATTGGCGAGTACAGCAATGCCTGCGTGGCACGCGAGCGGGTGTTTGAGTATCTGTCGGCCACGGTCGGGACCCGCGTCTGCTTGATTCGCCTGAACTACGCGCTGGACCTTCGCTACGGTGTGCTGGTGGACATTGCCACAAAGGTCCTTAACGGAGTCCCCATTGATCTCTCCATCGGCTACCTGAACGCGATCTGGCAGCGCGACGCGAACGCAATGATCCTTCGAGCATTGTCCCTTGCCCAGTCGCCCGCAGTCCCGCTGAACTTGACCGGCCCGGAGACCCTTTCGGTTCGGCAGCTTGCCGAGCGATTCGGGGAATTGCTTGGGCGCGCACCGGTTTTTGCGGGAAGCGAATCTCCAGTTGCCTTGTTGAACGATTCCAGCAACGCCCACCAGCTGCTTGGTCCCCCCGAAACCCCGATTGAGCAGGTGATAGAATGGACCGCACGCTGGCTTCAGCACAACGGACGAACGTTGGGGAAGCCAACCCATTACGAAGTGGCCGATGGAAGGTATACTCGAAATAAAGTAGTTTGCGAAAAAGGGATGATGGGGTTACGTTAGGGAAAAGATAGTAGTCATTGAATAGATAGAGGGAAGAGATGATAGAACTTACGGAGGAATTACGGACACAACTGCGGAAATTGCAGCGAATGGAGAAAGAGAAGCGTCGGTATGTGAAGATCACGACGCTGCTGATGCTTGACGGGGATTTAGCGTTGGCGAGACGGCCTTTGCGTTGGGTGTTGATAATTCGACGATATATCGGTATGCCGAAGGGTATCGAGCATCAAAGAGCTTTGAGGATTACATAGAAGACAAGTATGTGTGCTATGGTGGGAAGCTGAGCGGTGAACAGGCATCAGCTGTATCGAAGGAACTGGAGGGACATCTGCATCATACATCGAAGGAGGTAGTGGAGTTGGTGTGCGAGCGTTATGGTGTGCGATATACGGAGAGCGGGATGGTAGCATTGCTGAAGCGTCTGGGCTTTGTGTACAAGAAGACGAGTCTAGTGTATCGAAGGGGAATCGAGCGGAGCAGGAGGAATTTCTTGAACGTCTGGCGGGATTGCTTGCTGATAGGGGTGAAGGCGAGGAAGGTGGGGTAGTGTATTTCAGTGATGCGGTGCATCCTCAGCACAACACACACGGAGCAGGTACGGGTGGATCAAGTCGGGGAGTCGGTATGAAGTGCGATCGAACACGGGTCGGGAACGTGTGAACATCAACGCGGCATTGAACGCGCATGATGTGGGAGATGTGGAGGTGGTGGAAAGCGAGCGGGTGGATAGTGAATCAACGATTGAGTTGTATGCAGCCTTAGAGCGGAAGCATCCGAGTGGAAGGATCAGAGTGATTTGCGACAACGCGAGATACTATCGGAGTCGTCGTTTGCGGGAGTGGTTATCATCATCGCGAATAGAGCAGGTATTTTTGCCGAGTTACTCACCGAATTTGAATTTAATTGAGCGATTATGGAAATATATGAGGAAGAAGGTAATAGACAGGAGGTATTATGAAACGAAGGATGAATTTCGTGGAGCTATCCGAAGATTTTTCAACGATATTGAGGAGTACCGCCCAGAGTTAGAGAGACTTCTAACCCTGAATTTCCACGTGCTCTGATTTTCGCAAACCTCTTTGCAGTGAGTATATTAGCGGAGAGGGGTGGGGGGCATTCGATGCGGTTTCCACAACACGTTGTTTCTTCACCATCACCAACTCACGGTTATCCACTATCTTTCCGCCGCAATTCTTCGCGCACAGTTTTCTGCGATGGCAACAATCCTCTACTTTGGCTGGGCACGTGAGTGCGCCGGCACCGACACCGATGAACTTTGGTTCGATGAACCATTATCTCAGCAAGATTTCTGGGCCGAACTTCTCCGTTTGCGCCCCGGGTTGTTGCCGTGCCAGCAAGCATCGCGCATTGCCGTGAACCAACGCTACCTTGCCAAATCCGAAGCGATTGAACCTCACTCCGAAATCGCCATTATTCCCCCCGTGGCCGGAGGCTGACCCCGATGTTGCGATGCCATGTTACCCCGCAGCCAATTGATGCCCAGGCGGTGATTGCCGGAATGGAAGAACCCGCCGCCGGGGCCGTTGCAGCCTTTGTTGGGCTGGTTCGTTGCTCCAGCGGATCGGGGAGGGAGGGGAGCGTGGAGCGGTTGGAGTACGAGGCCTACGTCCCAATGGCCGAGCGGGTGATCCAGGAAATCCTTCTGGAGGCTGAATCCAAGTTTGGCATTCTTCATGGAGTTGTGGAGCACCGGATTGGGGTGCTTTCTGTGGGGGATGTTGCGGTTGCCGTTGCTGTGGCAACCCCGCATCGCGCCGCCGCGTTCGATGCCTGCCGCTACGTGATCGAGGAACTAAAACAACGCGCCCCAATCTGGAAACGTGAGGTTTTTCAGGATGGTGCCGAATGGGTAAACGCCCACCCCTGAGCCATGAAATATCTGCAAGCCGTTCTTCTGTTTCTGTTGCTGATCCCCCATTGGGGCTGCGTTCCGCCGCGCCAGGAAGGGGCGGCAAATGGCGGCGGGGCGAACGAGGGGGAAACGATGCGGCGGGTGTTGTGGTATCGGCTGCACGGGGCTGGCGATGTGACAACGCCGCCAATCCTTCGGATACCGGTCAACGGAAAGCGTGCCGGAATCGGAAGCGACGCGCTGACGCTGACGCTTGATCTGCAAGCACAAGCCATTCCCAACCTTAGCCTTCAGCTGGTCCACTGCGACCGGAATTGGAAGCCGACCCAGAACATTTTTGTGCAGGATGCCACCCGCCTGCAATCAAGCGATTTCACCATCTCCATTGCGCCATTTGGGGCAACCCATTACGACTACACCGCAACCATCACCTTCCCAACCGGCGGAAGCCTTTTGCGGATTGAGCATTCCGGCAACTACCTTGCCCGCGTGGTGGATTACTTCAACCCCGATAACATCCTGCTGGAAACCCGCTTCTTTGTTGTTGAGCCATCGGCGGCGATTCGGCTTTCCACCTACAGCGATTTCTACGAAACCCGCCAGGCCACCGCGCTGCAAACCGGGTTGCGAGTGAATGTGGAAACGGAGTTGGATTTCTCCCTGTTCAGCACCCAGCTTCGGGCGGTGCATCTGTACAACAGTGGCGCGTGGTTCAGCCCCATGGTGGCCAACGTTGGGGATCAGTTCGATTCGCTGGAACGGGGGACGTACTGGGCGCGCTGGAACTCCGCATTTGGGACCAAAGCGGTGATTGAGTTCGGAAATATCCCCGCCGGAAACGAGCATCGGTTGTTGGATTTAACGGACCTTTCTTACTATCCATCCACCGGCGGGCTGATCTCGACCCCGCTAAGCGACCAGCCCCGCCAGTGGCCAAACACCGTGGACCACAACGGAACGGCCCCGGAACGGTACGTGGGGGATATTGATAACGATTACCTCTATTTCCAATTCCGGTTGGACCTGTTTGGGCAGAAGGCGAAGGAGGATATTTGCGTTGTTGGGACCTTCAACAACTGGCTTCCAACCCGCAACTGGCGGATGTTTTACGATGAAAAAACCGGCTACTATCTTGCGCGTGGCCTGATAAAACGCGCCTTCCACGAATACCAGTACGTTGCCGGAACCTGGGATGAAGATGCCGGAATCCTCCGCTATCCCGACGCAACGTTGCTGGAGGGGAACTCGCGCCAGGCCTCGCAGCTTTTCTACGCCTTCGTCTATTACTCCGAAACCACCAGCGGCGGCTACGACCGAATTGTCGGCGTGGGGGCGGTGGTGAGTTGATGAAAATATCCGCCCGGGTAGCGGCCCCGACCTCCGTCGGGATTGATAACAGGTCTTTAGCCTGCCATGGATGCCCGGTAGCGGCCCCGACCTCCGTCGGGATTGATAACAGGTCTTTAGCCTGCCCAGAGGCCGAAGGCTGAAGATGACGCCGAAGGCTAAAGACCTTCGGCTACCTTGTTTCGAGGATAACGCCGGGGTAGCGGCCCCGACCTCCGTCGGGATTGATAACAGGTCTTTAGCCTGCCCAGAGGCCGAAGGCTGAAGATGACGCCGAAGGCTAAAGACCTTCGGCTACCTTGTTTCGAGGATAACGCCGGGGTAGCGGCAGGTCTTTAGCCTGCCGAGTGATGACACCGAAGGATGACGCCGAAGGCTAAAGACCTTCGGCTACCTTGTTTCGAGGATAACGCCCGGGTAGCGGCCCCGACCTCCGTCGGGACCCAGTGATGACGCCGAAGGCTAAAGACCTTCGGCTACCTCGTTTCGAGGATAACGCTCACATTTCACATTCAATCATCCATGACAACTCTGCGCACTGGCGTTATTGGTGTTGGGCATCTTGGGGCAATCCATGCTCGGCTTTGGAAAGGGGTCCAGAACGGACACCTTGTTGGCGTGTTCGATCCCGACACCGAACGGGCGCGGGCCATTGCCGCCGAGCATCAAGTGGAGTGCTTCGCCTCCATTGAGGAACTTCTTGGCCACGTTGATGCCGTCAGCATCGTTGCGCCAACATCGGACCATGCGCGCATTGCCCATGCGGCCATTGATGCCGGCGTGCATTGCTTCATCGAGAAGCCGATCACCGCAGAATTTGCCGAGGCCGTTGCGGTGATTGACCACGCCAACCAAGCCGGCATCACCCTGCAAGTTGGCCATGTGGAACGCTTCAACCCGGCGTTCCTGGCCCTTGCTGGATACCCGCTGGAGCCAATGTTTATCGAGTCGCACAGGCTGGCGCAGTTCAAGCCGCGGGCCACCGATGTTGCTGTGGTTCTTGACCTGATGATCCACGACATTGACCTGATTCTCCACATCGTGAAAAGCCCCGTCACCGAGGTTCGCGCAAGCGGCGTGGCGGTTGTCACCTCCACGATTGACATTGCCAACGCGCGGTTGGAGTTCGCCAACGGCTGCGTTGCCAACATCACCGCCAGCCGGATTTCGCAACGCCCGATGCGGAAGCTGCGGATGTTCCAACGCGATTCCTACATCTCGCTGGACTTCGCCAAACCTTCCGTGGAAATCTTCCGCATTGCCGACGGCTCCGCTGCCGACATCGCCACCGGCGGGGCGTTGCCGTTGGGCCAGCTTGAGTTAGGCGAAAGCAGCAAAACGATCCTGTTCGACCAACCCACCATGCCGCAAGTGAACGCCATCCAGATGGAGCTTCAGACCTTCACCGATGCTATCCTTCACGGCGGCGCGCCAGCCGTAACCGCTGCCGATGGGGCCGAGGCCTTGCGCATCGCCGAACTGATTATCAACACCATCGAAGGGAAGTAACCACGCAGTGAAGAAGGCCACCATTTCCAACCCGGTTATCCAACAACTTTCCCGCATTGCCGAACGCCACGGCAAGGATATCTACCTTGTTGGCGGATACGTTCGCGACCTGCTGCTGGGAAACCCCGGGCACGACATTGACATCACCATTGAAGGAAGCGGGGTGGAGTTTGCCGAGCTTGTTGCGCGTGAGCTTCGGGTGAAGCCGATCATCTTCGAAAGGTTCGGGACGGCGATGGTGATGATTGGGGAGACGCAGATTGAGTTTGTTGGAACCCGGAAGGAGGAGTATCTGCCCGACTCCCGCAAGCCGATCGTCACCGAAGGGACACTGCTGGATGACCTTCGCCGCCGCGACTTCACGGTGAACGCCATGGCGATTCGGGTGAACGGCGGCGCGACCGGCGAAATCATTGACCATTTTGACGGGCTTGGGGACCTTGAACGGAAACTTCTGCGAACCCCGTTGGACCCCGTAATCACCTACAGCGACGACCCGTTGCGGATGATGCGTGCGGCGCGATTTGCCGCGCAACTTCAGTTCCAACTGGACCCCGAATCGTACGACGCAATCGGCCAGATGCGGGACCGGATCGGAATCGTCTCGCAAGAACGAATCACCACCGAGTTCCTGAAACTGCTGCAAGCCAGCCAGCCCAGCGTTGGCCTGGCGATTCTTCTGAAGACAGGGCTGCTGGAGCTTGTGTTCCCCGAGGTTCACCGGCTGGAGGGGGTGGACCTGATGAACGTTGGCGGAATTCGCTACGCCCACAAAAATGTTTTTTGGCACACGCTGAAAGTGGTGGATAACACCGCCGCCGTTAGCGATAACCTCTACCTCCGCTTTGCCGCGCTGATGCACGACGTTGCCAAGCCAAAAACCAAAAAATTCCGGGAAGGGATTGGATGGAGTTTCCACGGCCACGAAGAAGTTGGGGCGCGTTGGCAGGAGCGGATCTTCCGCCGGATGCGGCTGCCGATGAAGCAGAAGGAGTATGTGGAGAAACTGGTGCGGCTGCATCACCGCCCAATGGCACTGGTGGATGAAGGCGTTACCGACTCCGCCATTCGCCGGCTGATTGTTGACGCGGGGGAGGACCTGGACGATCTGTTCATCCTTTGCCGTGCCGACATCACCAGCAAGGACCCGCAGCGGGTGAAGAAGTACCTGCGGAATTACGACGTGGTGATTGAGCGAATCCAAGACGTGCGCGAAAAGGATCGCCTGCGGGCGTTTCAGTCGCCGGTGCGGGGCCAGGAGATCATGGAGATTTGCGGCATTGGGCCATCGAAGATGGTGGGCATTCTAAAAACGGCGATCGAGGAGGCAATCCTTGAGGGCCGCATCCCGAACGAGTACGACGCTGCGTTGGCGTACCTGCTGGCAATCAAGGATCAGGCAATGAGCGGCAGTGCTACGGGAAGCTGATATTCAGCGTTAAAAACAGCCCGCCGAAATCGGTGATCGGCTCATTCTTCAGGCTTTCAATTCCGGGGCTGATCGGGATGATGTAGTAGCGGAGGTTTGCACCAATCACCGGGTCCCCCTCGCCAAAATCGGCACCGACCCCCACAAAGCCTCCTGCGGTTAGGTGCGCCGTCGCGTGGCCGAAGCTGCTGAAAAAGGAGTACTCGTACGGCAATGCCAGCACCAAACTTGGGCCGACCCCGGCGTTCAGGAATGGGCGGAACTCATCCGACAACCGCTCGGCAAACAGCCGTTGCCGAACGCCGATCATCAGCGGGAAGGTATAAAGGCGGTTGACCTTGTTCGGCACGCGGTACTCGTATCCATTCCACTCATCCAACTCATCTTTTGTCCGCGACCCCGTCACCCCAAGGTTGGCAAACAGGGAAAGGGTTGCCCCCAGCTTCCGTTGGTAAAACGCACCGCCACCAAAGCCGCTGTTGCTGAACAGCACATCAATGCCGAACAGGTCCTCAACCTCGGTGGATTTCCGCATGGTATCAATCAGCGGAGCAACCGGGGTGAAGATGAAAAGGGTATCGGGCGGGGCCGGCTGGGTGGGGAATTGCGGGAAAGGGGGAGCGGTGGGGGGCGATGCAGGGGGAACCTCGCCAGTAACTTGGGCAACAGCCGAAGCAGCGACCATCAGCATGGCCGCGATTGCAAGGATAGATATGGCGCACGTACGCTTCATGCTTCAACAATGATGGTTGCAGCATACCGCAGAAGCAACCTGTTCCGCAAGCCAAAAAACCGAGCCAAAGGAAATGTTACGCCACCCACGTCACACTGGGCCCCGACGGAGGTCGGGGCCGCTACCGTGACTGGGCAGGCTAAAGACCTGCCGCTACCCGGGCGGAATCGTCGGAACGGGGTAGCCGTCCCGACATTCGTCGGGATTGATAAAAGGTCTTTAGCCTTCGGCGTTATCTGGGCCCCGACGGAGGTCGGAGCCGCTACCGTGACTGGGGCCCGACTACATCGGGGCCGCTACCGTTCGCGATGCGGCCACGCGGTCAAGGTGCCAGCAGGCGACGTAGTGGTGCCCGGTGGTTTCCGCGCCAACAGCAACTCCAACATCAATCAGCGGCGGTTCTTCGGCCCAGCATTTCTGGTCGGCAAAGCTGCAACGGGTGCAGAAGTGGCATCCCTTCGGATAGCTTGTGGCTGCTGGAACGGTCCCTTCAATCGTGTTCAACCGGGTGTGATGTTCGCCCATTCGGGGGATCGAGTCAAGCAGCCCAATGGTGTACGGGTGCTTCGGGTTGTGGAAGATTTCATCCACCAAGGAGTATTCAACGATTTTCCCGCCATACATCACCGCCACGCGGTCGCTTACTTCGGCAATCACCCCAAGGTCGTGCGTAATCATCACCACCCCCATTCCTAACTCCTTTTGGAGCTTGTTGATAAGCTCCAAAATTTGGGCTTGCACCGTCACATCCAGCGCGGTTGTTGGCTCGTCGGCAATCAGCAGTTGGGGGTTGCAGCTTAGGGCCATTGCAATCATCACCCGCTGGCGCATCCCGCCGGAAAGTTGGTGGGGGTACTCGCCGTAGCGTTGCTCCGGTGCCGGAATTCCCACCAGCCGCAGCATCTCAATCGAGCGGTTTTTCGCTTCGGCCTTCGAGACTTTTTGGTGAAGGATCACCGCCTCATCAATCTGGTGGCCGATGGTGAAGACCGGGTTCAGCGAGGTCATCGGCTCCTGGAAGATCATCGAGATTTCATTTCCACGGATTTCCCGCATCTCTTCTTCGGTCAGCTTCAGAAGGTCGCGCCCGTTGAAGAGAATCTCTCCACCTTCAATTTTTCCTGGGGGCATCGGTATCAGCCGCATCACGCTAAGCGCGGTGACGGATTTGCCGCACCCCGATTCCCCAACCACCCCTAAGGTTTCGCCACGGTCAACTTCGTAGCTAACTCCATCCACCGATTTTGCAATCCCGTCGTCGGTATGGAAGAAGGTCTGAAGGCCCTTGATTTCAAGAAGTTTGGACATGATGATTTGGAATTCCGAGTGAGTATGTGTGCTGCTGCTGAATGAACTTGGCTGCGGAAACCGGGCGCGCCGGCCGTTTTTTTTAGACTTTCATTTTCGCGTCCAACGCGTCGCGCAGCCCGTCGCCGAAGACGTTGATGGCAAACACCGCCAGGGCAATGGCAATCGAGGGGTACAGCGTCAGCCCCGGAAGCTGGCCGGCTTGCAGAAACCCAATGCCGTCGTAGATCATCTGCCCCCAGGTGGCTGTTGGAAGCTCGATTCCGTGGCCCACAAAACTAAGGCTTGCTTCGGCGATAATCGCGCTGGCAAACCCAGCGGTGGCAACAACGATAATCGGGCCAAGCGCGTTCGGAAGAATATGGCGGAAGATCGTCCGCGTGGGTCCAAAACCAACGGCGCGGGTCGCCTCCACATACTCCGTCTCCCGAAGCGAAAAGAACTGGCCGCGGACAATCCGGCAGGTATCCACCCAGCTTGTTAGGCCGATTGCAAGGAACGTTTGCCACGCCCCCCGCCCAATCCAATCGGAAAGGGGGATGATGCTATCGAACACATCAATGAACTCCTTCAGCGTTAGCGAGAAGACCAGCACCAGCAGGATAAACGGGAAGCTCCAGATCACGTTGGTGAACCACATGATAACCGCATCCACCGTCCCGCGGAAATACCCCGCCAACGCCCCCAACAACACCCCGATCAGGATTGCAATAATCTCCGCAAACAACGCCACCGCCAGCGAGACCCGCGCCCCGTAGAGTAACCGGCTAAGAACGTCGCGGCCAAAGCGGTCGGTCCCGAGCAGGAACGTTGGCGTTTGGTGCCATTCCGATTCGTCGGCAGCAATCAGCTGCTTGCGGCTGACGGAGTCGCGGGACCCGCCGGCGCGAACAAAGCTGATAAACTCCGGCCCCGGCGTGTACGATTCAATCGGGATATACTCATCGGGGTAGGTTCCCCCTTCGGTTTTTACGATCAGGATATTCCCAACAAAGCCGCTTGGTTTGCGGGCATACTCCAGTATCTGCCGGTTCGGGTTCATTGGGGCAATCAGCCACGCAAACCCGGCGCACAGGAACAGCAGGATCATAATCCCCAAGCCAAGCATCGCCAGCTTGTTCCGTTTCAATCGCCGCCAGCTGTACCACCAAAGGGAGTGGACTTGCGTTTCGGGCATTGCTTGCTGGTTCCCCGAAGGTTCCGTCTGGTTGGGCTTCATGGAAGTTGTTGGGTTCATCATTCAGGTTGCGCGCGCGGGTTACGACAAGCGGACTTTGGGGTCAAGGATGGAGTAAAGGATGTCAACAAGGAAGTTGACCACCACGAAGACCACCGCGGTGAACAGGACCACCCCTTGAATCACCGGGTAATCCAACTGAAGCACCGCATCGAACCCCAGCATCCCAATCCCGGGCCACGCAAAAACTTTTTCGATGAAGAAGGTTCCGGCAATCGTGCTGGCAAGCCAAGCCGAGACGGTGGTGATAACAGGGTTCAGCGCGTTCCGCAGCGCGTGCTTGATAACCGTTGCCCCAACCGGCAGCCCTTTTGCGCGTGCGGTGCGGATGTAATCTTGGCTTAGAACATCCAACATGGAGCTACGGGTGATGCGGGCAATGATGGAAAGGGGGCGTGCGGCCAGCGCGGCCATGGGAAGCAGCAGATATTTCAGGTTTGTGCCCCCATCCTTGGTGATGTAGCCGCTGGCCGGAAGTATATTCAGCCAGTTGCTAAACACCAGAATCAGCACGGCCCCCAGCACAAACACCGGAACGGAAATCCCAAGAATTGCCGTCACCCGGCTGGCTCCATCGAAGAAGGTGTACGGCCTCCAGGCGGAATAGACCCCAATGGCCACCCCAAACAGCGTGGCCAACAGAAGCGAGGGAACCGCCAGCACCAAACTTTTCGGGAACCGCTCCAGGATTGACTCGATCACCGGGCGGTTGAACGCAAAGCTCCGCCCCAAATCGCCGGTGGCGGCGCGCCCCAAAAAGTCAATGTACTGGGTTGGGAAGATCGGTTCATCAAGTTTTAATTGCTTCCGAAGCGCGGCGATGGATTGCGCATCGGCACGTTGGCCAAGCATCAATCGGGCGGGGTCGCCGGGAAGCACGCGGATGATGACAAACGTCACCGTCATCACGCCCCAGATAATCAGGAGCGAGTAGAAGAACTGCCGAATTGTGAACGTCAGCATGAAGTGTTGGCTGGAATGCCGCTTGGAAGAACGGGGAGTTCAGAGATCGGGGCAATCGTTTTGATGATTCCCCTTTTTTCAAATTTCTGAACCGCCGAAGATAGGGAACAGAGGCCGCACGCCGCAAGCATCCAGCCCAAAGAAGTTCAGATTCTTTTCGGGACCAACCCAAGCGCCAGAACCCAGTGAAGCGAATAGCAATTATCGGATCGGGAATCGGGGGATTAACAGCCGGCATCTTGCTTGCCCAGCAAGGCCACTCCGTCACCATCCTTGAGAAAAATCCTGTGCCCGGGGGAAAGGTCGCCAGCTTCCGCCACGACGGCTTCACGTTCGATCTTGGCCCAACGCTTATCACACTGCTGGATGAGATGGAGCGGATTGTTCCGGCGTTGACCCAGATGGTGAGGTTCCTTCCGGTGGATCCGTCGTGCAAGTATTTCTGGAGCGACGGAACGGCCTACTCCACCTTCGCCGATCCCCAAAAAAGTGCGGCGGAAACCGAACGGGTTTTCCCGGAAGATTCCGGCGCGGTGGAGCAGTTCCTTCGCGACACCGGGGAAATCTACCGGAAGACGAAAGCCCTTTTTCTGCTGAAGCCGTTCGGCCCTGCCCAGCTGGCGAACATCGGCAACGCGCCGATGCTGCCGGCAATGCTTCGCATCCATCCGCTTGGCACCATGGCTGCGGAGCTTCGCCGCCGGTTCCGCTCGCCAAAACTGCGGCAACTCTTCGGGCGGTTTGCCACCTACAACGGTTCCTCCCCTTACCGCGCCCCTTCCATGCTGAACGTGATTGCCAGCGTGGAGCTTCGGATGGGAGCGTGGTATCCGGCCGGGGGGGTGGGGGCGATTGGGACCGCGCTGGCGAAGATTGCCGCAAGCCACGGGGTGGCAATCCACACCGATACCGAGGCGACCGGGCTGCTCCGCAGCGGCCAAGCGATTGTTGGAGTTCAAGCCTGCGGGGTTCGGACCGGCAACCTCACTTTGGAAGCCGATGCCGTGGTCAGCAACGGCGATGCACGCTGGACCCACCAGCGGCTGCTTGCTCCGGTTGGGGTTCCCACGCCGCGGGGGTTGCTGAAAGCGGAACGTTCCTGCTCGGGATATTTGCTGCTGGCGGCGGTGCGTGCCGGCCGGTTGGGGCTGGCCCACCACAACGTCTTTTTCAGCGATGACTACCCGGCGGAGTTCGCCGATATTTTTGAGCGGCGGCAGCTGCCACGGGGGATGACCATCTACCTTTCCATCTCCGCCTTCACCGACCCCCAACTTGCGCCGGAAGGGTGGGAGAATTGGTATATCCTGATAAACGCCCCGGCCAGCGGAATTGACCACGACAACCCTGAGGTCCAAGCCCGGTATGCCCAGGCCGTGTGGGAGCGGCTGGAGCGCGGGTTCGGCATCAAACCGGAAATTGCGTGGCAGGTCATCATGCCGGCACGAAGCATCGAGCAGCGGTATCACAGTTTGGACGGGGCCATTTATGGAACGTCGTCAAATTCTCTTCAATCGGCATTTCTTCGCCCGGACCACAAGGTGCGTGGCCTGAAGAATTTCTATCTTGCCGGAGGAAGCACTCACCCGGGCGGAGGGGTTCCGCTGGCGATGCTGAGCGGGAACATGGTGGCGGAGTATTTGAGGAATGGGGTGTGAAAAACCAACGCTCGCTTTCCCCGCTTGATGCAGCGGGAAGAAGAATGGGAAGGATCGAAAACGCCGAATAGAATCAACCAACTTCAACAGGAATAACACGCATGAGATTGAACAAAAAATTTGCCGGAGTGGCTGCCACGGCATTGATGATGGCAGCAATGCTTGGCGGATGCAAGGCATTGAAGGACGTAACCAGCGCGCTGACAGATCTGAAAAAACTGCAATTCAAGCTGGAGAACGTCAACAGTTTCAGATTAGCCGGGGTTGACGTTAGCAAGGCCTCGAATCCAAGCAGCATCAGCACAATGGAGATGATCAGTTTGGGATCGGCATTCGCGCAGAAGAAAATGCCAGTTGAGTTCACGTTGAACGTTGCCGCACGCAATCCCAACGATGGGTCGGCATCTGGGGGGCGGAGCACGCCGCTCTATTTACGGAAATTAGGGTGGACCTTGTTGATTGACGACCGCACCACCATCAGCGGCGTTGTTGACAAGCGGTTGGAGATTCCGGCAACCGGGCAAAGCACGATGATCCCAATCACCGTGGGGTTGGACCTCTATCAATTCTTCGGCGATAAAGGCTTGAATGATATGATCAATTTGGCGCTGGCCATTGGCGGCGCGCAAGGCTCAAGCTCGCGCCTGAAGCTGACGGCAAAAGTCAGCGTGGAAACGCCGATCGGCTTGGTGGATTACCCCGGCGACATCACCATCGTGGACCAGCAGTTTACGAATCCGTAGAAGAGAGGTGGGGGGGGGAGATGTAAAAATGGCCTGAACGCTGTATCAGCATTCAGGCCATTTTTTTTACGTGCCGTACGGGCAGTTATTTCATCACCATCAATCGTTCATTTCCTATGATTGTGCCGTCCAAAATCGCTCGAACAAAAAACACGCCTGAAGGCAATTGTTGTTGAAGCGAATACCGAACCTCCTTCTCCGCGACAACGCCAAAATCCTTTACCCATACCGCTGCACCCGTAGCATCAACAACCTCAAGGTGAAGGTGCCCAGATTTCGGTAGAAGCGTGGTAATGGTTGGCTTCTCGTTTCCGATAATGGAAGGGGTAATAGAAATGGCGCACGCCGCTTCTGTAGAAATAGTTGGGGTGCTGGAAGCGGTAGGTATCCAGCGCAAAACTTGGAAATTGGTGATTGTGGCATACGCAGTGCGTGGTGATGGAAATTCCATTGCTATAATATGGCAGATGCTATGGGTGTCCAACGGGACAGGTTGTTGTTCCCAAGTTTTTCCACCATCATACGTACGCAGAATTTTTCCTTGTCCACCAACAGCAATTCCATTTAGGCGATCAAGAAATCGTATGTCGCGTAACCCGCCAGCAGGATCACGCCATTTACTTTCCACAGGAGCCCATGTGCGCCCGCCATCGGTTGTATAGGTATATAAATCAAGAGCACGATCACCTTCCCCCGTTCTTTTATATCCGACAGAATAACCGTGTTGAAAATCTATAAAAAACAGATTGGGAACCCAGTATAGGACTGGAGCATCATTATAATCCCATGTTACTCCGCCATCAGTAGAGCGAAGAATTACACCTTTGTTAGTCCACACCATTGATAAAATAATAGTGTCAGGATGAACAACAGATAATCTCTCTACATAGACACCTTTGACTGAATCAGGAAGCAATACTTGATTCCATGACTCACCACCATTAGTTGTCTTGAACAGCCATCGCGGAGGTCCCGAAATATACCCATATGTTTCATCAAACATTTTTATTTCAAATCCTAATCCACGATCAACAGGAAGTCTAAACTCTTTCCATGTATAACCTCCGTCGGTGGAACGATAACCAACACCAGTATCTGCAATGCCAATAATCAGGTCCCGAGTGGGGTGAGCAATAGACTTTATTCGTCGAAAATCATGGTAATCAGGATAGGGGGTCATTTTATCAATAAGAGTATTCCTCCAAGTTTTTCCACCATCGGTAGTAACCCGAACAAATCCTGCCCACCAGCCTGAATCGCACGTGGTAACGCAATGCTCGTCGTCGGCGCAGGAAATGGCCATATATACTCACTGCAAAGAGGTTTGCGAAAATCAGAGCACGTGGAAATTCAGGGTTAGAAGTCTCTCTAACTCTGGGCGGTACTCCTCAATATCGTTGAAAAATCTTCGGATAGCTCCACGAAATTCATCCTTCGTTTCATAATACCTCCTGTCTATTACCTTCTTCCTCATGTATTTCCATAATCGCTCAATTAAATTCAAATTCGGTGAGTAACTCGGCAAAAATACCTGCTCTATTCGCGATGATGATAACCACTCCCGCAAACGACGACTCCGATAGTATCTCGCGTTGTCGCAAATCACTCTGATCCTTCCACTCGGATGCTTCCGCTCTAAGGCTGCATACAACTCAATCGTTGATTCACTATCCACCCGCTCGCTTTCCACCACCTCCACATCTCCCACATCATGCGCGTTCAATGCCGCGTTGATGTTCACACGTTCCCGACCCGTGTTCGATCGCACTTCATACCGACTCCCCGACTTGATCCACCCGTAACTGCTCCGTGTGTTGTGCTGAGGATGCACCGCATCACTGAAATACACTACCCCACCTTCCTCGCCTTCACCCCTATCAGCAAGCAATCCCGCCAGACGTTCAAGAAATTCCTCCTGCTCCGCTCGATTCCCCTTCGATACCACCAGACTCGTCTTCTTGTACACAAAGCCCAGACGCTTCAGCAATGCTACCATCCCGCTCTCCGTATATCGCACACCATAACGCTCGCACACCAACTCCACTACCTCCTTCGATGTATGATGCAGATGTCCCTCCAGTTCCTTCGATACAGCTGATGCCTGTTCACCGCTCAGCTTCCCACCATAGCACACATACTTGTCTTCTATGTAATCCTCAAAGCTCTTTGATGCTCGATACCCTTCGGCATACCGATATATCGTCGAATTATCAACACCCAACGCAAAGGCCGTCTCGCCAACGCTAAATCCCCCGTCAAGCATCAGCAGCGTCGTGATCTTCACATACCGACGCTTCTCTTTCTCCATTCGCTGCAATTTCCGCAGTTGTGTCCGTAATTCCTCCGTAAGTTCTATCATCTCTTCCCTCTATCTATTCAATGACTACTATCTTTTCCCTAACGTAACCCCATCATCCCTTTTTCGCAAACTACTTTATTTCGAGTATATTTTACTGTTGGTAGAGTATCCACTTGCACCCATTTCCCTTGTTGCTGGGAGTATAAAGGGATAATTGTCACCATAACTATCCCAAGTATTCGAAAAAATGCTTTCATTGCTTCCTCCGGTAGTAGTGTTGATCTTGGTTATGAAAGTCTAATAGGGCTATAATATGGCCAAAGTGTGCTTTGCAAGCAATCTGAAGAATGAGGATTTGAAGATTTTCTTGGAAAAAAAAGAAGAAGCCGCCCACAATGGGCGGCTTCTTCTTTTTGATGATACTTCTGCGGGGTGTTAGCTCTGGTGCCGAAGGTCTTCGATGTCGGCTTGCTCGCGGGCTTTCTGGATCCATTCCTGGAACAAGCTGCTGCGCCGTGTTGACATGAATTCCTTGATAAACTCCGCACGGTCCTTCTGGAATTCCTGATCGGTGGGAACCGTCTTCGATTGCAGCTGGACGATGTAATATCCACGTTCGCCACGGACGGCATCGGAGAACTGGCCCGGGTTCAGCGCGAATGTTGCGGCGGTCAGCGGGACGTCGAACCCTGCGCCCGGGAATGGGCTGGTGCTGTTCACGTCGTTGAACGCCATCACTTGGACCCCGGGGTCAATGGTTTTCAGTTTTTCAAGGCTATCGCCAGCGGCAAGCGCGCCGCGTAGTTTGGTGGCGCGGTCTTTCAGCATATCCAGCTTCTTCTGGGTGCGGAGCTTCTTAATGATCTCCGCTTTCACATCGGCGAACTCGGCTGTTCCGGCGTTCCGAATTTTAGCAACCTGCGCAATGATGATGTTCCCGTTCTGCATCTCGATTGGCTTGCTGACTTCGCCCACATTGTTGGCGTAGGCAAAGTAGGTTAGCTCCATCATCCCCGCCACCGGCATGGATTTTTGAATTGGCCCGCTGCTTACCGACTGCAAGCCACGTTTTGCGGCAAATGCCGAATCCAATGCCTGCCCGCTGGCGATGGTGTCGCGCAGCATCTGGGCGCGGCGCATCAGGGCGTTTTTGGTTCCGCGGGTGGTCTTGATGTTGAACCGCATATCGCGCAGCTTGTAGCTGCGTGCGGTTTTGTCGGTGATCTTGATAACGTGATATCCAAACTGCGTTTTTACCGGGCCAACGATGTCGCCCACGTTTGCGCCCAACGCTGCGTCCTTGAACTCCTGCACAAACGGACTGGTTTTGCTGAAGTATCCAACATCGCCGCCGTTCATTGCCGAGCCTTGATCTTGGCTGAAGGTTGTCACCAATGCTTCAAACTTCTCCCCACTTTTGGCTTTTTTCAAGATTGATTCGGCCAAAGCCTTCAGGCTGTCGGTGTTGCTGACCCCTTCGGTTTTCAGAAGGATGTGCTGGGCTTTGACGAAGACCTCGCCGCTATCCTTCATATCCTGGACGTTCAGCAGAATGGTCCCTTCTGGGGAAGCAAACGGTCCGATCACCGCGCCCGGGGTTGCGCCCTGCAACGCGGCCTGAAGCTCGGCAGGAATTTCCTGGAACGGAGTGAAGGCGGTTCCGGCGTAGTTCCCCGGTCCGAACTGGGCGATCAGCTCGCTGAACACCGAGTCTTTCTCGGCAGTGGTGGCTGCGCGGTTCAGGGCTTCGGTGGCTTTGCCAAGCCGGTTCAGCACCGTGCTGGAATCTTGCTTGCTTGGGGAAAGGGGAAGGATGACGTAGCGAAGCTCGCGCGAGGCTTTCTGCACGAAGTCGGCTTTGTGTTCATCGTAGTATTTCTTTGCGTCGTCGTCGCTTACCTTCACCTGGTCGTCGGGGATGGAGTTCACATCCAGCATGGCAAAGCTGCCGCTGGCCTTCAGCTTTTTGTTGTCGTAGGCCAGCCGGATTTCCGATGGGGAAGGAATTGCCGAAGCGGTGATCGCGCTGCTGACGGCTTCTTGCAGCATCTGCATCCGAAGGTCGTGGCGAATCTCGGCAAACTGATTCTTGATCGAGGCGATCTCCTCG
The DNA here is from genome assembly GCA_016710285.1 of Chlorobiota bacterium. NCBI lineage: Bacteria > Pseudomonadati > Chlorobiota > Chlorobiota bacterium. Next base: position 3,839,433 of record JADJXR010000001.1, on the reverse strand, counting down.
GCAGGGAACTGGCGTTGCGCAAGGAAGGCATCGGTGTTCCGCATGAAATCGTAGTAAACATTCTGCTGGAACGCGCCGGTGCTGTCGCTGAACATCTGGGTGAGGTAGGAGGGGGGATCGTACAGGAGTTTTTCATCCACCTGTTTATCGGTGACGCTTACGCCAAGCCGTTCGGCGGCTTGGTTCAGCAAAATCTCATTCACCATCTGGTTCCAGACCGACTCACGGATTTGCATCTCGTCAATCTCCCCGTCGGGATTTGCGGCGCGTTGGCGATTGATAAGGGTATCAACTCGCGTCTGGTATTCACGGTAATTGATTGGGTCGCCGTTGACATGGCCAATGGCTTGGCCGCCAGCATTGGCAACCCCAGATGCCCCTTTCTTTGCATTCCCCCAGTCGAAAACGATGGTGAGAACAAAGAATAGGATCATAATGATGATGAACGCCGGCATTCCTTGCCGGAGCTTCTGCATGACTCCCATAGACTGCGATTGATGAGGAAAGAGTTTTGGATGTTCGATTTTGGAAACGAATCGCAAATATACAGGATGCCCCGCACCAATCGCACCAATTCGCGTGGGGAATCCGTGACAATCCGTTGATACCGTTTCCTGCCGAAGGAATGAAAGGAAGGGGGAATGATGGAAGGAAGGGGCCGCAGGGCTATCCCCGCTTTAGCCAAAAGCTGAAGGTTGATCCTTCCCCGTGAACCGAGCGCACGGTGATGGTGGCGTTGTGCGCCTCGATGATATGCTTGACGATTGCCAGCCCCAAACCGCTTCCCCCCACCGCACGCGAGCGGTCCTTGTTGACGCGGTAGAACCGTTCGAAAATTCGCCTGATGTCCCCTTCCGGAATCCCGATTCCGGTGTCGGCCACGCGGAAAACACCTTGTTCGCCAACAAGTTCCAAGCTCACCGTTACCAATCCGTTGGGCTTGTTGTACTTGATGGCGTTTTCAATCAGGTTCACCATTGCTTGCTTGATCCGCTCGCGGTCGCCAAACACCGTGGCGTTACCGTTTGGGGTAAGGGGTGGGGCATAGTGAAGCTCAATCCCCGCAATCTGGGCGGTGGGCCGAAGCTCCTCCACAATCGAACGGAGAAACTCATCGGCATTGAAGTAGCGGAAGCTCATCTTCATCTCTCCCGACTCAATGCGGGAAATCTCGATCAAGTCGGTAAGCAGTGTGTGGAGCCGAAGGACGTTGTGGTGGGCTTTGTTCAAAAAATCTTCGCGGACGTTGGGGTCGTCCATCGCTCCATCAATCAGCGTTTCCAGATAGCCTTGCACCGAGAAGATCGGGGTTCGGAGTTCGTGGCTGACGTTCCCCAAGAACTCGCTTCGGACCCGCTCCAGGCGTTTCAGTTCGGCGATGTCGCCGGTGGCGCGTTCGGCCATTGCATTGATTGCATGGGCAAGCGACCGCAGCTCGGCAAGGGGAATCGCGCCAACATCAATCTGTTTGTCGGTTCCGCGGCGCGCCATTTCCAACGCTGTTTCGGCCATTCCCCCTATCTGTGCCTCCAGTTGCTCCGATAGCCGCCGATGCCGGAACAACACCCACACCACCGCCGCGCCGGCAATGGAAAACGCGGCGCACGCAATGGCAAAATGGAAGCTGGCCGGAAGCAGGATCACCAGCAGCAGCGCGAACAAGAGCAACGCAAACAGCCCGGCAATGGCGTACTCCCGTTGCTTCATTTGTGAATGTAGTGAGTTGTTCACGGTAGCAACGATCAGCAGTAACCTTAATCCCGGAAGCGGTAGCCGACCCCTTTCACGGTTTCGATCAGCTCGCCGCTGTTCCCAAGTTTCTCGCGGATTTTTGAGATGTGAACGTCCACCGTGCGGTCCACCACGTACACGTTCTCCCCCCAGATCCGATTCAGCAGAAGCTCACGCGAGAAGACCTTCCCGCGATTGCCAGCAAGAAACGCCAGCAGCTCGAACTCCTTTTTGGGGAAGAATGTCTCGCGCCCTTGAATCTTCACGGTGTAGTTTTGGCGGTTGATCTGCAAGTCGCCCACGGCCAGCACCTCCGGCATGATAAGCGTTTCGGTTCGGACCGCCTCGGTGCTTCGCCGCAGAATGGATTTAACGCGGGCAAGCAGTACCCGTGGCGAGATCGGCTTTTGGATATAATCGTCGGCCCCAAGCTCAAGCCCCAATATCTCATCGAACTCCCCAACGCGAGCGGTTAGGAAGATGATGGGAGTTGTGGCATGGGCAGGGGTGGAGCGAAGCCGGCGGCAGACCTCGAATCCGTCAAGTTCCGGCATCATCACATCAAGGATCACAAGGTCAAGGCTGGTTCCATCGGCGGCTTGCAGAGCTTGCACGCCGTTCAGTGCGGTGGTCACGCTGTAGCCTTCTTTGGCAAGGTTGTATTTCAGCAGTTGAACAATGTCTTCTTCGTCGTCAACAACAAGAATGGATTTTGGCATGGTATCGTTGGATCAGGTACGGCGCGGCTGAAAAGGGATGGGGGGGGATGGAGTTCCAGCCTGCTCTTGTAATGCTTCTGCAAATGTACGGGGGAGAGTGGGTGATATGATTATCAAGTTTTGGTAATACGCCAAGCGGGCGTGCCGCAATTGCGCAACGGCGAGCGTGGGCAAAGGGTACAATTGGGGGAGTACTACAACAAAATGTTCCCACCGTGGGCAAATGTTTGGCGGCACTCCGTTCGGTCGCTAACTTTGCGCCCGCTTTTGTCTAGGGTGCTGGCGATTTGTGCTGCGGGCGTGGGTTGGGGGGAAGTCCAGAAACAGTCCCGAAGAGGTTCATGCCTAAGCAACATCAATCCGGCCGCTCCACAATGCAGCAACTTTCCCCATACCTCGGTATGGGGTTTCAGCTTGCGGCGGCAATGGCGGTGTTTGGTGGGGTTGGGTGGTGGGCCGATTCAAAGTATGGGACGGCCCCTTGGTTGTTGGTGGTCGGTGTGGTTTTGGGGGCGACCGGTGGATTGATTAGCATGATTCGCACGTCGCTACGTTCACAAAAGCCATAGCAACGCAGCATGACAACACGGCCGAACTTAACGTTCAACCGAATGAAATTTCTGTTCCTTCGTACTATTCTTCTCATCACTTTGCTGTTCGGCATTGTGCTGGTGTATCCAATCTACGGCTGGGCAACGCCCGAGGTGTTTGAGGGGATTATCGCCGCCGGAATTGTTGCGTTGGCAAACGTCCTGATCGGCTACCTGATGATGGAGTACGCACTGGACAAACCGAACCAGCAGTTCCTTTCGCTGGTGTTTGGGGGAATGGCAATCCGGTTGCTGGCCACGATGGTTGTCCTGTTCATTCTCTTCACTGCCAAGTACCACCAGCTGGCGCTCTCCCTTTCGTTAATGGTTTTCTACGTGGTGTATATGATTGCGGAGATCATCTACATCGCACGGGTGATGAGCCGCCGGAAAGTCCCTGCTCACAATCGCCGCAAGCAGCGTTCGAACAACCCATCTTCGTTCTCCCGTTCCATTGCCATTGAATCGGCCAAGAAGTAATGCCTGATACCAACAATCCACACAACCAAGAAGCTCCGCACCAGGGGCAACATAGCGGAACCGCTGGCGGAACTGCCGACCACGGCCATGGCAATGACCATGCCGGAGCCGAAAACCCGTTTGCTGCGGTTCTCTCCCATCTTGGCGATCACCGCGAGATCACCTTCGGGCATATCCATCTGTTCGATCTTCCAATCATTCTGGTTGATAACGGGCTCCATATCTACCCAAGCGTCCAGAAAATGGAGTCGGAGGGGGCCTATAAGATGGAGCACCACCATGTTGTGAATGTTGCGACCACGAAGCCTCCGATGTTGGACCTATCGGTCACCAGCATGGTGTTTTACCAATGGGTGGCAATGGCCGTGGTGCTTGCGGTGTTTATTCCGATGGCACGCAAGTACAAGAAAGTTGGGGTGAAACCGCTGGGGGGGATTTTTGCAGCAATGGAGATGCTGATTGAATACGTGCGGGATGAGATCGTCACCCCGAACGTCGGAAAGGATGGGGCGAAGATGATGCCGATCTTCCTCACCTTCTTCTTCTTCATCCTGTTCATGAACTATATCGGCTTGATTCCGGGGGCGCACACCGCTACCGGAAATATTAACGTGACAGCCGGTTTAGCGATCATCGCCTTCTTCCTTGTTCAAATAGCATCCATCAAAAAGATTGGGATTGGTGGCTACCTGAAGCATTTAACGGGGGGGACCCCGGTGTTCCTTTGGCCAATCATGATCCCTGTGGAAATCCTTGGGTTGTTCACCAAACCGTTCGCGTTGGCTATCCGCCTTTACGCCAACATGGTGGCTGGCCACGTGATCTTGCTCTCGTTCATTGCTCTGATCTTCATGAGCGCAGTGTTCATCCCCGTTTCGGTTGGGTTCTCGCTCTTTATCTACTTGCTGGAGTTGTTGGTGGCGTTCTTGCAGGCGTACATCTTCACAACGCTCACGGCGGTATTTACCGGAATGGCAATGGCCGGGCACGATCACCACGATGATCACCACCATGTTGAGGATGGCCACCGAACCATGGGCGAGGTAATCAGCGAAATGGCCACGGGTGATTACGACAATCTGGATGAAGAACTGCGTAAACACCAACCGGCTGGGGCACACTGATAGCGGCTGCCGATAGCGACCGCAGATGTTTAACTCTTGGAAACCTTTTTCGCACGAAAAGGACGCTGGCAGGGGGCTGGCATTTGCGTAGTTTCGCAGGTCCTTTTGAACAGCAGAACATTCCTGAACTCATAAACTCTCATCAAAACCAAACGGAGCTTTTCTCATGGAACCACAGGTAATGGCGTATCTCGGTGCAGGTCTTGGCGCCGGAATGGTTGTCTTTGGTGTCGGAACGGGCATTGGCCGCCTTGCAGCAGCCGCGCTTGACGCACAGGGTCGCCAGCCAGAAGCTATCGGCGATGTCCGCACAACGATGATCATCGCCGCCGCACTTATCGAAGGTGTGGCACTGTTCGCAATGGTTATCTGTATTCTGCTTGCAACCAAGTAATGCAGCACCAATCGGGCGGCCAAGCTGGCCGCCCGATAATTTCTTCGGCATCGTCAGTCTGGCTTACCATCCTAACGCTGAGCAATGAATCCACTTGCAGATATCAATGTGGGTCCTATCCTTTGGACCATCATCAACTTCTTTCTGCTGCTTATCCTTCTTCGCATGATCGCGTGGAAGCCGATCCTGAACGCGCTGAAAACGCGCCAGGACACCATCAACGACGCGCTAAACCGCGCCGAATCCGCCAAGCAGGAGGCCGACCGCGTGCTTGCTGAAAACCAAAAAGCATTGCGCCAGGCCGAAGCCGATTCGCAGAAAGTCCTGAAGGAAACCCGCGAGTATGCCCAGCGCATCCAGTCGGACGCGATGGCCAAAGCCCAGGAGGACACCAAGAAGCTGATGGAACAAGCCCATCAGGAGATCAACCTTAGCAAGCAACAAGCCTTGAACGAACTTCGCACCGAAGTCGCTTCGCTGGCCATTGGTGCTGCCGAGAAAATTCTGGATGAATCCTTGGATGCCGACCGCCACAAGCGGCTTGTGGATGATTACCTGAAGCAGACTGCCAACCAGAACTAAGCCTTTTTTCCCCTTACCAACGCATCACGATGACGCAAACACGAGCAGCGCAGCGATACGCCAAAGCGATTCTTGATATCGCCAGGGATGAGAATGCGCAGGAGGTCGTCACCGAAGATTTCAAGACGATTCAGGGGGCATTGAAAAACTCCCCAGAGCTTCGCCGATTGCTGGAAACCCCAGTGGTGGATCAGCGGGTGAAAGAAAGCATTCTGCTTGAAGTCTTTCAGGGTAAAATTGGTGAGGTGGTGGCGCGGTTTATCGGCCTGCTTACCCGCAAGGGTCGCTCGGCGGACCTTGCTTCCATCACCGAAGCCTACTTCCAGCTGCTTGATGCCGAACGGAATGTGATTGGCGCGGTGGTGACGACCGCGGCCCCGTTAAGCCCGCCACAACAGCAAGAGATTGAGCAACGATTGTCATCAATCAGCGGCAAAAGCATCCGCGCCGAGTACCAGATTGATGCCAGCTTGATCGGCGGCTTCCGGGCAATTTTTGGCGACACGATGATTGATGCCTCCCTACGGCATCAGCTTGACCGAATGCACGAGACCCTGCTACAAGGCTCGTTGAACTAACCGCCCGATACAAGGGAACGCAACCCCTGGTTGCCATTCCTTTTGCGCGTGGTATTCCAACAGCATTGTTCGGCAACAGAATCCAGCAACAACTTTCATTTAGTACAGATAACCAGCATGGTTGAAGTTCGTCCCGATGAAGTAACTGCCATCCTGCGCAAGCAGTTGACCGGCTTCTCGAGCGAGGTGGATGTTTATGACATCGGCACCGTTTTGGAGGTGGGCGACGGTGTGGCGCGTGTGTATGGCCTAACCAGCGTTCTTGCTTCGGAGCTTGTCGAGTTCCCGAACGGTGTCACCGGAATGGCGTTGAACCTTGAAGAGGACAACGTTGGTGTGGTGTTGTTCGGCGATGACAAGCTGATTAAAGAAGGGGACACGGTGAAGCGTACCGGAAAGGTGGCTTCGGTTCCGGTGGGGGAGGCGTTGTTAGGGCGTGTGGTCAATCCGTTGGGGATGCCTCTTGACGGGCGTGGTCCAATCAACACCACCACAACGCTCCCTATCGAGCAGAAAGCACCCGGCGTTATCGCCCGCTATCCTGTTCACGAGCCGCTGCAAACCGGCATCAAAGCCATTGACGCAATGGTCCCGATTGGGCGCGGCCAGCGCGAGCTTATCATCGGCGACCGCCAAACCGGAAAGACGGCGGTGGCGATTGATACGATCATCAACCAGAAATATACCCACACCCCAGAAGCAAAAGCCCAGGGGATTGACCCTGTGTTCTGCGTTTACGTCTGCATCGGCCAGAAAGCCTCCACCGTTGCAAACGTTGTGCAGATTCTGAAAGACAACGGCGCGATGGAGTACACCACGGTGGTGGTGGCCAGCGCTGCGGACCCCGCACCGCTTCAGTTTATCGCCCCGTACTCCGGCGCGGCAATGGGTGAGTTCTTCCGTGACAGCGGCCGCCACGCGCTGGCAGTCTATGATGACTTGTCGAAGCAAGCCGCAGCCTATCGCCAGCTTTCGCTGCTGCTGCGCCGTCCGCCAGGGCGCGAGGCCTATCCGGGCGACGTGTTCTATCTCCACTCCCGCTTGTTGGAACGCGCCGCCAAGCTGGACAAGGAAAACGGCGGTGGCTCGCTGACGGCGTTCCCAGTGATTGAAACGCAGGAGAGCGACCCTTCGGCCTACATCCCAACCAACGTGATCTCAATCACCGACGGCCAGATATACCTGATGCCGAACCTGTTCAACGCAGGCGTGCGTCCCGCAATTAACGTCGGTATTTCGGTGTCGCGGGTGGGGGGAAGTGCCCAGATTAAAGCGATGCGGAAAGTGTCCGGCACGCTGAAGTTGGACCTTGCGCAGTATCGCGAGCTTGAGGCGTTTGCGAAGTTCGGTTCCGACCTTGATAAATCAACCCAGCAGTTGCTGACCCGCGGTTCCCGTTTGGTGGAGCTGCTGAAGCAAGGGCAGTTCCAGCCGATTCCGGTCGAGGAACAGGTTGCGGCGATCTTCATCGGAACCAGTGGATTTTTGGACAGCCTTTCGCTTGGGGATGTTCGGCGGTTCGAGCAGGAGTTTATCGGCTACCTGAAGCTGAAAAACCCGGAGCTGCTTCCAAGCATTGCACAGAAGAAGGAGTTGTCGGCAGAGATCAGCGACGCGCTGAAGAGTGCCGCCACCGAGTTCTCCAAGACGTTCGCACGAAGCTAAATCCACACGTAACCTGAGTTTCGTGCTTCTATCAATCGAAGCACGCCTGAACAGCCCATGCCAAAGTTTCGCGAGATACGCGGCCGTATCCAAGGCGTTGAGAACACCGCAAAAATCACTTCAGCAATGAAGATGGTTGCTGCGGCCAAGTTGCGCCGTGCGCAGGATGCAATTATCGCCGCACGTCCCTACGGAAAAAAACTCCGTGAACTGCTGCAATTCCTTGCTTCCCAAACCGAATCATCGGTAAGCCCGCTGCTGGAAGAACGCGAGGTGGCGCGTGTGTGCCTAATCGTGGTTGCTGCCGACCGCGGGCTGTGTGGCGCGTTCAACAGCAACGTGTTCCGCACCACGGTGAACCACATCAACACCAACTATGCGGAGATTGCCGCCCGTGGCGATCTTGACCTGATTGTGGTTGGGAAACGTGCGGTGGATTTCTTTACCAAGCGGGGCTACAACGTGATTGCCCCGTATCCGGGCATCTTCCACAGCTTGGATTTTATCTACGCTCGCCAAATCGTGAACGACGCGGTGGACGGGTTTGTTGGGAAAGACTTTGACCGGGTTGAGGTGATCTACAACGAGTTCCGCTCGATTGTTAAGCAAACGGTGATCGTCCAGCAGATGCTTCCAATCCCAAAAATGGAAGCCAACAAGGACTACGCGGTGATGGCCGATTATATCTTTGAGCCAAACCAGGCAAGCCTGCTGGATGCGCTGCTTCCCAAGCACCTTAACACCCAGATGTGGAACGTGCTGCTGGATTCCAATGCCGCCGAACAGGGAGCCCGGATGACCGCAATGGAGAACGCCACACGCAACGCCAAGGACCTTGTGCGGACGCTTCGCATCAGCTACAACAAGGCACGCCAGGCGGCAATTACAACGGAGATTCTGGAGATTGTATCTGGCGCGGAAGCCTTGAAGGGATAACGCAACGCCAAGAGCATCAATGCTTCAGCGGGGAATCTCCAACAATGTGAGGTTCCCCGCATTTTTTTCACCCATAACAATGCAGCCATCATTTAGCCAACAATGACATCGAACAAAGCGCTCGTCTCGATTTTTTTAGTGGTTGCGGTGGATGTGCTTGGGCTGACCATCGTCATCCCGCTGTTGCCGTTTTATGCCGAGGAGTTCGGCGCAAGCCCGATTGTTGTGGGGCTGCTGTTTGCCAGCTTCGCAGTCTGCCAGTTTCTGGCCGGGCCAATCTTGGGCCGCATCAGCGACCGCATCGGGCGGCGGCCAACGCTGATCTTCAGCCAGATTGGGACCTTCATTGGCTTCCTGGTCCTCGGCTTTGCCAACTCCTTGTTCCTTCTGTTCATTGCCCGAATTATTGATGGAGTCACCGCCGGAAACTTAAGCATTGCCCAAGCCTACATCAGCGATGTCACCAAGCCGGAGGAGCGGACCAAGGCGTTTGGGTTCATCGGGATTGCGTTTGGGCTGGGGTTCTTGATTGGCCCGGCCATGAGCGGCTTCCTTTCCGATTTTGGGCATTCGGTTCCGGCATTTGCGGCGGCGGGGTTGTCGCTCACCTCCATCATCTGCACCATCGTGTTGCTTCCAAGCACACCGGTCGCGCCATCGCCATCGCCACGAAAGGGAAGGCTTAGCGGTTTTTCGGAGTATCTGCGCCGCCCGGCAACGCGGCGTAGCTTGTTGGAGTTCTTTGCGTTCGCGCTTGCGTTCGCGCTGCTGATTGGCGGGTTGGCAATGTTCCTGGAACGCCAGTTCGGATTCAAGGCAAGGGAGACGGGGTATCTGTTCGCCTTCTCGGGATTGATGGGCGCGATAGTGCAAGGGGGGCTTGTTGGGCGGCTGGCAACGGCTTGGGGGGAAGTGAAGCTCTCCACGGTTGGATTTTTTGCAATGGCGATCAGCTACATTCCGATGGGGTTCATCCATGATTGGCGGTTGTTCCTGATTGGGGTGGTGGTGGGGGGATTCGGTTCGTCGGTAACGCGGCCGGCGTTGACGACGCTTCTGACCAAATCGGTGGGACCGCACGAGCAGGGCGAGGCGTTGGGGGTAAGCCAATCGCTGAACAGCATCGCGCAGATTATCGGGCCAATCCTTGCAGGCGTGTTGATTGAGCAAGGCCAGCTTGTGTGGTACGGAATCGTCGCGGCCGTTATTGCATTTTGGGGAATGTCTCTCACGCTCCAATCAAAGCCACCAGAGCTATCGCACGCAGCACAGCACGCCGAATGACGAGAGCCGATAGCCGTCCCGACCTTCGTCAGGATTGATAAAAGGTAGCCGAAGGTCTTTAGCCTTCGGCGGATTTCCTCTCGGCCCCGACAAAGGTCGGAGCCGCTACCCGGGCATCTATCCGGCTCACTTAAATGCTGGCGGCATTGGCGGCGTTTGAAATCGCCGTGCTTAACAGGAAGGAATACGGAACCGGGATAGATGCCCCGGACAATTCTGGCGGCAAGCCTTGCAGCGCGGCGTTCAGCATTTGCGCACTTTCCACAAGGCGCGGACCGGGGCGGCTGAAGTAATGATTGCCATCCATAACGATTACCCGAAGCGAAGGACGCTCGGCGCGCAATGCTTGGAACTCAGCCGACGCTTCAATATCCAGCAGCGTGCGCTTCACGGAAAAGCCGCAGCAGGAGATCACGAACGCCTCGAACTCCGTTGCGCGAATCGCCTCCCAGCTGACTTGCGTGGAATGGCTTCCTTCGTTGCAAAGCACCGGAGTTCCCCCAGCCCAGCGAACAAGCTCCGGCATCCAATGCCCGGCTCGGAAAGGGGGGATCAGCCACTCCAGAAACAGCGTCCGTGGCGGCGTGGGGAGCCGCGGGATTTCTGCCAAGCCCTGTTGAAGGCCCGCAACAACCCGTTCGGCAGCCTCCTTCCGGCCAAGCAATTCCCCAACAGCAATCATCGTCCCGAACACTTCTTCCAGCGTTCGCGGCTCAAGGTTGATAACCTCTGGTGGATCGGGCAGGGACCGCATTGCTGCGTGAACCGTGGCATAGCCAACCGCGCACACCGTGCACAGTTGCTGCGTCAGCACGTGGGTGGGCCGAAGCTGGCGGACAAGCTCAAGATCAAGCGCGTACAACGTCCCGGAATCTTCCAGCTGAGCGCGGACTAATTGGTCAATCTCCTCGCTCGGCATTTCCGGATTGATCCGTGCCGAGGTCACCGTTGGTTTGGTTGCGGTGATTGCGGGCGGGTAATCGCACTCGTGGGTAATCCCCACAAGGCTTTCCTCCGCACCAATTGCGGCAACAATCTCCGTCGCGCTGGGGAGCAGCGATAGTACTCTGTTCATTGCAGATGCAGTAAGTTTGGACCCTTCATCAATACCATAAGAACAACAGACCATTGAACGCCATGACACTGACCGAGAAAATAGCAAACGACATGAAAGAAGCGATGAAATCGGGCGAGAAGGTTCGCTTGGGAACCCTTCGCATGGTGCGCGCCGCGCTTCTTGAATTGCAGAAAAGTGGCAACGAAGTCACCCCGGATCTGGAGCTGCGCGCCGTCCAGAAGCAAGCGAATGCGCGGAAGGATGCCATGGAGCAGTTCATCGCCGCCGGGCGGAACGACCTTGCGGAGAACGAGCGGGTGGAGCTTGAGATCATTGAAGCCTACCTGCCGCAGCAACTTTCCGACGACGACATCCGCGCAAAGGTTCGCGAGATTATCGCCCAGACCGGAGCCTCGGGCCCTAACGATTTTAAGCTGGTAATGCCCAAAGCAATGGCCGCCATGCGTGGCGTTGCCGATGGCAATCGCGTGCAAGCCGTTGTGCGCGATGCCCTTCAATCCTGAATCCCTTTTTACAGCAATAGAGATGACACGTGATGAATTAATCGCCTCAAGCCTTGAGCAGTTGGAGTTCCACCGGGTGCTTGAGCACGTGGCCGGGTTTGCAGCTTCCTCGATGGGGGTCGAGCATCTGCTTGGCCTGGCTCCCTTATCCGATGAGGATGCCATCCGCCGCGAAAATCGAATGGTGGGGGAAGCGCGGGTTTGCATCCAGCATGAGGAAGTGATTCCGCTGGATGGGATTTACGACATCCGCAACGCCCTTAGCTATGCAAAAATCCAGGGGAACTACCTTAGCGGCGAAAACTTCCTCCATATCGGCACAACCATTCTTGCTTTGCGCCGCGTGCGCGAGTTTTTCATGGGGAAATCGGCCCACGCTCCGTTGTTATCGGAGCTTTGCGCAGGGATCCATATCAACCGATTGCTGGAGCGCCACATCCAGGATGCGATTGATGATCTTGGAAACGTCCGCGACAGCGCAAGCCCCGAGCTTCGCCGAATCCGCCGCGACATCATTGACCGCTCGGCCGCGCTGCGCCAACGGCTGCAACGGATCTTGCGGAAAGTTTCCGAAGATGAGCTTGTCACCGAGGAGTACGTCACCCTTCGCGAAGGGCGGTTGGTGCTTCCGGTGAAAACGGAGTTCAAGCGGAAGATCCCTGGCATCATTCATGGGGAATCGCACAGTGGCGGGACCGTCTTCTTGGAGCCAGCGGAAATCTTCGACATGAACAACGAGATTGCCGAACTCACCTTTGCCGAGCGGCGCGAAGTTGAGCGGATACTCCGCGTGCTGACCGAAGAGCTTGGCCAGGAGGCCGACCTGTTCCAGGGGTCACTCCTCCGCCTGCAGTTGCTTGATTCCGTTGTGGCCCGCGCACGGTATGCCGAGAAATACAACTGTGCCGAGCCAACCGTCACCGACGACGACGTGATTACCCTGCACAACGCCTGCCACCCGTTGCTGCAATTGCGCTTGCCGAGCGTTGTTCCGCTGACCATCGAGATGAACCGCGAGGCCAGGGCCGTTGTGATCTCCGGCCCGAACGCCGGGGGCAAAACCGTGGCGATGAAAACCCTGGGGCTTATCACCATGATGGCCTTGTCCGGAATCCATCCGCCGGCAACGGAGTGTGTTGTTCACCCCTGCAACGTCTTCACCGACATCGGCGACCAGCAGTCCATCGAGAACGACCTTTCCACCTTCAGCGCGCACATGTCGCGGATCAGCCAGATCCTGGAACATGTGATGATGGGGGATATTGTGCTGCTTGATGAGATTGGAACCGGAACCGATCCCGACGAAGGTGGGGGGATTGCGGCGGCCATTTTGGAGTTCCTGCTGCAACGGCGCACCTTTATTCTGGCCACCACCCACCACAGCTACTTGAAGGTGTTTGCCTACGAGACCGAAGGAGTGGTGAATGCCGGGATGGAGTTCGACACCCGCACCATCACCCCAACCTACCGTTGCGTGATTGGAATGCCAGGAAACAGCTACGCGTTCGAGTTATTGGAGCGGCTGGGATTGAACCCGAAGGTCTTGCAAAACGCACGTGGGAAATTGGGGGAGGAGCGGAATCGAATGACGGAGATCATCCACCAATTGGAGGAGGACCTTGCCCAAAGCCGCCGTCACCGCGAGGAATACCGGAAGCAGACCGCAGAAGCCGAGGCACTTCGCGCACGATTGCAGGAGGAGATGAAAGAGTTCAACAGCCGGAAGCAGAGCATCATTGCCGATGCCCGCGAGGAAGCGCGCGGCGTGCTGAACAATGCCAACACGTTGATCGAAAACACGCTCCGCGAAATCCGTTCCGGCGCAAGCAACGACCAAGTGAAGCAGATGCGGCAAGCCATCGAGGAAACGCGCCGAGGGGTTTCCGCAACGCCAGCCGCCGTGCCGCAGGAAGAAAAACGGTTCAAGGTTGGCGACACAGTGAAGCTGCGCGGCGGGGCCCAGATTGGGGAGCTTGCGATTGAGCCAGACGAGAAAGGGAACGCGGTTGTGCAGTTCGGTGCCTTGCGGATGCGGGCGCACGCCGATGATCTGATCGCCGTTTCCAAAAAGGAGCTTCGGCGCGAGGGGGCCGGGCGTCAATCCGTCACCAATGCCGATCTTGCCGAAACCCGAATTGATCTTCGCGGAATGTTCGCCGATGAAGCCGTTGTGAAAGTCGAGCAGGCAATCACCGCGCTTCTGAACTCCCATATCAACCGTCTGGAGATCATCCACGGGAAGGGGACCGGTGCGTTGCGCCGCCGCATCCACGACCACCTGAGCCACCATCCCAACGTTGCCGAGTACCGGCTTGGCGCGTTGACAGAAGGGGGCGCAGGGGTGACGATCGTTGAACTGAAATAATCGGCCCGGTATCCGTCCCAACCTGCTTGGGGCGGATACCACGTGGCATTGTGCCCATCTACTCTCTCTTGAACTTTCCAACCAAGCAATGAAACGACTGCTGATAGCCAACCGTGGCGAGATCGCCCGCCGGATTATCCGAACGGCGCGGAAGATGGGGATTGAAACCATCGCCATCTACTCCGATGCCGATGCCTCCTCGCTTCATGTTCAGGAGGCCGACACCGCAATCCGGCTTCCTGGAGTCACCCCACGCGAGACCTATCTGGATATTTCGCGGGTGCTGTCGGCAGCGCGTCACGCCGGGGCGGATGCGGTGCATCCGGGATATGGCTTCCTCAGCGAAAATGCCTCCTTTGCCGTGGCGTGTGCCCAGTCAGGAATGAAGTTCATTGGCCCCTCGCCCGATGCTATTGACCATCTTGGCAGCAAGACCAACGCACGCCGCCTGGCCGCCGAAACGAACGTCCCGATTATGCCAGGGACAAAGGAGGGGCTCCGCTCGGTGGAAGAGGCTCGCGAAGTGGCGGACCGAATCGGCTACCCGGTGCTGCTAAAAGCTGCGGCCGGCGGCGGGGGGAAGGGGATGCGGGTGGTGTGGGAACCGTCGCAGCTGGAGGAAGGATTGCGCGCCGCCCGTGGCGAAGCCATGACCGCCTTCAACAGCGATGAGGTGTTTGTTGAAAAGTACGTGCTGGGACCGCGCCATATCGAGCTACAGATTGTGGCCGATGAGCATGGCAACGTTGCGGTGCTGGGCGAGCGCGAATGCTCCATCCAACGCCGCCACCAAAAAGTTGTGGAGGAATCCCCCTCGGTGGCCGTTGACGACGCGCTGCGCAACCGGATGTTCATGGCTGCCGAGCGGTTGGTTCGCGGGGCCAACTACACCAACGCCGGCACGTTGGAGTTCCTTCTGGATGAAAACGGAGATTTCTACTTCCTTGAGGTGAACACCCGGCTTCAGGTGGAGCATCCCGTTACCGAGATGGTGACCGGCATTGATCTGGTGGAAATGCAGTTATTGGCGGCTTCGGGCCAACGCCTGCCAATTTCCACCGACTCCATCCAGCGCAAAGGGCACGCAATCGAATGCCGCGTTTGTGCCGAGGATGTGTTCAACAATTTCCTTCCAAGCATCGGAACCATCCGCGAGGTGGTGGAGCCAATCGGCGATGGAGTCCGCGTTGACTCGGCACTCTACGCCGGAATGCCTGTGACCCTTTACTACGACCCGATGGTGGCAAAAATCATTGCATGGGGGGAGACGCGGGCCGAAGCAATTGCAAGAATGCTGCAAGCCCTGGACGCAACCCATATTGCTGGCATTGCCACCACAATCCCTTTTTGCCGGTTTGTTCTGGAGCATCCCGCGTTTATTTCCGGGAATTTCAGCACGAATTTTGTGAAGGAGCATTGGCAGCCGGAGTTGCTTCCTCTGGATCAGCAACTTATTGAAGTTGCTGCGGCATCGGCAAGCGCAGTTCGGCGGGCAATGGAAGAACGATTCTTGCACGCTTTATAGAGGGGGGAACCGCCATGTCACGAATTCTTCATCGCTGCCCAAATTGCAAAACTGTCGGACGCGTTCACCGCTCAAAATTGAGAAATTTGAAGGAGCGAGTAATTAGCACGTTTGTTCCGGTGTATGGTGTTTATCGTTGCCACCACTGCAACTGGCGCGGGTGGCTAACACGAAGTTCTGCATCGCCAGTAATTGCCAAAACAATTGTTATTGGCTACATGATTATCGCCGCTGGAATTCTTATCGGCGCGGTTTATTTTATTATCCGGCACTGGCCGAATGCAAAATTCCGGTATTGATAGTTAGCCGTTATGGAAACCCTTCTGTGAACCGCGTATGTTCACAACGCTTCGCTCGAAAATAAACGCTGGATTTTTCGCAATCATTGCGTTGAACGTAGTGTTTGGGGTGTGGTCCGTGTTCCGTTTTGCGCACATTGGCGAATACACGGATCGCATGCTCACCCCAAACTACGAAGCCGCCGCCACGGCTATCGAGCTTATGCAACTTGTTGACGACCAGCAGCGATTGCTTCAATCGGTTCCCACCACTTGGCCGCAAACCAAAGCACAAAAAAACTGGCAGGACGAATTTCGTAATCGCAACGCCCAGTTAATTGCCATAGTCTATGAATCCCGGATAGATACGCTGCTTGGATATGCCGAAGCGTTACTCCGGATTCGATCGGCAACGCAAGAATATAATCGCGCCACCCAGCGGCTTCTTTCCGGGCAGGATAGCATATTCTCCATCGCATCCATGGATGTGGTGTTCCGCGCAGTTGGCCAGCTGCGAAGGGAATCGCGATCAATGCTTACTATCGCCCGCAAACAGGTTGCGGAGTCGCGTGGGAAGGTTCAAGAGGAGACGCAAAAAACGCTCTATGCCATTATCGTTTCGGTGATGATTTCGGTTGTGGCCGCGATCCTTGCCGGAATTTTTTATTCCCGGTGGGCAACGCGCCCAATCCAAAGATTAAATCAAGCAGTGAAGAATTTATCGGGTGGGAAATTAGGGGAAAGGGTGCTTATCACAACGGACGATGAGTTTGGCGACCTGACGTTTGAATTTAATCGAATGATTGAACGGCTGCGGAAATATGAAGAGCTCAACTACGATCAGCTTCTTATTGAAAAGCAAAAGGTTGAGGCGGTGGTAAGCAGTATCGGGGTTCCTGTGGTTGTTGTGAATGCTGATGCTGAAATCCTACTGCTCAACAATGCCGCGATTGATTTGTTCCGCGTTGAGAACCCAGCGCAGAAAGTGGGCGCATCGTTAGAGCAGATTATTCCAGATCAGCAGCTTCAGCAATATATTCGGGGAAAGCTGCTGAATCCAGAGCTATCGAACCCAGTAATGGAAACCGCTGGGGAACTTCCCGTGTATATTCGCCAAGTTGAAGGGGTCGAACATTATTATGCTGTGCAGGTGCTTCCGCTGGTGGCAACGTTGTCGGTCCAAGGGGTGGTTGCTCTGTTCAGCGACATCACACATTTCAAGGAGCTTGATAGAATTAAATCGGATTTCCTGGCAAGGGTTAGCCATGAATTGCGAACCCCGCTCTCCTCAATATTAATGACTGCTGATATTCTCCAAGAAAAAATTACGGGAGACCTAAATGAGCAACAGCTCGACTTGGTGAAAGGGGTAAAGGAAGATTGTGTGCGGCTAACCAAATTGGTAAGTGATCTGTTAGAAATATCTCGTTTGGAAAAACGAAACGAACCCAAGCAATGCACGTGGGTGAATCTGTCGAATATTTTGGCAACGGTACAGCAGCAGCATCGCGTGCAGCTTCAGGAGAAAGGGGTTGTTCTGAAAACCTCCACCGAGCAAGCCAACTCCAAAGTGTGGATTAACCAGGATGATTTGTTGCTGATGTTGAATAATCTGGTGAGTAATGCAATCCGCCACACGCCCAGCGGTGGTGAGGTTTCAATCAATGCTTATTCAAGGAATTCAGATGTTATTATTGAAGTAAGCGATACAGGGAGCGGAATCCCACGCGACAGCATGGATAAAATTTTCTTGAAATTCTATCAGGTGGAGTCTTCTGGGCAAAATAACCCTGGGAGTGTTGGGCTTGGCCTTGCAATCGTTCGTGAGATTGTCAGCATTTATCATGGGTCAGTTTTGGCGGTAAGCGATCTTGGCAAAGGGAGTACGTTCACTTTGCGTATTCCGCAGCAGCTTGAGGCTGCATAGCAACATCACAATAACATTGGACCAAGCAATGAACGTGCTTCTGGTTGACGACGAGCCGAATATCGTAAAAACGATTGCTATTAGCCTTTCGGCAATGGATTTGCAAGTGGAGTCGTTTGTTCATCCACGGCAAGCATTGGAGTATGCAAGAAGCTCTCCGAAATTCGACATCGCATTCCTTGATCTGAAGATGTATCCAATGGATGGCATCGAATTAATGGAGGAGTTGCTGAGGATAATGCCGAAGCTAACAGTAGTGATTATCACCGCTCACGGAACGGTGGATACTGCTGTGAAGGCGATTAAGCGGGGCGCGTTCGATTACTTGCAGAAGCCGTTCGATCTTGAGCAGCTACGGCTGTTTATCAACGCTGTGGTTCATTATCACCGATTAAAAACGGCGGCAAATCATTCTGAGCAGCCGGCGGTGTATTCCAAAGATATTATCACTCAAGATGCAAGAATAGTGGAGTTGTTGACGCTTGCTACCCGCGTTGCGGCAACACCATTAACTGTGCTAATCGAAGGGGAAAGCGGAACCGGAAAAGAGTTGTTTGCAAAGCTCATCCACGAGCGCAGTTTGCGAGCTTCGGAGCCGTACGTGAAGGTGAACTGCGCTGCAATCCCCGAAAATCTGCTGGAGTCAGAATTATTTGGCCATATCCAAGGCGCATTTACTGGGGCTTTAAAGGATAGAGTTGGAAGGTTTGAGGCAGCCAGCGGCGGCACGATTTTTTTAGATGAGGTTGGCGAACTACCATTGCCGCTGCAATCGAAATTGTTGCGCGTGCTGCAAAGCCGTGAGTATGAGCGGCTTGGAGAAAGCAACACCCGGACGGTTGACGTGCGGGTTGTTGCCGCGACAAATCGCGACTTGGCTCAGGAAATACAGTTGGGGAATTTTCGTGAGGATCTTTTTTACCGTTTAAACAGCGTCCGCTTGAAAATCCCACCGTTGCGCGAGCGTAAAAAAGACATCCCCATACTGGTAGCGCATTTTCTACAAAAATACGGTTCCCAAAAGTCTGCTACGCTAACGGTCAGCAGCGATGCAATGGATGCCTTGATGAAGCATGAGTGGAAAGGGAATATCCGTGAGCTTGAAAATGCAATTAGCCGTGCGGTGTTTTTGGCTGTGGGATCGGAAATCAGAGTTGATGATTTACCGGATGAACTGCGGCTGCTTGCCAAGCATAACCACGCCAACGAACAAGAGCATGGGCAAACATTGGAGGATATTGAGAGGGAGCATATTGCCCGTGTGCTTGCCGAGGCAAAAAATTATGAGGAAGCCGCTAAAATCTTAGATATAGACACCGCCACTTTATGGAGAAAACGCAAAAAGTACAATCTGTAGAGATGTGAGTTATCGGTGAGCCGCTGGTAAATCATCAAGTTGGATGCGGTGGACATGATGAAGCGTTCGTCCCAAGAACCGCTCGCCAACTTCAATGAACTTGAGTGGGATGTCTGTAAGGTAGTATTCATACCGTGGGAGGGATGTTGAGGAGTTCAGCATCCCAGATGATTGCAGCAGTCCCAATGCTTCTTGGGCGGTTGCAATTCCAGGATCAATCAACGTCACGGCGGGGCCGCAGACCTCGCTAATGCTGGGTTGCAATAGGGGGTAGTGGGTGCATCCAAGAATGAGGGTGTCAATGGACTGGCGGAGCAAGGGGTGCAAGTATTCGCGTGCAAAGATCAAAGTTCCGGGGTGGTAGGTATGGCCTTCTTCGGCAAGGGTGACGAAGAGCGGGCACGGTTGGGCAAGGACGGATGCGGTAAATGATAAATCCGTTATTGCATTCTGATAAGCTAACGACCTCACAGTACCCTGAGTACCAATGACCCCCACCACACCGTTCTTCGTTGCTGCCACGGCTGCTGCCGCGCCTGGCCGAATCACACCAAGCACTGGAACATCGGATGCCAATTGCACCGCTTGAAGGGCAACTGCCGATGCCGTATTGCAAGCAATGATAATCAGCTTCACCCCTTGCGAGCGCAAAAAGGCAGCGGCCTCAAGCGAGTATCCAATCACTGTTTCGGGCGATTTGGTCCCGTATGGAACGCGGGCGGTATCGCCGAAGTACACGATGTTCTCATTCGGCAGGATTCGCATCACTTGCCGGGCTACCGATAGCCCTCCGATGCCAGAATCAAACAACCCGATGGGGGAGAAAGGAGTGTGCATCAGTTGCGGTTGGTGGTGGTTGAATTTGCCGACCGAGTAGTATCAGCTTGGCCATGGCGGATTTGCTTCCATAATGCTTCGGCATTCGTCGTGGCTGCGCTGGCAGGTGAGCAGTTTGGGCACTGCGATGGTGCCGTATGGCAATGTCCACAATCCGACAACGACCCCTTAACGCCGCCATTTGCCAGAAAACGCGATTCATCGGTCATGTTGCCGTAGCTGCTGTACTCGCTTCCCGGCCCGTGACAACGCTCGCACCCAACTCCTTCGGTAATCATCATCCGCTCAGCAGAATTGACGGGTGGTCGCGACGCAGTGGTGTGGCAGCGGTAGCATTCGGCGGAATCGCCTATGCCGGGATTCCTGGACAATTCTTTGCTCATGACCTGATATGCCAACGCATGCTTGCTGTGAACCCAAACATCAAAAACATCCCCAGACCGCGATGACGAATGGCAACTTTGGCAGGATGCAACTCCCACATAGGAGGGGGATGCGATTGGGGCATCGCGCAGCAGTTTGTAGGCAACAAATGCGCCAATCGCCAGCGAACCAAACCAAAAAATGTAGCTTACGCGCAGCAGCATGAAACGAAGATACGAAATCGCCATTCCGAACCGATTCTACCAATCCAATCCATGCTTGCTTTTTCTTGAGACAGTGCTATATTGCGCCCCCTTTTGCAGGATCGGCGTGTTTTAGCAGCCAAATAGCAATAGAGCAAAGCAGTAGCATTTCGGACCACTTACTTCTTCAGAAGCCATGACGGACAACGGAACAACCACAGCAACTGAGGCACAAAACATGCCAGATGTTGCCGAAAACGATGCGGTCGCAGTACCAGAATCTACCCAAGCAACGGAAACAACCGCAGAAGCAACATCTGCACCTTCGGAACAACCGCAGCCAGCCGCCGCAGAAGCGGTAGCTCCTGTAGTGGCTGCGGCGCAAGCCGAAACAGCCCCCGAAGCTGCTCCCCAACCTCCTGTAATTTCTGATACTCCCGAAGGTTCTTCCACTACGGTGGCTCAGGAAGCTGCACCGGCAGAAGGTAACGCCCAATCAACAGAGGAATCCACTCCTGCCGCCGCGCCAGCAGAAGAGCCGGAACAGCGTGGTGGTCGGCGTGGCAGCAAACTTCCTGAGGAAGAGCAACGTGCCCTCTGGGCCGAACTTACCGAGAAGAAAAACAAGCATGAGGAGATTGAGCTTACGGTCATCTCGCACAACCGTGGTGGGGTGGTTGCTGGCTATAAAGGGCTTGAGATTTTCCTTCCAATGTCGCATTGGAGCTTGGATCGTGCCGTTCCGAACCCAACGATTGACGCAATCCCGGGCGAACCATTCAAGGCAAATATTCTGGAGATAACCGAGTTTGAAACGGACGCACGCCGCATAACCGCGACCCGCCGTTCCATCCTTCGTCGCTCGTTGATGGATTCCTTGGAAGTTGGCCACCGCAGCACCGGGGTCGTAACATCCGTCCTGCATTTCGGAATCTTCGTGGATATCGGCGGGGTTGATGGAATGGTGCATGCTTCGGAAATCAGCTACGACCGAACCAAACAACCATCCGAACTTGTCCGCAAAGGGCAACGGGTGGAGGTCATCATCAAGGAAATTGACCGCCAGAAAAAACGGATATACTTAGGGATGAAGGAGTTGCTCCCTTCACCCTGGGGCGGTGCCGACGAACGCTTTCAAGCTGGTTCGGTCTATCCCGGAAGGGTCGTTGGCCTTAGCCAAGTTGGAGCATTTGTGGAGATTGCCCCAGGTATCGAAGGCTTTGTTCGCCTGCGTGAGTTCTCATGGACCAAACGAATTCAGCACCCCAGTGAGATGCTGAGGAAAGGTGCTGAAGTCAACGTGAAAATCCTAGAGATCAACGCAAAGCGGGAACGGTTAGCACTCAGCTTGCGCCAAGCTGGCGAGAATCCCTGGGAGACCCTGTCCCAAAAATTTGCGCTGGGAACCAACTGGGAAGCACAGGTGAAAGAAATCTCCAGCAAAGGCGTGGTGGTGACGGTTGAAGATGTTGAAGGGTTCCTGCCACGCGGGCGAATGGGGCGTGCTGCACACCGCTTGTCCGAAATGAAAGCTGGCGAACAGCTCCCCGTTCACGTTGTAGATATTGACCCAGCAAACCAATCGCTCATCTTTGGGCTTGTTATTGAACATGATGACAGCGCACCGGAAGAAGAACCTGTGCGGCGTGAAGGCGGATTCCGCGGGCGCGAAGGTGGGGGAAATCGTGGCGAGCGTGGTGAAGGACATCGGCGCGGAGAGGGTGGGGGCGGGCGGCGTGAAGGTGGGCGCGATGGAGGCGGACGGCGTGACCACCGCGGCGACCGTGGTGAGCGCGGCGACCGTGACCGCCCAGTTGCCCCGCCACAGCCACCGCAGAACGAGCTGAAAAACTCCAAGCTGATCGGCAACTTCTCCATTGGTGACCTTTTGGGCGAAGCTGTCAAAAAGCAATTGAACTACGATGAGCCAGCACCGCAACCGGAAGTAGCTCCTGTTGCAGCAGCTCCAGAAGCTCCGGCAGCCGTACCAGCTCCGCCGCCGCCAGCAGCTCCTGCTGAAACTCAGCCCGAGGCCGTAGCCGCCGCCGCACCTGCGCCAGCGGATGCGCCGGAAGCACCAGCAGCAAGCGAAGAGTCTGGGCAGTCGTAATTGGCCGCACATGCGTGCCTGCCCAGATGGCGAAATCGGCAGACGCATCAGACTTAAAATCTGATGGTGCGTAAGCACCGTGCGGGTTCAAGTCCCGCTCTGGGCACAAGAAGCACAACAAGTCATGTACAAAGAAGCGAGGTATCAGCAATTTGCCGATACCTCGCTTCTTTTTTATCGCGTAACTATGCGGCGCGTGTTTACCTCACCACCGTCATCCACTTCTCCATCTGGAATCGCCCGATTTGCAGCCGATACAGATACCGCCCGGAGGGGATATTGCTCACGTTCACCGGTATCCGATGCTGCCCGGCTTGCACCGTCTGGCTTAGATACTCACCCGCAAACCTGCCATCGGCGGAGTAAAGCCGGAGCGTTGCGTACCCCTGGATTGGGGTGGTGAAGGTGACGGTTGTTCCACTGATGGCTGGGTTCGGTGCGTTTTGCTCCAACACCATTCCGGCCATTACCGCATCGTCGGCGTAGTAGGAGGAGGAAGTTTTGAACAGAGGGAGCTTTGTGAAATCCCCAAGCAACGCATTCTTCGCGTCGGCATTGGTTAGCCCCATCCAATCCTCCAGCACCGCAGCATAGACCTGCCGGAAATCCACGGTGTATTGAATATCACCCCGGCTATCAAGGTCGGTAAGGTTTGGATTCCCGCCATAGATTTCCCCACCATTCACAGAGTTCCCGAACACAAACAGCGGAGCCGCCGCGCCGTGATCGGTTCCGGCTGAGCCATTTTCGTTGACCCGCCGCCCGAACTCGGAGTAGGTGACGCACGTCACCCGGTTGGCATTCCCGCTTGCGGTGATGTCATCAAAGAAACTCTTGATCCCACGCGACAACCGGCCCAGCAATGCTGCCTGCTGCGCCAACTGTGCCGAGTGGGTGTCGAACCCGCCCAGCGTCACCACAAAGACAGTGGTTCCAAGCCCGCCATTGATCAGCCGTGCCACAACTTTCAACTGCGAGGAGAAGTTGTCGGCGTCGTACTGTGCGTTGGTTGTGCTTCCCAGCATCGCTTGGTTGATCGCAGTCGAGAAGGTGTTCGATTGCTCAAGGATTTCCCGAACATATTTCAGTTCCGGCCCAGCAAGCGTTGCGGGGACTGGGGAATCACTGCTTCCAAGCCCTTTGGCCAGATTGTAGAAACGGTCGGGATTATCAATCGCGATGCCGGTGTTCCCTGCTTCCCCTTGCAACAGCAGGGAAGTGCTGGACGACACCTGAATTGCAAACGGAGCGGTTGGAAGCTGGGCCGGATATTCTGGATGTGCGTTCTCGATATATCGGCCAATCCATCCGGTGAAGAGAACTTTCTCAGCATCGGAAGCGGAGTTCCAGATGTCCGTCGAGCGGAAGTGGGAGCGATCTTGGTACGGATAGCCCACATTGGAGACCACCGCAGCGGTTCCCGCTTTGAACATATCATGCACCGCACCCATGGAAGGGTGCAATGCCAAATCGTTGTTCAGTTTCAGCACCTGGTCCGTGGGGAGCTTGATGTTTGGGCGAGCCTTGAAATAGAGCGGATCGGCATAGGGGACAACGGTGTTCAACCCGTCGTTTCCACCATTCAGGTTTATCAGAACCAGGATTCTATCCGATGCAGCCGAAGGGCGGGCAAAGAAATGGCGAGCCAGCGGACGTGCAAACAACCCGGTGGAAGCCAGCGGTATCAGCGTTCCGGCTTGAAGAGCGCGTACAAGGAATTGTCGGCGTTTCATAGTTGGTCAGTGTTGGCTTTGTGGTTTGTGTGCGGTTACATCAACTGGAATTCGGCCAAACTTGTCAGCCGGACTAAGCAGGAACGGATCTTCTGGGCCGATTGCGCAGGCTTCCATTCGTAGTCGAACCCGCCGCCAAGAAGCTCGGCAAGCAGAACCTTCTTGGTTTCCTCATCCAGCGGGACAGGGAGGAGGAGCGTGATAAGGTTATCGAGCACTTTATGGACATCATCGGCATCGGGCAGGGAAGTGATAAATGCAACCGGATCGAATTGGTACGGCAAGGAATTCGGGATCGGTTCCACCCACATCTTGGCGTAGCGGACGCGTAACGGAGCCGTGACGCTGCTGATCCATGTTCGCCCGCCTGGCCACCCTTTCACGTTTGGCGGATAGAACAGCCATTGCGACAGATACCACATCACGGTGATGGGATCGTGGGTTTCGGGGCGGTCAACCGCACGATTGCTTGAAGCCATGGTTGGCTGCAGGTTAAAACCACGCACCGAAGCAAGCATAAAATCAGCAGGGCTTTTGATTAATGCCCCCATCACATTCTCATCGAAGAAATGCTCGCTGCTGAGAAGTGCCTTCAACACTGCTTTTACCGACCAGTTATTCTCCACCAACGTCTGCGCCATTGCGGCCACAATCTCCATGTTCGGCTCGTGGTGAACGAAGGTTTGGTAGAGTTTCGAGCAAAGGAAGACCGCCGAGCGTGGCTGCTGGACATCTTTATCAACTTGCTCGAAGATCAGGTCAATAACATCTGCCTCGGCTTTTCCTTGGATCCCGTAGCCAGCAGATTTCCCGAAGATGGTTTTCATCGAGCTATCAAAACTTGCGGGATTGAACCGCACCGATAAACGGTCGGGGGTCCAACCGGTTAAGGCGCGTGCAAGCTCGATGATGTCATGTTCGGTGTAATGTGGCGTTCCATCGGCGTAGAACCCTGTCCCGATTGCGAACAATTCCAGCAGCTCGCGTGCGTAGTTCTCGTTGGGATTTCCCGCCTTGCTGACGTATCCATCCAAGTAGATCAGCATCGCAGGGTCAATGGTCACACGCTTTGTCAGCTCCTTGAAGTCCCCAAACGCGAACTCCCGGAACAGCTGGTTCTGGATATACAGGTACTGGGTGTAATACACCACTTGGTACTCGCTCACAAAATGGTTGTGCCAGAACAGCACCATCTTTTCGCGGAGCATATTTTTGGGGTCGGCCATCAACCCAAACCACCACTCCTGAAGCTCCCGTAACCATGTGGCATACTGGGCACTTGCGGCGTTGCTGTTCTGGAAATAATCTTGGCTAACCCAGTTTCCTGGGGGAGAAGGAAGCGGTTCTGAGGAGAGCAATCCATCAACGATTGCCCCCGGGGAAAGGGCAAGGGCGTTTTGGATATCCCCCCAATTGCAGCCAAAGCCCGCACGGCGGAACAAGTGCGCCGCACGTTGGGCATTCCACGGCTTTTCGGCACGTGGCACGTAAGGTTCCAATCCGCCGGCAGCAAGAAGCGAGGCTCCTTGCTTGGAAGCAGGCGTGTTATTGGTGAGCGTTGTTGGTAAGGGGAGCGGCGGGCGTTGTGCAGAAAGGAATTTGCGGCGATCCATAGCTGTTTTGCGTTGAGTTCAAGACAAGGACGCGGGAACTTACGCCATATCATGGTTGTAAACAACCGGTTTTCCTTCCAACCCTTTCAAAAAAAGGGGTGCAAAGAATTGCCTTGCTTGGTTAGCAGAATGTTCGGCATTGTTGCGGCAGCCCAACAGGTTTGGATATACCGAGGCGATCAAGTAGTTTCGCCCGCTTGAAAAGCCTTGAGCGGGTATCGTTAGTATCCAATAGCATACGATTGTGAGCAGCTGGTCAACACCACAAACCGAGAGCGACCTGCAGATTCAGCAGGAGTTCAAAGCATCAGGAATGTTGCCGAAGCACGTTGCCATCATTATGGACGGCAATGGCCGATGGGCAAAAGAGCAACGGCTTCCGCGCGTATCGGGGCATCGTGCCGGGGTGGATTCCGTCCGTGATATTGTCCAAGCCTGTGGGCAGCTTGATATCCCGTACCTGACGCTGTACGCTTTCTCCACCGAAAACTGGAAACGCCCCAAAAGTGAAGTTTCCGTTCTCATGGATCTGCTGATGGTCTATCTGCGCAACGAGCTTGAAGACCTTCACCGGAACAACGTCCGGCTTAGCGCGATTGGCCAGCTAAACGCACTTCCCAAACCGGTGCAGAAGCAACTCCATTCCAGCATGGAACAGCTTGCGGGAAACACAGGGCTGAATCTAACGCTGGCTCTTAGCTACAGCGGGCGGTGGGACATCGTTCGTGGGGTGCAAACGTTAGCCTTGGATGTCCGCCGGGGAAAACTTTCGCCGGAAGATATCACCGAGGACTTATTCCGAACCTACTTAACAACCGCAAGCCTTCCCGACCCCGACTTGCTGATCCGCACCAGCGGCGAAATGCGGCTAAGCAACTTCCTGCTGTGGGAAATGGCCTACGCAGAGCTTCATATTGCCAGCGTCTTCTGGCCGGAGTTCCGCCGCGACCATCTCTATCAAGCCCTCAGCGATTTCTTGCAACGGGAACGCCGCTTCGGGAAAACCAGCGAACAGCTTACCGACAAAGAAGTCCCTGCACGCTCGTACGTTCAAAAGATCATTGATCTGATAAAACGGCCATAACACCCATGATTCTTACCAGATCGTTGATTGCAACCAGCTTGGCAATGTTGCTGACCCATCAGCTTGCCAACGCACAAACACCGGAAGCCACGCCACAATCGCTTCGTATCCGCGACATCCGCGTGGAGGGGAACGAGACCGCAAGCGCCTCGGCAATCATCGCCTACTCCAACCTCCATATCGGCGATGTTATCGCCGCAGGAAGCGAAGCATTCCCCAAAGCCATTAAAAATTTGATGGATCGGCGGCTGTTCAGTGACGTTAAAATCTACGTGGAGGATATGCGGGGCGATGAAGGGGCAATCGTTATCAGCGTGAAAGAGTACGGGCGCGTTGGCGCAATCACCTTTCAGGGGAACGATGAGTTCAGCCAGAAAGACTTGGAAGCCGTCACCACCATTCGCACGGGCGACATCGCGTCACCGTATGAGATTGACCGATCACGCGCCAAAATCCGCGCAAAGTATGGCGAAGAGGGCTACCTTTTCACCAAAGTAAAAGTGGAAACGACCCCATCCGAAGAGGATGGCCGCAATAACCTCACCTTCCAAATTGAAGAAGGGCCGGAGGTAAGCATCGGGATCATTACGATCAACGGGAACTCCGCAATCCCTGATGATGACCTGAAAGGTGCGATGAGCGAAGTGAAGGAGAAATCGTGGTGGCAATTCTGGCGTTCTTCCGGTTTCGACCGGAAGAAGCTGAAAAAAGATGAGGAGTTGCTTGTGGATTATTACCGCACGCGTGGCTTTATCAATGCTTCGGTTCTCTCCGACTCTATTTCCATTGACCCAACCACCGGAAAAGCCGACGTTGACATCACTGTCTCGGAAGGTCGGCAAGTCTTTTTGCGGAACGTGGCTCTTGCTGGGAACACCGTCTATCCTTCGGCAACGCTTCTCCGCCGCCTGGATGTTGACACAAACGCCCCCTACAATCAGGTGCGGCTGGAAAAAAATCTGAATGGGAACGAGGATCAGACCGACGTCCGTTCGCTCTATCTTGATAACGGTTATTTAACGTTCAACGCACAGTTAAGCGAGCAACCGGTCAGTGGTGACACGGTGGATGTTCTGATCAAAATGGTGGAGGGGAACCCTGCCAATATCCGGTACGTCACAATCAGCGGAAACACCCGCACGAAGGATAAAGTGATCCGCCGGGAATTGTTCACCCACCCTGGCGATGTCTTCAGCAAAGCATCGGTGATCCGCTCGCTTCGCAATCTTGCCAACCTGAACTACTTCAACCCCGAACGCCTTGAACCAGCCGTTCAGCCAGTTGATGCCACAACCGTTGACATCACCTACAAAGTAGAGGAACGCCCCAGCGACACCTTCAACGCATCAATCGGCCTTAGCTCGCAAGGGCTAACGGGAATGCTTGGTGTCTCCTTCAATAATTTCTCCCTCACTGAACCGTTGCAGGGTGGTGGTGGGCAAATCCTGAATTTTAATTGGGAGTTTGGCTCCTACGTCACAACATTTTCTCTGGGATTAACCGAGCCATATCTGTTCGATTGGCCGGTCACGCTGGGGTCAAGCGTTTTTTATCAGACCCAAGATCTAACGACCGTCAGCACCAGCGAGAACAAACTGCGCCGCGCCGGGCTTTCGGTGACAGCTGGATGGAAACCGGGGTGGCCCGATGATTTCTTCCGCACCGACATGGTGGTCCGCTTCCTTCGCAACGACATCAGCGGAACCAGCACCTACTACCGGAACGGAACGGAATTTAGCTCAACGCTCAGCGTCTCCCGCTCCAGCATTGATAATCCGGTATTTCCCAAATATGGCTCCCGCTTCACGCTTAGCTCAACCGTTGCCGGGCTTGGCAATGCCGAGTACGTCAAGCCGGAACTGAAGCTGGATTTCTACTCACCCATTGTTGACGTGACAGAATCCAACAGCCTTGTCTTCTACTTAAGCAGCGAATTCGGCTACTTATATAATTATGGAGATTTTGCCAACATCCCACCGCTTTCGTTATATGCGATGGGGGGGACAGGGCTTACGGCACTGAATTCCGTTCCATTACGCGGCTACGAAGACCGCTCAATTGGCCCAATCGGTGGCGATGGAATTCCAGTTGGCCAGGTCTATAATAAAATCGCAACCGAGCTTCGCTTCTCGATAGCACTCAACCCCATTCCCATTTTCGTGCTGGCATTTGCCGAGGCCGGAAACGTCTGGTCAAACCTTAGCGAGGTTGACCCGTTCAACCTGAAGCGTTCGGCTGGCTTTGGGATTCGAGTGATGGTTCCTCCGGTAGGAATTTTAGGATTTGATTATGGCTACGGATTCGACCCCAGCGGCTCAATCCAACGCCCGGGCGTAGTTCCCGAGCGTTCGGGCTGGCAATTCCACTTCCAGTTTGGCAAGTAGAACGTAGAGATAGAACGAACGCAACCGATACAACCGTTTTAACTGACCTTTCACAGCAACAAAACCGTATGACGAACATCGCTTTGCGCACACTTGGTTGTGTGCTTTTCTCACTACTGGTCCTGCATCCTTCGGCAGCCAACGCGCAACTGCGCATCGGTTATGTCGAGACTGAGACGATCATCAGCACCCACAAGGAATTTAAGGCTGTTGAAGCACAGCTCCAGGTTTATCGGAAACAATTCGAGGATACGCTGGGGATGCTGAAAGCAAAGTATGACCAAGAGTTGGAGGACTACCAGAAAAAGCAGGCCACAATGGCCCCCGATGCCAAGCAACAGCGTGAAGGGGAAATCCTGCAATTGCGCGATTATATCTTGCAGTACCAGCAGGCAAAATTCGGACAACAGGGTGACATCCTTGCAAAACAGAACGAACTGCTGATGCCACTCCGCGAAAAAATCAAGAAGATTATCGCCAAAGTTGCGAAAGAAGAAAAAGTGGCAGTAGTGTTCGAAAACAGCAACTTGGTCTATATTGACCAAGATCCAAAAACTACCGTCAACATCACGTTTAAAGTTCTAGACTATTTAAGCCGTGAATCCCAATAACCTTTTTCGCGCAATGCTTGCAATTGTGGCCATCACTTCCGTGATGGCCACCAACGCATACGCCCAAAAAGTTGGCTATGTAGCAAGCGATCTTATCCTGCTTAATTTACCGGAAGCCAGCGCGGCCCAAACCCGGCTGGGCGAAATCCAAGCCGGATGGCTTCGCGAAATTGAGCGGATGGAAGGGGAACAGAAAAAATTGCGAAATGAGATCGAGACCAACAGGCTGATCTGGAGCCAGCAAGAACGGAAAGATGCCGAAGCCAAGCTGGCGAACGTCCAAGCCCAGCTTACCGAATTCCGCAGAACGAAGTACGCTCCCGGCGGAGAATATGAGAAGCTGCAGGCCGAAATTATGAAGCCGGTGTTCGACAATATCACCCGCGCTATCGAAGAAGAAGCAAAATCGCAGAAGATGGACATCGTCTTCGATAAAAGCTCCACTTCCGCCGCAATTTTTTATGCGAACCCCCAGGTTGATTTGTCAATCGCTGTGCTAAAGCGATTGGGGGTCAGTGCCGATGCAATTAAGCTGCCAGAAGGTGTTGAAGTAAGCAGCAGCACCGATAAAAGCCCATCGTTGGATCCCAACGAACTGCTGAAAGATTTGCAGAAAGGGGTCAATATTGACCCAAATAAAATCTTAAATGGTGAAGGGGAGCGCACCAGTCCGTAGAATCATCTAAATATGATGACAATCCAAGAGCTTGCCGAACTCCTTCACGGAGAAATCATTGGAGACCCACAAACGGAAATCCGTGGGATCGAAAAGATTGAATATGCCGAAGCTGGGCACATTTCATTTATTGCAAACCAGAAATACCTACGCTACGAAACACAAACGCTTGCTTCGGCCCTCATTGTCTCCGCAGCGCACACTCCGCAGCGCACAGATATAACCTATATCCGCACTGGCGACCCTTACGCTGGATTTGTACAGCTTCTAAGAGTTTTCTACCCAAACCAAGCAACATACCCTGCTGGCATTCATCCTTCAGCAGTTGTTGAAGGCTCCACTATTGATCTCGAGGCGTACATCGGTCCAACAGCTGTGGTTGGCGAAGGCTCCGCCGTTGGGAGCAAAAGCCAGATTCATGCTGGTGTCGTAATTGGCCGAAATGTTAGTGTCGGCAAAAATTCCACCATTTATCCTAACGTTGTCATTTATGATGGCTGCTTTATTGGCGATAATGTTGTTATCCATTCAGGCACGATTATCGGCTCCGATGGCTTTGGATATTTGCAGCGGCAAACGCATTGGGAAAAAATCCCTCAGCTTGGAATTGTGACTATCGAAAATGATGTGGAAATCGGCGCAAACTGCACGATTGACCGCGCCACAATGGGGGAGACGCGCATCTGCACAGGAACGAAAGTGGATAATTTAGTCCATATTGCTCATAATGTTATTGTGGGTGAGCATACGGTGATAGCCGCGCAAAGTGGAATTTCCGGCAGCACTCGATTAGGCAAATTCAATATGCTGGGGGGACAAGTAGGATTGGTTGGGCATATCACAACCACCGATAATGTGATTGTGGAAGCTCAATCAGGTGTCAGCAAGAACATCTCGAAATCTGGCAGGTATTTTGGCCACCCGGCAAAAGAGCATGGACTGGCCTTGCGCCAAGAAGCAGCAATTCGGCAATTACCCGATGCATTAAAAGAAATACAAGAACTGAAAAACAAGCTGCGTGAGCTTGAAGAAAAATTAGTGTTGAAGCAGACCGATTAACGTAGCTTTAGACTGAAAATCATGAAAACAACACAACACACCATTGCTTCCCCGGTCAGCTTCAGCGGCGTTGGATTGCATACTGGTAATCCTTCCACCATTACCTTCCGCCCGGCACCGGAAAATCATGGATTCCGATTTCTGCGCACCGACCTTCCCGACGCACCGGAAGTCCCAGCCGATGTTGATTTAGTCACCGATGTCTCGCGCGGGACAACTCTTTCGCGTGATGGAGTTAGCATCCACACCGTCGAGCACGTTTTGGCTGCACTGACCGGCTTGGAAATAGACAATTGCTCCATTGAACTTTCCAATAACGAGCCTCCAGTTGGCGACGGCAGCGCGATGCCGTTCACCGAAGTTTTAATGCAAGCAGGAATTGTTGACCAGCAAACCCCTCGGAATTTTATTGTTGTAGATTCGATTGTTAAATATGCGAATGAGGCAAAAGGGGTGGAGATTACCGCGCTTCCTAACCAGAATTTCCAAATGACGGTAATGATAGATTACCGCAATCCGGCACTGGGTCGCCAGCATTCCGGGCTTCTGAATTTGGAGTCGGAGTTCGTAAAAGAGGTTGCCCCCGCACGCACGTTCTGTTTTTTAACCGAAGTGGAATGGCTGCGGAGCGAAGGGCTGATTAAAGGTGGGCGGCTTGACAATGCAATCGTTATTGTTGATAAAGATGTTGATCAAAGTGAGATCAACGAGATGTCGCACCGTCTGGGAATTGATGGGTCGGTGGTGCTGGGATCCACAGGGGTGCTGAATAATGGCTCCATGCGTTTTGTGAACGAACCAGCCCGCCACAAACTTCTTGATTTATTGGGCGATCTTGCGCTTGCTGGTGCCCCGGTAAAAGCCCATATCCTTGCCGCACGGCCTGGACACGCCAGCAATATTGAGTTCGCTCGGAAAATCAAACGCGCCGCAGAAAAAAGCAGGGCTGCGCAAAAAAAATCCCCTCCGATGGATATTCGCTCAATCATGAATATCCTCCCGCATCGCTACCCATTCCTGTTAGTTGATAGAATTTTAGATGTTGACCTTGAGGCGAAAAAGGTAATCGGGCTAAAAAACGTTACCATCAACGAACCATTTTTTATCGGACACTTCCCTGAACAGCCCATTATGCCCGGAGTGCTGATTGTGGAAGCTATGGCGCAGACGGGGGGAATATTGCTGATGCAGGATATGGGAGGAAATGCGAAGCAAAAGTTGGCATTATTTATGGGAATCAATAACTGCAAGTTCCGCAAGCCAGTATTGCCGGGGGACCAGCTCCAGTTTGAGGTTTCCTTGAAATCGAAGAAATTCAACACGTATCTTTTCTCTGGACGAGCAACCGTAAACGGTACGCTGGTTGCAGAAGCAGAACTAACCGTAGCCGTCGGCGACAGAACCAATCCAAGTTGATGCAAATGCAAAATCCAACCATCAACCACCTTGCTGTTGTTCATCCCGATGCGTCTATCGGCGATAACGTTATTGTTGAACCGTTCGTGGTGATCGAGGAAAATGTTGTTGTGGGGAATGGAACTCATATCCAAGCCCACGCCCACATTAAATCAGGCACACGGATTGGGGAGGACTGCAAAATATTTACTGGCGCGGCACTGGGCGCAACCCCGCAGGATCTGAAATTCGCTGGCGAAGAGTCGGTGGTGATTATTGGCGACAGAACGGTGATTCGTGAATACGTCACTGTTCATCGCGGCACCTCGGCAACGGGAAAAACAGTTGTTGGAAATGACTGTTTAATTATGGCCTACTGCCACGTGGCTCACGACTGCATTGTGGGGAACAACGTTATTCTTGCGAACGCCGTGCAGCTTGGCGGCCATGCCGAAGTTGGCGATTGGGCTATTGTTGGCGGATTAACTGGCGTTCACCAGTTCGAAAAAATTGGCAAACACGCGATGGTGGGGGCGGGGTTCCGTGTGATGAAGGATGTGCCGCCATTTGTTCGTGCCGGGCATCATCCGCTATCATTTTCCGGCGTTAATACTATTGGGCTGCGGCGGCGCGGGTTCACCGAAGAATCCATTGATGTTATCACCGAATCATACCGTATCCTGTATCACGCTGGCCTTAATATCACCGATGCAATCGAGCAGCTTGAACGCGATTTGGGAGCGCATCAAGAAGTTCAAGACATTGTCGAGTTTATTAAACGAAGCACTCGCGGCATTATTCCTGCCCGGCGTGCGGGTTAGTGGAATCACCCCAAATAGCGATTCATTTCAACAACGATTTTCTCTGCTAACCTGCACAATTCTGGCCTTGCCGAGCCATCGGTCATTGGCAAATAATGTTCGCGGGTTTCTTGAATATAGGAGAATGGGTTGCGCTTCAGATTGAATTGAATGCAGCGCGTGTTGTCCAAACGATCCGCCAGTTTGATAATTTGACATTCAATCGGCCCTTCCTGAATTCTTTGGCGATACTCCGTGTTAATTGCCAGCTTTTCCGCTTCATCCTTTACCCGCACCTGCTTGGTCAATATCTCCACCCAAGAACTCACATCGGATCCAAAATTATACTCCAAAATCTCGTGGTTTAGAATGTCTGAATCTTCCAAAGAGTCGTGCAAGATTGCGGCGATGATAAGATTCGGATAGGTGACATCTAGCTCGTGGGTAAGTATTTTCACCACCCGCGTACAATGCCAGAAATAGGGCGTTCCATCATTCCGTTTTTGATAGAGATGGATGTTTTCTGCCATTTCGTAAGCAGAACTAACCCGCAGCCAGTCAGCCGGAGAAATATGGGCTGCAATCTTGGTTGCTAATTCTTGCAACGGCAGCCATGTTCGATTGTAGCTGGTGTCGAATTTTGGCTGAGTCATCCGTTCGTCGCCGATTTTCGTTCGTTAAATTGGTGATCCTTGTAATCAACAAACAGATGCTTCACCCTGTTGCGCTGGTACTTTCCGGTTGATGTTACGGGGATGTCTTCTCCAAAAATCACCACTTTCGGAGCCTTAAACGCCGGCAAGCGAAGGCGGCAGTATTCAAGTAATTCCGCTTCGGTCAAGGTGTCGTCGCACGGCTTGACGTACGCCCCAACTTCTTCCCCGTACATATTATTTTCGAACCCGACGGCGATCCCAGCCGCAACTTTTGGGTGCGAGTTTATTACTTCATCTATTTCTAACGGGGAGATATTCACACCACCGCGAATAATGAGTTCTTTTAGCCTACCAGTGATGAAAAAATATGGACGTTGGTCGCTATCTATGGTGCTATCCATCACCATAAATCCTTCGTCGCCGCTGCGGAACCAGCCGAACGTGAACGCTTTTTGGTTGGCATCATCATTTTGGAAATACCCCAGCATAACGTTGTGCCCACGAATTACGATCTCACCACGCTGGCCCGGCGGAACCGGTTGGCCATGCTCGTCATGAATCGCCATTTCATTCTGCGGAATTGCAACGCCGATGCTTGGATAACCATACTTCTGCATCCATTGCTGGTGCTGGTTGGCAGGTAAATCAGTTGGGAGGAAGCAGGAATAGCAGGTGGTTTCCGACAATCCGTAGCCGTGAATAATCGGGAAACCGAACCGTGCCTCGAACCGCCCCGCAAGCTCGCAGGTTAATGGGCCCGCACCGCAGATAATATGCCGGAAATGCTGAAGATCATATTCAGCATGGTTGATTCCCGCCTCCAATAAAAACGCCAATAATGTTGGCACCACCGAAACAATCGCGACTTTTTCTTGGGCGATAATTGGGAAGAAATGCTGCGATTGGAATTTCCGGCAAAGCACAACGGATGCACCCGCGTACATCGGTGTCACCAGCGTTACGATTGTGCCGTTCACATGGTGGATGGGAAGCACGCACATCATCACCGTTGCGGGGTTAATTCCATGCCATTGGGAAATCCCTTCGGCATCGGCAAACAGGTTCCCCTGGCAAAGCTGGACCCCTTTCGGGACTCCCGTTGTGCCGCTGGTATAAACAATTAAGCAAGGGGATTCAAGGCAATCGGCGGCGTGTGGAACGTGAGGGGAGTCCGACTCCAACAATGCTTGGAATTGGTCGCGGCTCCCTCCGCAATGGATCATCTCCGCCGAATATTCTCCATTTTTCAGAATTGCCTCAAGCCGCTCGGCATATTCCTCCCGAACGAATATCAGTTGGCTTTGGGAGTTTTTCAGGATAAACTCAATCCGCGCATCATCCTCGCCGGGGTTAATCGGGACAACAACCGCGCCAATCCACCAGGCCGCAAAATATTGGATGACGGTCTGGGGGTGATTATGCCCAAATGTGGCAATCGCATCTCCACGCCGTATCCCTTTTTCCACCAGTGCAGCGGCAATGCTGGCAACGGCATCCTTGAACTGGAGGTAGGTGTATCGCTGCTGAATAACGCCATCTTCGGCAAAGGAGAGATAGAGGTGATCCGCTTGTGCGATTGCCTGCTGCACCAGCATTTCGCCAACGGAAGTGAAACGGATGTGGCTTGGGGATAGAGCTTCCCCCTGCACCGTGCGTGCTTCTTGGATTAGGGTATTGATTTCCATGTGTGCTGTGTCGTTGCGCAGTTGCCGCTTCTTCATAACTTTGGCGGCCATGACTGAAACCAATATACAAGAAAAGATAGATGCCATTCTTGCCGGCAATAAGCGGCAAATCACCCGCGCCCTTTCGGTGGTGGAAAACGAAGGGAGGGGGTGGGTGGAGCTTCTTTCGGCACTCTATCCGCGCTCGGGGAACAGCTACCGGATCGGCATCACTGGACCACCTGGGGCTGGGAAATCAACCATTACCCAGCAGATGATCCGCCACTACCGCGCAGCCGGAAAACGGGTGGCGGTGATTGCCATTGACCCAACATCTCCATTCACCGGTGGGGCAATTCTTGGCGATCGGATCCGAATGCAATCGGAGACGCTGGACCCCGACGTCTTCATCCGCTCGATGGCTTCCCGGGGAAGTTTGGGGGGGCTAAGCGGGAAAGCGCAAGAACTGGCCGATGTGCTGGCCGCAAGCGGATACGACATCATCATTTTTGAAACCGTGGGCGTTGGCCAGTCGGAACTGGACATTGCGAAGGCCGCCGACACCACAATCGTTGTGCTGGTGCCGGAATCGGGGGACTCGATCCAAGCAATGAAATCTGGGCTGATGGAGATTGCCGATATCTTCGTGATGAACAAATCGGACAGGGATGGCGCGGACCAAGCGGTGGCCGCGCTGAAAACCATCCTTACTTTCAAAATCACCCACGACCCCGCGCAGTGGAATCCCCCAGTCATAAAAACAATTGGAATGACCGGCGAAGGAATTTCCAAAATTGGTGAGGCAATCCAAGCGCACCGCGCACATGCCCAGGAGCACGGAACGTTCCAGGAACGGCGGAAAAATCGGGAGGAAGAGCGGATTGTTGAAGAAGTTGAGAACCGCCTGCGCCAGCGTTTTTGGACCGCTGAACGAAGAAATGATCTTCGCGCCCAGATTGAGCTTGTCACGGCCTACTCACAATCGCCAACCGGTGCGGCAATGGCGATTATCGAGGGGGTTGGAATCGCCCAGTAGCTTCCCCGGGGACGCAAACTGGCGAAGCATCATCCAGAAAACCGTTTCCTCACATCTCTTCCAACTTTCCTACTAACGCCATGGAAATCGCTAATCGGCATATCGAGCAGGTTATCCAGCAATACATCCGCCAGTTTATCGAATCGAACAAGGCGGGGCAAATCGTGCATTCGTTGCTGACCCAAGCAGGGGTTGGTTTGCGCCCTTCGATAGATCATCTATCAATCCGCACGTTGGATGTGCAGGAGCGGGCGCTGGAGTTTGAGGCATTGGGATTCAGGTTCGATACGAACTTGGGAGTAATCGAGCGGGATTCATGGTGGGCAAAAGTTTACCGGAAGCCCGGGTTCCCACCGATCTACCTTGACCAAGCATTCAACGATACGCGTGGGGTTGGCTCCCCAATCCCTGATTGGGTTCGGCGGTTTACCGACGCAGGACTTCATCACCTTGCCGTTGTGGTGGAGGATATCGAAATGGCAGTCCAACGGTTTACCGAGCATGGAATCTCCTTCGAGCATGAGGTTTCAGGAATGCCCAATGTCCCTTTCCGCCAAATCTATTCTGTCCCAGAGCTTGTGGATGGAGTCCCACATACGGTGCTTGAAATTGTGGAACGGCGTTGGGGATACACCGGCTTTATTTCCCCGCTTGCTGGTGTGTTGTAGAAACATTCAGGGTGCATCGCCATGCTCGTTCGCCGTGATCCCGACTCTATCTATCCTTTCCTGCGGGATGCATCCAATCTTGCTGGGGGGATGGCCGAAGCGGTCTGGTTCCCACAACATGAGGAGGAGGTGGTTGAGGTTCTCAAGGCCGCCAATCAGCAGGGGAAGCGCGTAACCGTTTCTGGCGGAAGAACCGGGCTTGTGGGGGGGGCCGTTCCCCAGGGCGGTGCTGCCGATGGATGGATACTCTCCACCGAGCGGATATGCCCCGATCCAATAATTGAGAGGGCTGACCCCACCAAACCAACGATCACTGCCGGGGCCGGAACACGGTTGTTCCAGCTGCGCGAGGCTGCGGCAATCCACGGGCTGTTTCTTCCACCAGACCCCACCGAACCAACCTGCACCATCGGCGGAATGGTGGCCACCAATGCTTCGGGGGCACACACCTTTCGGTACGGCGCAACCCGGCAATGGGTGGAGCAACTCCATGTTGTGCTGGCATCGGGGGAACGGCTGCGGCTGGGCAGGGGGGAGGCGATTGCCAACGGCACAACCGCCCGATTACAGACGCTGGAAGGCTCCACGCTGAACCTCACGATTCCCGATCTCCCCATTCCATCCATCAAAAACGCGAGCGGGTATTTCCTGAAATCTGGGATGGACCTTGTTGACCTGTTCATCGGGATGGAAGGGACGCTGGGGGTTGTCACCGCCGTCACGTTTCGGGTGATACCGATTCCCAGCGCACGGCTTGGCGGGGTGATCTTTTTCCGAGCATTGGAGCCGCTGCTCCGTTGCGCCGCCGAAATCCGCACACGCTCGCGCAATCCGAACGACCCGCTGACCTCCAACATCCTTGAGTTTGCCGACCAGAACGCGCTGGAGCTTGTTCGCCAGAAGTTCGCAAGAATTCCCGATGGCGCGATTGGCGGGGCAATCTGGATTGAGCAGGATTTGCAGGGGGATTCCGACGAGCAGGCCATGGCCGAATGGCTCAGCCTGTTCCAACGGCATAAAGCGATGATGGAGGAAAGCTGGTTTGGACAGCAGGAGCAGGAGTTGGAGCGAATGCGGGCGTTGCGCCACGCGATTCCGTCGGCAGTGTACGAGTATCTAACCGCCCACGGCCAAACGAAGATCGGGACAGATATGGCGGTGCCGGAAGATAGGTTCCAGGAGTTGTACAGCCACTACCGCCAGCAGTTCGCCAGCAGCGGGCTGGCAACCGTCACGTACGGGCATTTGGGGAATTGCCACCTTCACGCAAATATGCTGCTGCGTGGCGGCCACGAGTTTCAGCAGGCCAAGCTGGTGTATGATTCTTTGGTGAGCAAAGCAATTGCCCTGGGGGGAACTGTTTCGGCAGAACATGGAATTGGGAAACTGAAACGGAGCTACCTGCGGCAGATGCTTGGCAAACAAGCGATGGAAGCAATGTGGCAAGCCAAGCAAACGCTGGACCCCAACAACGTGCTTGGAGTTGGAACTCTGTTTTGAAGCATGGCAATCAGCAACGGGTAAAAGACAAACGAACAGATGAGCAACGGAATCATTCACCAGATCAATATCTCCAACGGCGGCGTGCCAAAACTGCCCGTTC
This sequence comes from Chlorobiota bacterium, assembly GCA_016710285.1. NCBI lineage: Bacteria > Pseudomonadati > Chlorobiota > Chlorobiota bacterium. The sequence continues at coordinate 3,799,822 of JADJXR010000001.1, read as the reverse complement.
CTGAAGGAGAAGTAACCGAGCTTGGCATCCGTGGCGATGCTCATCTTGACATGGTGCATCATGGTGGGCCAACCCGCGCGCTTTGCTTGTACTCGCTGGAGCAGATTACGGCGTTGCAAGCCGAGGGCAATCCGATAACCCCCGGGGACATCGGCGAGAACATCACGACGGCGGGGATTGACCTGTCGCAGCTGTCGGCTGGCGACCGGTTGCAGCTTGGCGAAGGTGTGATGCTTGAGATTACCGGTTTTGCTGTGCCGTGCAGTTCCATCAAGTTTGCGTTTGCGGGCGGGGCAATTCAGCGGGTGTCGCAGAAGACGAATCCGGGTTGGAGCCGGCTGTACGCCAGCGTTCTTCAGGAAGGAACAATTCGGGTTGGGGATGCGATTACGAGGATCGAGAAGTAGCCAGTTCGGCACGAAAGGCCATCAATCAACGCTGAGTAGTTATCAAAAGAGGCAAGAATCGCGGGATAGGGAGGGATAATACTTGGGTTGAATAAAACTTAGATGACATAATATCCATTATAGAGCATAATCCTCTTGCAGAAACGCAAGCTCTTTCCGCAATGCCATCATCCCTGTTCTGATCCTGGTTTTGATGGTTCCTAACGGAATCGCCATCGCATCGGATAATTCTTGGTGGGTATATCCTTCCAAAAACGCTTTCTCAATCAAGTGCCGCTGCTCGATCGGCAGCTTCCTTAACGCCTCAAACAAGTATGTGCGTTGCTCTTGGTGCATCACCGCTCCCCAAGTGCTGTTCTCGCTATGGCCAACGGCTGCGCCTAATTCATCTTGGTCGTCCAGCGAAAACGCTTCCTGTTTCTTCTGCTGGTACCGCTTCGAGCGGATCAGGTCAATGGCTTTGTTTTGGGTCATCCGTAACAGCCACGTTTTGGGCGAGCCAAGTTCGCGGTTGTACGTTGGGGCTTTCTTCCAAATCTGCATGAAGACTTCCTGCAGAATATCTTCCGCCTCGGCATCGTCCTTCACGATGTTCAGCACCAGCGCGTACAGCTGCCGGTTGTAGCGGTCGTACAGCTCCGAAATCGCCTTCATGTTCTTCTCGACGATCTGCTGCAGAAGCTCTGCGTCGCTTAATAGTTTGCAAGTGTCAGCAATATTCATGGCGGGACGTTGGTTAGTGAAGTTGGTTGGAAGCATCATTTCCGTGCATTTCGGATTACGCCTGTAAATCGGGCAGCAACCCGATCTCCCGAAGCAATCCTGCTACATCCCAAACCCTTGTTCCTTTCAAGATTTTGCCGTTTTTCAGCGTCAGCAGCGAAACGCCGTGAACGCTGATCGTTTTGTTGGAAGCCGGTATCCGCATAAAACTGCCGCGATGCGTCCCCACCGCCACCCAGTGAATCACCACCCGCTCGTCGGACTCCACTTGGTCCGCTACCGTGATGACGATGTCCGGGAAGGCCCGAAAAAAGCGGAGATAGGCGGTCCGAATCCCTTGATGCCCCAGAACCTTCTCCGCAAGCCCAACATCACCCCCTTCATACTGGCAATCGTGAAGCTCCATGATCCGCTCGATATCATGGCTGTTCCAAGCGTCAATGATCCGTTGAACTATTCCTGTTGCCATCGGTATTGGTGATTTCGATAAAAAAAACGCGGTTGCCAGATGTGATATTCTGACAACCGCAACTTACCCCCGGCGATTGCTCACCGTCCAGACCATTCACTGCTCATTTTCTGCTCATTCTTCTGTTTTGCTCAATTTTTTTTATCTGCCTCCGGCAAGCTCACGCTGCCATAAAATATCCTGAATCCGCTCCAGCCCTGATTTCAGGTGGCGGCGGTAGGTGCTGAAAGGGATATCCAACAACTCAGCCGCACGTTCTTGGGAGATTGCCGGATGGAGATAGGTCCGATAGACCGCCCGGTAAAATTTCTCCTCCTTTGGATTTGCTTGAAGTTGTTCAGCCGCAGCTTGGATGACCTCCTGAAGCACTTCAATTGCCGTGGCTGTGGTTGTTGAACGTTCGTCTTCCTGCACCAACCTCGAGCGAAGCAACGGATTCCCTTGCAAACGATCTGGCGCGGTGAACTGCTTGATTGCGGCTTGCACAGCCTCGTCAAACGCATCCTTGCTGAGCACAATGATTTGGGGCATTGCTGGCAGCTTTTCCCCCTTGCCAGCCACGTTTGCCCCGGCGGTTTCCCGCTCGGCCAGCACTGCCAGCCACTGCATCGGCGGAACAACGCGCCAATCATGGCCATACACCCCGAACCGATGCCCAGCAACCGAATAATCGGCTTCCGGCAAGCGATGAAGATCAATGTACGTGAAGCCTTGCGCCCAAAAATCTGGGTTGGCGCAGGGGAAAAAGGTGAAGGCAAGGTTCGGGGTCGTCAGGTAATACCGCCCAACATTGATAAACGCCGAGCTTTGTACCGGGGAAATATCCTGGTAGCTATCGGCGGCCATCCAGTAGCGGAACAGCGTGGCACGCTCGCCAGCGCGCAGCGGCGCGTGCTGCTGCAAATACGCCCAACAAGCGGACGTTGCCGGGTCCCGTTCGCGGTCTTCCGGAGCCATCTGTTCCAGCGATAGCGTCATCAGAAATCCAACCGGAGTTCCCTGCGGCGTTCGCAGCACCAGCACCCCTTCCGGCTGGCGTTGGAACCAGAAGGCCGCAAGCTCCGCCGATTGATCCCCTTCATGGCGTTGCACCATTTGGAGTAATTGCGGGAAATCCGATTCCCGCGAGAAGTCGGCCAAAGCATTCCCCACCCCCTGCCACAGGAACATCTGCCGCATGACCGGATTATCACGATGGAGGTAGGTGTAATCGAACAGCAATCGTTGCTGGTCGTGGCTTTGAGCCTGTTGCAGTCGGGTTGCGTAGTAGCTGCGGGCGCGGCGGTGAAGCTCGATATACCAATCGGGATTGCGCCAACGGAGGTCGGCAACTAATGCTTCGCGGGTAAGGTCGTGCGGGAACAGCCCATCGGCAGCCGATTCCACAAACGAAAGGGAGCGAAGCCAGTGGAACAGTTCGTGGGTTCCGGGCAATCCAACCATTTCGGCCAGCAGCGTTTCGGTGGTGACGCGAACCAGCGCGCACGCCTCCAACGCCACCCGGTGCGCCGGTCCAGGAACCCGCTGCAGAAATCTTTCCAGCAGCATCTTCACAATGTCCGGCTGCAGCTCCGGGGTGAAATGGATGTTTCCATGATAGGCAAAGACATCCGCCACCAGCGACAATGCCAGCGGGTGGCCGTAGGTGAAATCCAGCACCGCCTGCTGCTGGTCGCTGGGGATGCTCCGCCCGGTCAGATACTCACGGCTTTCCTCGGTCTGCAAATTCCGCAGCGGCTGAATCCGAACAAGCTCCTGCCACCCGGGGTCGGTTCTCCATTCATTTGGTGGGTGATTTCTTCCGGCAAGCACAACCAGCACGTTGGCGGGAAGCTGCGGGATGAACTCCTCGCGAATCCACTCCTCCAACGTTTCCAGCGATTCGTAGGTGTCAATGCAAAGAATAAAGCGGGAAGGAAGCTGCCCCAGATGCTCCACCGGGGAAGCCTCCAACGGAAGCTGAAACAATGCCCGCAAGGCGTTGCCGAACGCCACAGGGGTTGGCTCAACGTTCCGTGCGTCAATAATGCCCGATGGGAACCCGAACTCCTCGGTTGCGATGCTGATGTAGCGGTGAAGCAGCGTCGTCTTCCCCACCCCCCCGGGCCCCGTAACGTACAGGACATGGAAAGGGAGTTGGCCGGCAGCGATTGCCGACCGGAACAACGAAACCTCGCCCTGGCGGCCAACAAAATGTTTGCGCCGTCCGGCAGCAAGGCGGTCTGCGATTCGGGAAGTCATGGGTGCTGTGCAAGGAAAACGATGACAGCACCAAAGATAGGTGGTGAATCGGAAACTTGGTGTCGGTTGCTGAAAGATTACCCGAAGGATTTCGCTGGACGATTACGGGATTCCAAAGGACTGATTCACTCAATCCCCCATATTCTGGCAACCACCAGCACGCCACCAACGGCGGCAATCATCCGCGAAACTTCGGGGACAATCTTTTCCCGAAGCCCTTGTTTTTCAGCCAGCCAAAGCAATGGCAGTGCCGCAAGCACAACAATCACCTGCCCAACCTCGATCCCCACATTGAAGCCGATCAATGCTGGCCACGTGCTTCCTTGCTCCATCACCCCTTTCAGCAAGCCAACAAGATGGCCGGAAAACCCTGCGCCGTGGATCAATCCAAACAAGCCAGCAACAATCCACCGCTGCGAGCCTTCCCCCCCGCGCACGTTGTTCTCGATGCCGACGTACACAATCGAGGCGGCAATCAGCGTTTCGGTGATGATTGAAGGGATTGCCAACAGGTCCAGCGCGCTGAGTGCTAACGTGGTGGAGTGGGCAATGGTGAACGCGCTGACAACCGCCAGCAACGTGCGCCATGAACGCGCCACAAGGATCAACCCAAGCAAGAACAGGAGATGATCGTAGCCTTCAAGGATATGGCGCAACCCAATGTTGAAAAACGTCCCGAACTCGTTCATCTCAGCCTTTGTCCCGTTTGTTTAGAGGTTCAGTTGCAGCAAAGGGCTTGTTGCCGATAACGTTCCGCTTGCTTCGGCCAACCCGGTAATGTTCGTGATGTTTAGCTGGTCGCGGTGCAGATCGGTAATGGAGGAATGAAGCAGCTGCAACGTCTTGCTGGCACGGGTGAAATAGAACTTGAAGGTGAACCAAATGGTGGATTCATCTTCGCCATATTGATCCACGATTAAGGGGATTGCCCGCTCCCCTTCATGCAGCTGCAAGTGTTGGTTCAGGTAGGAATAGAAATCGGGTGACTTCAACTCCGCTTGCAGTTGATGCTGGCGCAGTGCCGCAAAAAAATCGTCCTTGTAGTAGGTGACTTTCCCGCTGACCACCGTTGGGAACACCACTGCACGGCAGTAGCCGATATGGATATCGTGACGCGCTTGCAACCGCCCCGCCATTGCTGGCACAACCAGCAGAAGCGCGATCAACACCGAACGGGGAGCGAAGAAACGTGATCCCATGAAATGGAAAAACAGAGTAAAAGGAACGAAGAACGGTTAGCGGAGACGTAGCCGCAAGCTATCGGCTGCCGCACGGTTGATAATGTCAATTCCCGGGTTGATTGCTGTGGCTTTCTTCAGCAGAATTGCTGCGCTATCGCGAAGGTTGTTGGCGGCGTAGATCGCGGCGGCGTGGTAGAAAAGCGTTGCGTGCTGCGTGTTCATCCGAATCGCGGTGCGGATTAGCGGAAGCGCGTCGGCAGCGGTGTTGTTTTGGAAAAGTGCCCAAGCGTAGGTGTCGCAAGCATCAATGTTTGCCGGGCGGGATTGGTGATCCCGTTTGGCACGCGCCACCGCGTCGTCCAGATTGATCCGGTGGTTCGCCGAAAACAGCGCAAGCTCACGATCAACATTCCACCCCGATTCCTCATGTTGCTTGAACGCCTCGATCACCTTCTGCTCCAGCCCCTTTGCTTCCTGCGGTTTGTTCATGGCCAAATAGAGATCGGCAAGCTGTTCAAGGAAAATATGCTCGGTGGAAACCTCCATCACCCCTGTTAGAAGCTCCATTGCCGCAGGGTATTCCCCCCGCATTCCTTTCGCCATTGCTTGCCCGGCCGTGGCGTATGGATAGGAAGGGCGTTCCTCCAATGTTTTCTGGAAAATATACTGGGCGGTGTCCAGCTTCCCTGCGTTAAGGTAGAGCATCCCCAGCGTGTAGGCCGCCCAAGCCTTCGATTCCTCCCCCGATCCGCCGGAGTTGACGGCTTGAACCATTAACTCCATCGCCCCTTTTGCATCGCCGAACAGTTCGCGCAAGTAGGAGGCGCGGGAGTAGGCACGGATGTCGGGGCGAATCGCCATCATCGAATCGCAGGCCACCACCGCGCTGTCGTACTGGCCAAGCTCAACAAAGGCATCGCACAGCACCCCCCAAGCAAAAGCGTTCTTGCTGTTGGTGGCAATCGCTTTCTGGATTTGCTGCTTGGCGTTGGCAAACTGATGCTGCGTCATGGAGATGAATGCCCGCAGCATCAGCCCCTGGAAGTTGTTCGGCTGGCGGACAAGCACGGTGTCCAGAATTGCGCTGGCAACCGGGATGTAGAAATGATGATCGCCCGAAACCCGCGATTCCTGCAAGTAGATTTCCGCAGCTTTCAAGTAGTTGGCCAGCTGGTCGGGATGTTTCGCAACCTCGGCTTGATATTCCGCAATCTGCTTTTGCCACTTTGCGAACTCCGGCGAAGGCTGGGATTCAAACGTCCGCTTCTTCAAATCAGGGAGCAAAGAACCCGATGCCGCTGTTGTCGTCTGGCCGTTGCTTGCTGCGGCTTGCTGCTGCTGATCTCCGCAGCCGGTAAGCAAGGCAATTAGCAGCAGGATGGTTGCGGAAGATCGGAGGATAAAAGCCATGGTGGTTTGCAGGTTTTGCAGCCTTTTTGCTTCGGCCAATGTGCGTGAGTGTGTGTGTTTGGAGTTTGCTTCGTTTCCGAGCTGGTTGGATTCATGCTCCCGGCAGTTGCCAGATGGATAGAGAGAGAGACTCTCTCCCTCATATCACTCCTTGTTCTGGCAACTGCCAGTGGAGCATGATCGCAATCCCCCCCCTCCTCTTCTTATCCTCCCAAGTTTACCGTTCCAGCGTGATCTTCATGGAAGAGACGGTGGAGCCGTTGACCACAAGCTGGGCCAAGTATGTTCCCGACGGCACATCTTGGGTTGGCTCCCATTTGGTGACGTAGGTTCCTGGCTCCACACGCTGGTTCACCAACGTGGTGACTTGGTTTCCGTGGACATCATAGACCACCACGCGAGTGTTCCCCACGGCGTTGACGTGGAAACGGAGTTGCGTTTCGGTAGCGGCTGGGTTCGGGAAATTCTGGCCCACGAACTGCCCAACCGGAGCGGAGATACCAAGCGCGCTTGCGGGCGTTGGGTCGTCGTCGCGGCGGATTCCGGTTGTCAGCTTTTTCACGTAATCGTAGCCGCGATGTGGCGGGGCCATGTATGGCCATTCGGCGCGGAATGGAAGGTCGTTGGCTTCCGGCCCTGCGGAGTAGGTCAGCACGCCCAGCAGCCCCGGCGTAACTGGCGAGCTTGTTTGGCCCGGGATATAGTCATCGTACCACAGCCCAACCGCAGCAAGCACAACGCCCGCCACCGCTTGAAGCTCGATTCGGGTAACGTCATCCTCCAAGCGGCGGCCGTTCGGGAATCCATCCATGTTCGGGATGAACTGAAGGCTGGCATCTTGGTTGTAGGCCGGATCGGTCAGGCCAAGCACGGCGGCTTGCACCAGCCCCAGCGAGCTGAATTTTGGATCGTTGCGCGGCGTTACCGGAACGGCCATGTTCAGCCGAAGCATATCACCCAATGACGGAAGGAAATTGTTAGCGAATGGCTTCCCAACGGCAAGCGGGTTCCCATTTTTTCCGGTGGCAAGCTGGTACGGCGGAACGTTCGGAACGCCGGTGTAGAATGCCGGAAGAACGTCAACGCGGCGTGGCTCGCCTTTCCCCAGCAGGATGCCGCCGAACAGTTGGTCGCTCAGTGCCGTCCCTGCGCGTGCCGATTCCGGAAGCCCGAACAGCCCATCTTTCCCGTTGCGGAAATCGAACGAGCCTAACGACTTGGATTGGATGCGCAGCTTCGCAAACGCCGGAACCGCGCCGCCGAACTGGCTGTCGTCCATGTACAACGCAAGCTCTGGGTTCATGAAGTACTTCGCGAACACCGCCACCTCGGCATCATCGTACGGGGTGATTGCATTCCAGTAATCTTTCATGCCGATTGGGACCACGGCCTCGTTCGTCAGCGGCATTCCAAGCCGCGAGACCTGCACCCATTCGCCGGAAACGTCGGGGGGATTCCCGTCGGTGCGGAGCGTGGTGACTTTTGGGCGGCTGGCACTGGTCCACACGCCAATCGTGTAGTCGCCATCAAGGATGTTTTTGGCTTCGCTAACCGGCTTCCCATCTTTTTGGACAAGCTGGATCGGAATCTTCAGCGCGATTGCGTGGCAGTTGAACCCGGCCACCGCATCGCGGGCACGCTCAAATCCCTGGGCATCTTTCAGGCGTGTTTGGCCAAGATCGAAAATGCCGCCCAGGTCAACGAAGAACGGATCATCAACCGGGCCGCAGAAAACCGTCTCGCCGGTGGATGCGGTGGTGATGGCGGCGGCCATCAGTTGCTCGTACGATTTGTTCAGCCCAGCCGCCCCCTCAATTGAGCGTGGGCCAATATTGGGCGGCGGAACAATGCCGTTGTTGACGATTATCTGGAAGGTTTTCCCCCCGTCGGTGCTCTTCTCGGCGGTGTACGTGGTCTTCAGATTCTCCTTCCCAAGCCGGATGTTGAAGAACGTTGTTGGGTCCTGGTTGGTTTGGGAGAAGGTGAAGCGATACACGATCTCATCCCCTTTCTTTCCTGCATCGTTATCAATGTGGACAAGGTACTGGATGTTCTGGCCGAAGCTGGCGTAGTTCGGCCCCCCTTCCGGCAGCTCCAAGGGGATGTAGTTTGCGATGATGGTGATGGTGTTGGGGTCGTCGGGACTCCTGAACACGTACAGGTCCGTGTTGTCAGCTAACGGGTCGTTGCTGATAAGTGGTGCTTCTCGGTGGCTGGAGCCGAATGCCGGTTGCATCGGCAAGCTAAGCGACAAAGCTGCTATGGCTCCGGATAGCGTTTTCAGCCAGTGGCGTTTCTTCATTGTTGCCCCCTACTTGAGGAATTGGTACGGTTATTGGGATACCGACAGGCGTTGATTGTGGGGAGATACGGAAAAAGCCAGCAACCGGATTGAGGAAGGGAGAAAAAAAAATCTTTGATGAGATTTCGGAGGCTTCCACTCTCTCCCCTTGCAACCAATGCAGTCGGGCTTCTGTTCCTCACCTCCGCCAGTGGTTTGGTAAAGGGAACGAAGGCTGAGATGAGCAAGTGCCAGCAACCGGAATCAACAATCAGCGGGGTTGCTTTGTTGTTGTTTGTTTGATTTTTGAGAGTGTTTTCTCTAATGCAATAACGGATTTATTTTTATTCTCAAATTCCTTGATCCCGGGCCATTTGAGTTCGCTAACTCCTTCGTATCATGCAGCCCGTTGTTGGAGGCTTTCTTTTCAAGCCAGCCAATTCACTCACGCTACTCACGTTTTTGGGGAGCTTCCTATGTCTCCGTCGTTTCAGCGTGCCATTCTTCCCTGCCTTCTGGTTCTTGCCACGGTGTCCTTCCCGAACACCGCTCTATCACAATGGCGGAAACTCACCAGCTACTCCTCCGGCTTTTACAACGAGGTCTTCTTCTTCGATAACCAGCACGGGTGGATAACCTCTTTCAACGGCACGATCCTCCGCACAGCCAACGGCGGAACAACGTGGCAAACCGCTTCCCTCCCCAACGCCAAAAGCTCGCCCAACCGCGACATCTGCTTCGTTAGCTCCTCCACCGGGTTCATCTCCGGGGATGATGGCATTTGGAAAACCACCGATGGCGGTGCAACGTGGTCCAATATCTCCCCAACATCCCCAACCATTGCCGGAAGCACCAGCTGCTGGTTTATTGATGCCAACAACGGCGTGCTTGGCTTTGGCGGTTGTGCCGATTCCACCGTGACCTTCTGCGCAACCACCAACGGCGGCGCAACGTGGTCATCGGTGACGTACACCCACAGCAGCCCCGACGTTGCCGTTGGCGGAATGGGCTACACCAACGGCGCATATCACGCCGCCGGCGGAAGCGGGAAGCATTGGAAATCAACCGATGGCGGCGCATCATGGAGCTACCTTCCAACGGGGTCCGGAGGCTGGCAGGAAGATTTGGTCACGGCGGCGGGGAACGTCTTTACTGCTTCGGCAAATGGGACAAGTTGCGGCGCGCTTGGTGGCGGCAAAATCTTAAAGTCCACCAATGGCGGGTCGGCTTGGGCTTCGGCAAATTTCCCTTCGGTGGTGATGTGGGGCATCACCATGTACAGCGGAACCGACGGCTGGGCCTGCGGCGATAATGGCAACGCGTTCAAAACCACCGACGGCGGCGCAACGTGGACGAACACCTCCTGCGGAATGGCCACCGCCGACCGCATTGACGACATCCATTTCACCGATGCCACCCACGGCTGGGCCGTTGGCGATGGCATCTACCAGTTCATCCCCCATTACTACCTCCCCATTCGCGACACCATTAATTTTGGAGATGTTTTGGTGGGAACCAAACGGGGCGATTCCCTTGTTGCGGTGAAGTCCATCGGGACCGCTGGCTCAATCCAAACGTGGCGAACAACCGGAGCCGATTCCGCGCACTTCAACCTGCAATCCACGGTGGTTCCGATTGCAGTCCCGTCGTGCGGATCGGCCGGGGTGCTTAGCTCCTTCCAACCAAAAAGTGAAGGGGTGAAAATTGCCAACGTCGAGCTGACGCTGCTTGATGGCGGCCCACCAATTTCCGTTGTGGTGAAAGGCCGCGGCGTGCGCCCAAGAATCGCCGCGCCAGCCACCCACAAAGCCGACACGATGGTCTGCAACTACCGCCGCTACGACACCATCCCGATTCGCAACATGGGGTCGTATCCGCTTCGGGTGGATAGCGCGTGGTTCAGCGATATGCGCTCTGGGACCTTCAGCATCGTTCGCCCCCTTCCTCCATTCTCGGTCCCCATCGGCGCGGTTGTTGGCTTGGTTGTGCAAACCGATATGAACGGAACCGGCCAATGCGGCGCAACGCTGCAACTGCGGAACAACGACCCCGACGCAGGCGCATCGCCCCACCAGGTGACGATTTCTGGCTACCGCAGGAAGATCGTTTATGAGATTGATCCCGATACCGTGGTGACGATTCCGCCGGCCCCACTCCGGACCCCCTCGGCCATTTGCATCCGCGTTGCGAACCTTGGCGATGGCCCGCAAATTATCGAGTCGGTGAAGCCGCTGAACGGAAGCTCAGCCATCACGTTGAAAAACACCGTGGTAAATCTTCAGCTGCAACGAAGCGAGTACATGATGCTCTGCTTCGAAGCCCGCGCCACCGATACGCTCCCCCACGAACGCCGGTTCTGGGTCCGGACGCAGCCATGCGGAAAGGACACCTTCATTGTAGTGAAATTCAAAGCAACCAATCCCTACATTGTTGCCCCGCCGGAGCGGACGCTTCAGCTTGCCACCTGCGGAGCCGTGGCAACGGATTCGATTGTGGTGAGGAACGCCGGGAACAGCGATTTGCTTCTCCGCTCGGCGCGTTTCAGTTCGCCCCTCTCCTCGTTCGTTCTGGTAAACCCAACGGCTTGGCCCGTGACGGTTTCCGCTCGTGATTCCGTTGTTGTTCGGTACCAAATCACCCCAACCAGCACCCAGCAGCGCGACACGCTCACCATCCAAAGCAACGACAGCACGCTGGCGAACGGCTTGCTGAAAATCCCTTGTTCGGCAACGTTCAGCACCCCGCAAACGGCGGCCAGCTTGGTGCCAACAGCGCAATCCGAAGTCTGCCGATCGGCAGATACGGTCTGGCGTGCAATCGCCGTCAGGAATCGCGGGAACGTGCCGGTGAATATCGTGGAGGTGATCCAGCAACCCGGAAACCAACTCCCGTTCGCGGTGCAAATTTCCAGCCGTGCAATTCCCCCGGGAACCACCGATACCGTGCGGATTGGGTTGGCCAGCACGCAAGCCGGGAGCTTCAACGAAAACTTCACCATCCAGTACGCAGAATGTGGCCTTGCCGACTCCATCACCCTTCACCTTGATGTGGTGGAGACTTCGGTGGCGTGGCTTCAGCAAAGCATCAACCTGGGGGCAACGCCGGTTGGGGTGCCAGCGTCCGGCGTTATCGAGCTGGTGAACAACGGAAGCACCGAGGTCACGATTGACAGCATCTATCTATCCGGCGCAAAATTTCAGATTCAGGGAATACTGCTGCCATTGCGGTTGCGGGCTGGCGAAAAGCGGGCCATCACCATCCAGTTTGTTGGCGATTCCACCGCGGGCCAGGTGGCGGCAAGCATCGTTGCAATCACCACTTCCCCTTGCCAGCAAAGGGTGGTTGGCAAAGTTTCCGTGGAGGTGACGTTGCAGGAATTGGTCCTTAGCACCAACCAGCTATCGTTCGGGTCGGTTCTTCCCTGCAACATCGCAGCCGCCGTTGATTCCATCACGGTGCGGAACCACGGAACCACCGTTGTTCGGATCACTCAAGCCACCTTTGCCGATCCATCCTCGTCCTTCCAGATGCTCAACTCCCCCTTCCCGCTGGACCTTCCTCCCGGGGGCGCGGCCACGGTGATTGTTGGAATGAAGCCAGGGCCGCAAGGGGCAATTACCGACCGCTTGCTGCTGCTGACCGAGCCAGCATTGGAAACCCAACTGAGTGCCCAACTAACAGCCCAGCGGGAAATGGTGGGAAGCAGCCTGCGCGACCAATCGGGGAATGTGGCAACGGAGGTCCGCTTTGTTGGCGTTGCCCCGTGCAACACCAACATCAGCCAGCAGCTGCGGCTTCGCAACGAAGGAAGCGTGGCCGACACATTCTCCATCACCTCCACTTCCGCGAACTTTTTGGTTGCCCCAAGCAACCAGGTGGTGTTGCGGCCAGGGGAGGAACAGGCCGTGACGATTGATGCCACCCTGCCGCCAAACGCCATCACCGAATCGCTGGTGATCCGCTCCGCGCTGTGCGCTGGCGAACGCCGCATCCCGATGACGGCAACCCTCCGTTTGGTGGCGGTGGATTACCCCGACTCCATGCGCCACCAAGCCGTTGTTGGAACGTCGGCAGAGGGGAATCTGACGCTGGCAAATCCCTCCTCCGATTCGGTGTTGATTGCCGAGGCCTTCATCGAAAACGGGCCGGCGTTTTCCGTTGCGTTTGCATCGCCGCAGGTGGTTGCCCCGAACGGGAGCTTCCCCCTTCCGGTGCGTTTCTTGCCCGACTCCGTTGGGGTGTTCACCGGAACGCTGCGGCTGATTCTTTCCAAGCCTTGCCCCGACACGCTTCGCATCTACCTTTGGGGCGATGGAGGAAGCGACCGGCTTGACACCGTCACGATTGGCATTGGCCACGTGATAGGGCGTTGGGGCGGCGAAGTCCAAACCCCGGTAATCGCCACCAACCGAAGCAGCCGCCAGATCCGCGCCGACGTTGGAATCCAAGCGGGAAACCACCGGTTGCTTCAGCCACGCAGCGTGAGATTCCAGCACCAGAACGGGAATTGGCCGACGGTCCAGATTGACACAAACAGCGGCGGGGTGATCCTTCGCGGGCTTTCCATCAAGCCTTCCGGCGGCCTAATTGGCGACACGGTTGCCACGATTGTTTGGGAAGTGCTTCGGGGCGACACGGTGGCAACGCCAATTTCCATTTGGGGAATTCCTGCCGACGAACGGGCGGTGGTGGCCACCACAAACGGAGCGTTCTTCCTGGAGAATTACTGCGATGCCCACGGGCGGCTGCTTCGGGCGGCGGGGCTGATTGACTTGAAGCAAAACGTCCCCAACCCCTTCAGCTCAACCACGGTGATTGAGTTCGAGGTCCCATTCAACGGCCAGGCGGAGTTGACCGTGACCGACCTGCTGGGGAACACCCTGCTTCAGCCGATGCAGGGCACGCAGGTTGCCGGGCGGCAGCAGATCACGATTGAGGCGGGCGACCTTCCCCCTGGCGTCTATCGCTACACCCTTCGCGTTGGTTTGCAAACCCTTTCACGGTGGATGATTCTGGCACGGTGATGAACAACTTCCGCACGCGCCCGCTTCCGGCGCGGGTTCTGGAATGGATTGGAATCTGGACTGGAATCTGGATTGCCGCATGGGTGCTTCTTGCCCCAACAGCAACCGCGCAGCAGGAACCTCACGCCCCCGCCCCGCTCCCTCCTGACTCCCTAAAAACTTCCCGCCTCTCCGGCTTTGTGGGATACGTGTGGGATTTTTTTTCATCGAATTATGCCATCGCTTCTGGCGGGGCTGTGGTGGATGCAACGGCGTGCGGAGCCTACCAGCGCGGGGAAGGAACATCCATCGAAGTTGGGGTTGGATATGCCAAAGATTTTGGAGCAAAGTTCGGACTGCGGGGGGTGCTTGGCTTCCGGAAAGGGAGTTTCCAGCAGTCGTTCAACTGCACCGACCCGGCCCAGATACTCACCCCCAACGGAACCAGCACCGCCATCACCAGGTTTGTCAACACGATTGATCTTTCCACCATCTGGCTCACCGCGCTTGCCGATGTTCAGCCGTTTCCATTTCCGCTGCGGGTTGGCGTTGGCCCCGGGGTTGCGGTGGCGATTGGCCAGGAATATTCGGCGCGGGAGGAGGTCGTCACCCCGGCAAATGCGGAGTTTCTGGAAGGGGGGCAATCACGCAGCATCGGCGCGGGAAGCGGGGATGGGAACCGGATAGCCATTGCTGCCGATGCCGAGATTTCCCTGCCGATCATCGCTGGCACATCGTTGCGGCTACTCCCGTCGGTTGCCGTTCGCCGCTATCTCACTTCTCCAATCTCATGGACCCCCTTCAGCTGGACCAGCATCAGCCTGCGGATTGGAGCGGAGTATCAGTTTTGGAACGATGATTGGAACAAGCCAGCGGTCCCAGCCGTTGCCGAGCTTCCCTTCGGGCAGCCCATTCCCGAGCAACCGATTGCCCCCGCACCGCCACCACCCAGCATCCCGCTGCGGTTCTCCGCCACGTGGAAAGAACCCGGGGGCGACACCGCAACGGTTCAGCAGCTGCGAATTGTCCGCCAGCAGATTCTTCCCCTTCTCCCTTTCATCTTTTTTGATTCCGGTTCGGTGGCGATTCCGGAGCGGTATCGGCTGCGGAACCAAGCGGGCCGGCAGCCGGGGGAAATTGGGGGTGAAATTGCGGCAGCAATCCGGCTTCACCGGGAAGTGTTGGACACGATTGGCGCACGGCTTCGCGCCACACCCCAAGCCAACATCAGGATTGCCGGAACCGCGCCGGACGCGCCCGCAGCGGAAGCAATCGGGGTGGCCACTGCGCGCGCGGCTGCGGTGGCGGAGTACCTTTCGGCGGCGTGGGGAATCGAACGCGGGCGCATCGCGATTTCCGGAAAGGTGATGCCGGACGCGCCCACACTCTCGACTTCGGCGGAAGGGGCTGCCGAGAATATCCGTGCGGAAATTAGCTCGGGCGATCCGGCGATTCTTGCCCCCATCGTCTTCCGCGACACAACAATGCCCGCAGCAACGGCGATAATTGCTGGAACGGTTTTCCCGGGAAGCGATTCGCTTCTTGCCGTCGAGCTTCGGCGCGAATCGGGGGCGGCCAAGCGGCTGGCAACGCGCAGCAGCAGCGGGGAAACCATTGCGGTGGAAGGCGTTGTGGAGCCACCGAGCGGCCAAGCGGAGACGGCTGCTGAAACCATCGAGCGTGTGGAGTTGGCCGCAATCACCCGCGACCGGGGCGCAGGGGTTGCCCCAAGCTCCGGCCCGCTCTACCTGCGAACGCAGCTACGCCAGAAGGTGGTGCTGGAGGCGTTGGCGTTGTTTCCGTTTGGGAGCGCACGGCTTGCCGCGAAGGATGCCGAGGCAATCCGCCAGCTTCGCCGTTTGGTTGGTGACTCCACCGCAACCGCAACGCTGATAGGAAGCACCGATGATTTAGGGGAGGCATCGGGGAACTTGCAACTTTCGCGCAGCCGCGCAGCCGCAGTGGCGGACGTTCTCAATCTTCCCAAAACAAGAACCGAAGGGTTGGGGGAAGCTGCCAGCGCAGCGGTGCTTCGCTATCCCGAAGAACGGATGTACGCCCGCAGCGTCCGCGCAAGAATTGCGGAGTAACAAGAAATCGGCATGAGTGATGATAACCGCCCCGATTCAATCGGCACGGCTACCCGCCGCGCCCCCCTGCTTCGCCGCAAGCGGCTACGCGTCCCCCCAATGCTGGGGGGAAATGGTTCTGGCTATTGATCGTTTTCTCACTCAATCCCAAGCATTTGTTGCCGACCCCTCCCCCAGAATTGGGGGAGGCGGGGAGGGGGCTTGCTGCGGTGGCGGGCTGGTAGGCTTCACCATTTTCGGCATCACCCCCACCCAACCCTCCCCCGCTGGGCGGTGGAGGGCTTTCACTGCAACCTCTTGTTCGCCTCACTCTGCCTCTTCGGCTCCCCGAAACCCACGGTTCAGCGCGGCTTGGAATTCTTGGTAGTTGCGGAACCGGCAGCCGCTGGCGTGGTTGTGGCCGCCGCCGCCGAATCGTTCGGCAAGTTGGCGGGCGTTCAGCTTCCCCCCTTCAATCGAGCGAATGGAGCAGCGCACCGCCCAGTCCTCCTGGATTGAGTAAATCAACCCGATAGCGTTGGGCTTATCGTGGCTGTGGTTGCAAAGGAAGTTGCCAAGCTCGGAGCTGAACGCGCTGGAGTTCACCACGCGAATCGTCACGCCATCCACATGGAGGTCCACGGTGTGGTGCATCACTTTGGCGACCTGTGCATCCACCATTTTCACAATCCCCCTCCCTTCCGATAACAACCGCGCCAGCACTCCATCGGGGTTGGCAAGGAACTCGTTCAGAAGGTGCTGCATGGAGTCAACGTAGCCGTCCATCGTGTTCAGCGCGGCATTGATTTCGGCGGAGTTGGGCAACGCCCATTCCCAAATATCTTGGTCGGCAATGTACCGCAGCAGTGCGGGCGTTTCGGTGGCCACCCCCCAGGCGTTGTTGAAGTAGTTCCACACCAGCGTTGCGCCGCTTAGCCCGGGTCCCATTTCAATCACCGCTTCGTCGCAGAATTGAAGCAACTCCTCGCGCTGCTGGCGTGCCGATTCGTGGTGGTCAATGCAAACGGTGCGTGGTTTTTCAGTGGCCAGCTTCTCGGTTGCCCGAAGGTGCTGGATCAGCTGGTCATATTTCACTTTGGAGAAGCTGACATCCAACAGATAGATCTCCTTGACAGGGTGCTTCGGCACGATTTCATGGTGAAGATAGTTGGCGTGGAATGGCTCGTTCCACTCGGTGTTGTAGGTCATCGGGCAGAAGCGGATGTCGGTTCCTTCCAACATCCCATGCTCCGCAAGGCGATGATGCAACGCCGCCGCCGCGCCCGACCCATCGTTGCACGGTGCGTGGTAAAAACAAAGGATTGTGGTCATGGTGATTGAAGTCTGTGGGTTGTGTGTGTGTTCTGAAGTCGTTGTTTGAAAAATATCCCGATTGAATCGGGATTGATAAAAGGTAGCCGTCCCGACCTCCGTCGGGATTGGTAAAAGGTAGCCGAAGGTCTTTAGCCTTCGGCGTCTCATGTTCCCCGAGGCAGGCTAAAGACCTGCCGCTACCCTGACATCCGACCGCTACCCCACTGGTAGCCGTCCCGACCTCCGTCGGGATTGGTAAAAGGTAGCCGAAGGTCTTTAGCCTTCGGTGCTTTAGCCTTCGGTGCCTCATTTCTCCTGAAAGACTGGGCAGGCTAAAGACCTGCCGCTACCCTGACATCCGACCACTACCCCACTGGTAGCCGTCCCGACCTCCGTCGGGATTGGTAAAAGGTCTTTAGCCTTCGGTGCCTCATTTCTCCTGAAAGACTGGGCAGGCTAAAGACCTGCCGCTACCTTGTTCTCCCGTTCCAGCGCGGCAACGATTGCTTGGGCAGCGTGCGCCGATTGCTCCAGGGTGACATCAAGATGGAAGACCGCACGGAGCAGCCCCTTGAACGCGGTCGAAAGCCACACCCCCTCCCCTTTCATCACGTCGGCAAGCCGAAGCAAATCGAAGCCAACCGTTTTGAACACCACGATATTCGTTTCCGGGAAGCGTGGGATTTCAATCATGGGGCTGCGGGAAAGAATCTCTGCAAAGCACGCGGCTTTCTGGTGATCCTCGCGCAGGCGGTCCATCTGGTGGCGCAGCCCGAACAGCCCGCACGCCGCAAGGATTCCGGCTTGCCGCCACCCACCGCCCCAGGCTTTGCGGAACTTCCGCGCCAGCGTCACACGCTTGGCTGTTGAAGCCATCACCGAGCCAATCGGCGCGCCCAATCCCTTCGATAAGCAGACCGAGACGGTGTCGAACTGGGAGGCGTACTGGCGCGGGGAAATTCCGGTGGCCACGCAGGCATTCCAAAGCCGCGCTCCATCCAGATGAAGGCCAATCCCTTTGCCCCGCCCCAGCTCCACAATCTGCCGCAGATGCTCCATCGGGATCACGCTTCCGCCGGCGCGGTTGTGGGTTTGCTCAACGGCAATCACGGTTGTTTGGGGAAGATAGTAGGCATCTTCCCTGATTGCGGCTTCAATGGCGGGAAGCTCCATCCATCCATCATCATCGGGAAGGATGTGAACCTGAACCCCGGAAAGAAGCGCGGGCGCGCCGGTCTCGTAGTTGAAAATGTGGCTTCGCTCGCCAAGCAGGACCTCGTTGCCGGGGTTGGTCAGGACCTTCAAGCAAAGCTGGTTGCCCATCACCCCGGTTGGGACAAACAGCGCGGCTTCGTGCCCCAGCAGGTCGGCAACGTACTCTTCCAACTGGTTCACCGTTGGGTCCTCGGAATAGACATCATCGCCAAGCTGGGCCGACATCATCGCCTCGATCATCCCCGGCGTTGGCTTGGTGACGGTATCGCTGCGGAGGTCTATTGGCCGTTGGGTTGGCTGTTGGGCTGGTGGTTGGGTCATTCGTGGAATGGTTGTGTGTTGGGAACGCATCCCTTTGCTACCGGCCTATCTTCATGGCTTGGGAGCTGGGCTTGCGTTGTTTTCGCAAAAATTTCTTTTCTCACCCTCTTCCATCGGCACTTTCGGTCAGCACGGTTTCCCGCTTCACCGTTCGCAAATTTCAGTTCAAGTGAATCATTACTTGAGCTGTTTTGCCTGACAACTTCAAGATTATTCTTGTTGTTCTGGCCATTATGGGGCAGCATATTGCCTTTGTTGGAAATCCTGTAAGGCCCTGAACTGCTTCAACTCCATGATCCTTGACGTCCGATTCACACCTTCGGCGTTTGCATCCGGCCCCACATTGCGCGATGCCACGGCGGTGGTTATTGACGTGCTGCGTGCCAGCAGCACCATCATCGCGGCACTGATGGCCGGCGCGCGCGAAGTGATCCCCACCGACTCCGTGGAAAACGCCGTGGCAATCGCCCACCGGCTTGGAACCGACCGAACTGTGCTTGCCGGCGAACGGAACTCGCTTCCAATCCCCGGCTTTCAACTTGGCAATTCTCCCGCTTCCTGCAATGCCGCAACCGTTGCGGGGCGGACCGTGGTGATGACCACAACCAACGGAACCCGCGCATTCCAGCAAACCCACGGCGCGCACACCGTGCTTTGCGGCGCATTGCTGAACGCACGCGCCGTTGCCCAACGGATTGCCGCCACCGGAGCGGGCCAACGGGTGGTGATGCTGTGCGCCGGAAGCCACGGAAATTTCTCGATGGATGACGCTCTCGGCGCAGGGGCAATCGTGAACGAGTTGCTGGCGATTGAGGGGTTGAACCCCAAGCCGCTGGACAGCGCGAACGCCGCATTGCAGCTGTTCAAACAGGCCGAACACAACCTGGCCGAAGCATTGCAGCAAGGCGATCACGGAACCCACTTGTTGGCCATTGGATGCCAGGATGACATCCGGTTTTGTGCCCAGCTAAACTTGGATGGCGCGCCGGTTCCCCTTTTCGATGGGTCGCAGCTTCGCATTGCTGCCGATGCCGCCCCGCAATCCCAACTCCGTTTTTGATGTTGCCTTTCCCGACGTAACGATCAAGAAGCCGTATGACAGAGAACACGTTCCCAGAAATCACGCTGACCCGCGTCCGCAACGGGGCCGAACCGCGCAGCGACGCTGGCCAAAACGATGCGGCGGCATCGCCGGCAGCAACCCAACGCCGCAAGCCACGCAGCAAGGCTGCCGCCCCCCCCGCGCCCAAACCTTCGGTTGACCCCGATGAGCGGATGCGGCAAATCACCGCCATTCTGCTGCTGCTTGGGGGGACGCTGCTGATGTTGGCCTTGATTAGCTACACACCGCTGGACCAAGCCAACACCGACATCAGCCCGCGCGAGCTTACCGGGTTATTCACCAACGACCCGAACATCGCCGCCAGGGCCGACACCACGCAAAACTGGCTGGGGTTAATCGGGGCCTATCTTTCCAACGCGCTGATCAACGGGACCATTGGCTACGGGACGCTGGTGCTTCCGCTGTTGATGGGCTTTTGGGGGCTGATGGTCTATCGGGCGCAAGGCTACAACCGCGCCGCCCGCCTGACGGGAACAATCGTGCTGCTTGCAACCATCGCTTCCGGGATTTTTGGAACCATGCAACTGATTGCCTGGATGCCGAACCCCGCGCACGAGTGGAGCGGCGCAATCGGCGCGTTTTTGGGGACGATCCTTTCGGGGCTGATTGGAACCGCTGGCGCAATGCTCTTCTTGCTTGCGGCCCTTTCCGTCACGCTGATTATTTCGTTCAATCTGGACGTTCGCAAAGGGGTTGCGGCGGCAAGAACCTACAGCAACGCCTTGCGGGCAAAGGCCGCCGAAGCACGGCAATCGGTCAGCGCGAAGCTGGGGGAATTATCACGCGAGGAATCTTCGGCAGCCGAACAAACGCCAGCGGCATCGCAAAAGGCCAGCGGCACGAACCACCAGCCCGCCAATGCCGACCGCATTGATGGCGAGCCAGCGCGGATGGTGCGGCGGATGTCCGTCACGCCCGATCCTTCGGAATCGGTCGAGGCTCCGGCGCGGGGGCTGCGAACCTCCACCATCCCCTTCCCCGAACCACGAATTGCGCGCCCGGCTGCGCCACTACCCTCGGCTTCTTCCGCCGCCGCAAAGGGTGAAAGAAATGGCTCAATCCAGAGTGATCCAATCCAACACGAACCCAAAAATTCCACACCCGAAAAAGCAAACGGAGCGCAAACCGCAGCAACGAATCGGGCTGCCAGCGGAAGCGCGATGGACCCCGGCGTTCAGCTTGAGCGAACCCACGTGGTGAAAGGCCCTGAGGAACCAACCGGATATCCAGCAACGATCCCGCCAAGCATGGCGGAGATTGAGGTTGCTCATATCCCAACATCTGCGCCCGCAGCCCCTCCCTCCCCTTCCCCACTGCCAGCATCTTCCCGGGAAACTGCGGCGCAATCGCCCCGGTTGTTGGTCAACGTGCAGGAGCTTGAAATCCCCGACGACCAGGAGGCCGACGACGATGGTGAGTTGCTGGGGGACCTTTCCGACGAACAGATTGACTACCAGCCACCTCCGGTTGAGTTGCTTACCCCACAGCTGGACCAGGCCGACGTGAACGATGAGGAGCTAAAGGAGAACGCCCGCATTCTTCAGGAGAAGTTGGGGACGTTCAACATCCAGATTGAAAACCTGACGGTGACGCCGGGTCCGGTGGTCACCTTGTATGAGTTCGTCCCGGCGGCGGGGATCAAGATTGCCCAGATTGAGTCGCTGGCCGACGACATCGCGCTGGCATTGAAGGCGCGGGGGATTCGGATTATTGCGCCGATTCCTGGGAAGGGGACCGTTGGCGTGGAAATCCCCAACCACAAACCAGCAATGGTGCGGATTCGCGCCGTGCTGAACACCGCTAAATTCCGCGAAGCCGATTTCCGGCTGCCGCTGGCGTTGGGGAAAACCACCATTGGCGAAGTCTTCTGCGACGACCTTGCGAAAATGCCCCACTTGCTGATTGCTGGCGCGACCGGTTCCGGCAAA
The DNA here is from genome assembly GCA_016710285.1 of Chlorobiota bacterium. NCBI lineage: Bacteria > Pseudomonadati > Chlorobiota > Chlorobiota bacterium. The sequence continues at coordinate 3,778,137 of JADJXR010000001.1, read as the reverse complement.
TCGGTTGGCATCAACGCAATCCTTGCATCGCTTCTGTACAAGATGCACCCCGCCGATCTGAAGTTCGCGATCATTGACCCGAAGAAAATCGAGCTTACCCAGTATCGCGCTTTGAAAGATCACTTCCTTGCCACCTCGCCCGACATTGATGAGGACATCGTCACCAACCCGCAAAACGCGGTGATCTTGCTGAAGGCGTTGGAGATGGAGATGGACCGGCGGTACGACATCCTGGCCAAAGGGCGGCAGCGGAACATCCTGGATTACAACCGGAAAGTTGAGGAAGGGCATTACAAGAACGACACCAGTTTCAATCACGCAAAGCTCCCTACATCGTGGTGATTGTGGATGAGCTTGCCGACCTTATGATTACCGCCGCCGGCGAGGTTGAGGAACCGATTGCACGGCTTGCGCAGCTTGCCCGCGCAATCGGCATCCACATGATTGTGGCAACGCAACGCCCGTCGGTGAACGTGATTACCGGAACAATCAAGGCGAATTTCCCGGCGCGCATCGCCTACCAAGTGGCCACCAAAATTGACAGCCGCACCATCCTTGATATGAACGGGGCCGAGCAACTGCTGGGGAACGGCGATATGCTCTACCTCCCCGGCGGAATGCCGAAGCCGGTTCGCCTGCAGAACGCATTTATCTCCACCGAAGAAGTGGAGGCCCTGTGCGACCATATCGGAAACCAGAAAGGGTACTCGAAGCCATATTTGCTGCCGTCGGTGGTGGAGAAGAAAAGCAAGGGCGGGGGCGGAAGCGACAACGAGCGGGATGAGCTATTCGAGGAAGCGGCACGCCTGATTGTGCGCCACCAGCAGGGGTCCGTGTCGCTTATTCAGCGGCGGCTAAAAGTGGGCTACAGCCGCGCTGCACGGCTTGTGGATGAGCTTGAAATGGCGGGAATCGTTGGGCCGTTCGATGGCTCGAAGGCCCGCGCCGTGCTGCTGGAAAGTGAGTCGGAGTTGGAAGCGTATTTGTAGGCTTCGTGCCGAGTTTTCATCAGGTGGGGTTCCCCCCCTCCCCTTCTTTCCGCCTGAACTCTGTCATCGCGCAATCTGCAGCACGCGCTGTTCAACGGGCTGGAATGACTTCATGATGTTGGCGGCGCGAATAACAACATGGGGCTGCTGAACCAGCGGCAGTTCTTGGGGATTGAACGGGCCAACGTGCGTTTCATCGTAGAAATGGATGCGGCGTTCGCGGGTTTCCACCACAAGGCATGGGTTGTTGCCAGAGTCGTCCGGCTGGTAGCGAACCAGCCCATTGCCAAACACAAACGATTCCTGCTGCGGCAATGGAACCACCTTTACCTCAAAGCTGCCATCGGGAACAAGCTGGGCGCAGCAGGAGGTGATGAACTCTGGAGAAACTGCGGTGTCGTCGCGGCTAATAATGGTTAGCGGAGCCTTGCGCCGCAACGCGCGGGAATAACTTACCAGCGAGCAAACGCCGCGAGTGTATTCCATTGCGGTGTCGGTCAGCACCACCCCGTGCAGCGAAAGTATCCGTTTAATTTTCCCTTCTTGATAGAGCGCGGTTAGAATTTCCGGGCGCGGGTTCACCACGAACACCGCCCCTTTGTAGGCAATAATCGCGCCGCTGATCTGGCCATCATCCGAAATAAATACTTCTGCCTGGTGCTTGCGGTCGTACCAAACGTGTTTGCTGAACATAGGTCGCGCGGTAATTGGGATACGTGCTGATGTTGGAAGGAGCGGCATCAACGCCCCGGGAATTATTGTTTATTGGTTATGCGGGCATTTTCCAGGTTCGGGGCATTCGGCAAAAACTTGGAAGGAGTGGTCAACAACCTTCAGCCCTGCCATGTCGGCCACCTGCTTGCGGATGCTAAGAAGCTGCGGGTTCACAAATTCCGAAATATGCCCACACTTCACGCAGATCAAGTGGTCGTGGTGCGGCTCATCGAACCCAATTTCATAGTAGCTTCTATCAGTCCTGAAATTATGTTTGATGATAATTCCAGCCTTCTCCAACAACTCCAGCGTTGAATAGACCGTTGCCCGGCTGATGCGAATTTTATTCATCACCATGTTGGCGTATAATTCATCGGCATTAAAATGCCCGTGGCCAACGCGGTTCAGCACCATCTCCAGCACCTTAAACCGCTCCTCTGTTGAGCGATAATGCTCCTGGGCCAGGAATTTCGTGAAGGTTGCGACGGCCTGTTCTTTTTGCTCATCGGAAAGGATGCGGTCCTCTTCGTGCAATTCCTTCGATTGCACTGCCTCGGGAATCGGCGGCTGTTGTTTTGTTTTCGGCATCTCTATAATTCTCCCACATTGATTTCTTTCGGACGCGCATTGCTATCGGTGCCGCTGCTGCTAAGAACTGCCTGCGGCGGCTGCGGTGCTGCAATTGCCACCGCAGTTGCAGCAGGCCTCATCTCCCTGAACACTTCCTTCCAGCGGCGTAAAATCGAGAAGAAAAATCCGCCAACCATGATAATTACCCCTGCCCAAACAAAGGAGATAAATGGCTTCACAGAAACATCAACCGTTATCACCCGCTTTGTTGGTGGCGGCGGATGCGATGGCGAGCTAAAGACGAACACCGCTTCTGAATTTGAAAGATTTTCCTGGTCGGCTTTTAAGTCGCCAAAGCCAATGGAAATATCGGTGGTTGGGATCAGTGCCGGCAAGTAACGCCCGCCTTCTAAATACCGGGTAGCGGTCAGGAAAAAGCTGCTATCCTTTGTGGTGATCTCAACAATTGCCGACTGCGTCCCTTCCGTTGCGGCTTGGCTCATCTCAAATTTCTCAAAGCGAACCGTGACGCTGGAGTCGAACGGAACCGGGATTTTCTCCCCTTTATGCAACGCTACTGTTGGGTTTCCGCCATCGTTTTCGATTGCCTTTGGGGAGACATAAATATCCTTTGTTGGATAGTATAAAATCCCCGGCTCAAGAAATGCCGATTGGCGTTTGTTGAAATCGCTCCAGAAAATAATTGGTTTTACTTCGTAGGTGCTTCCTTCTTTCACCATCTCTATTTTGTGGGCGTATTTCTCACGGTCGGTTTTATCCAACTCAATCTGCTCCTGGCCCTTGTAGGTCATCTTGTAGCCGAACGCCTCCTTTGTCTCCCCTTCCGGCAATCGGACGTGCTGCGTAACGGAGTAGCGTGCGGTAAAAACAATTCCCAGCATCATTAACGAAACACCTGCGTGGGAAACATAGGCTCCGATAAAACTTTTATTTCCCCGAAGGATTTTCCACCCCATTTCAAGGTTGATGACCAACGCCAGCGTTGCACCAAAACCGAGGGCGATATACACCGGGTCGTGAACCCCCAACAGAATTAATCCGAACGTACCGGCCGAGGCAATAATTGTTGAGAGCGACAAGGCCTTGATGAAGGCTTCTTTGGAAGTATTCTTCCATTTCAGCCCCATTGAGATCGCGTTCAAGAAGACGATGACGAACCCAAACGGAAGCATCAGCATATTGAAGTCGCCGGTTTCGAACGGCTTTTTTGCCAAGCCGAATATCGGGCGAATAATCGGCCAGCTTGTGCCGATTAGGGTGACGATGGAGCAGGCAACCAACACCGCAGAACCCAACGCCAAACCGTTCTCGCGCGACATCAACCTCATCTCGCTAGCAACGCTGGTCAGGTCCCGCCAACGCACTGCCAGCGCAACCACACCGATTCCAAGAAACAGGAAAATGATCCCCAACAGCACGGTATAAACGAACATTCCCGGGGCCACAAAGCTGTGAACCGAGGTGTCGCCAAGCACTCCGGAGCGGGTAAGGAAGGTGGAGTACAGGATAAGCGCGTAGGCAAAAATTGCCAGCACAAAATTTGTGCGAGCCAGCCCGCCAATTGCTGGCTGGCCATTTGGTCCGTTCATTGTTCCGGTGCGTTTTTGCACCAGCATGGTATGGACCAACGCCACGCACACCAGCCACGGAATCAGCGATGAATTCTCCACCGGGTCCCACGCCCAGAAACCGCCCCAGCCCAATGTTTCGTAGGCCCACCAGCCGCCAAGCATAATCCCGAAGCCAAGCACCATCGAGGCAAACAGGGTCCAGGGGAGCGAGACGGTGATCCACCGCTGGAAATCCTTGCGGAACAGCCCGGCAACGGCAAACACAAACGGAACGGACATTGCCGCAAACCCCATGAAGAGAATCGGCGGATGGATGGTGATCCACAGGTTTTCCAGCTGCGGGTTCATCCCTTTTCCGTTGGGCGGAATGTAGCCGGCGGGAACCTCACCCGGGAACGATGCCTGCAACGTCTCGAACGGCGATTGCACCACCAGAATCATCAGCAAACAGACCAGCACCAGGGTGTAGATGGTCATCACCGGGGCTTCGTAGTTCACCCGCTGCGCGTACCCCATCACGAACACCGCAACGATGCAGGTCAGCAGGGTCCAGAGCATGAAGCTCCCTTCCTGGCCAGCATAAAAGGAGGCCATCAGGAGCGGACGGGAAAGGAAGGTTGAGGAATGCTCCCAAACGTAGGTGTAGTGGAACTGGTGGGTGAAGATCAGGAACATCAGCGTGGCCGATGCAAACATGAAGCTGAGCACAGAGGCATGGAAGCCTGCGCGGCCAATCTTCCCAAATCGTTCCTCTCCGTTTTTCCACATCAGCCCGTACGCCACCGTCGAGATTGCAGCGGAGGCAAGCGCAAAGCAGATCGAGAGAGTGCCGATGGTTCCGTTAAAAACTGCGGTATCGTTCATTGGTGGGTTACGCTAAAAGGGGTGTTCACTTAAAGAAAATCTCTTTGCCGTGGAAGTGGTCCGAATGGGCGTGGCCGGCAACGCGGACCTCCTCTTGGCTTCGCAAAGCGTAGTCCAGGCGTTCGCGGTCGAACGGTTCGCCATCGTAGCTAATCTTGACGGCGGTTCCGGTTTTATCGGTCAGGTAAAAGACCACCGCGCCATCGTCGGTTACGGGGCGGTTCATTCCCTTCCCCACCAGCACCACTTTCTTGGATTCATCGTTGATCTTCACCGCTTCGGCAAAGGTCATTTCCGGCACGGTTACCTTCATCACTCCGTAGATAACAACGCCGGTTGCTATCAACAGGAAAAAGGCGATAAAGAAGATTCTGCGTTGCATGAAGATCGGTTATCGGTTCGGGAGAAGAGGAAGGGAATGGCAAGAATTTGCGGCACAGGCCGGCAATTGGCACAAGCGGCTACAGCTGCAGGTCCTTGGAGGTTGCTTCGTACTTGCTTGGGCATTTGGTTAGGATGTTCGTGGCAACGAACTGGCCGTTCTCCACCCTTCCGGTGCAGACGACTTCGGTGGCAATCTCGAAGTTGTTCGGTTTCGCGCCTTCAAACTTCACCGGCATGATGTTTCCGTCCCGGTCCTTCATGGTGAAGGTGAACAGGTTGGTGTTGGCATCATACTCCTGCCCTTTTTCTTTGACCCACACGCCGGCAACTTGCACTTTGCTTCCCGACTCGCTTGCGCGTGGGAAGTTCATGTACTCCACGCCACGGCTTTCAACAACGATAAACGCGGTGACAAGCACGGCAAGGGCGATCACTGCCCCAATGATATACTTTGGTTTCATGGTTGTGGTTCCTCCTGTTCAAGTTTTCGCAGACGGGAATCAATCCGGTTTAGGTAGATCAGCAGCCCGCTTAGGATCAGCAGCGCGATCACCAGGACGACGTAGATAGAGTGTTCGGATAGGAATTGCATGGCTCCCGATGAAGTATGGTGTAAGCTGTTCAATCGGCCTTAGTCCAGACGTACCACCGCCGGTCCCATTGCCGATGGTGATTGTTTCTCTCGGTTATTCACCGCCACCGCGCGCCGCTGGCGGCGAAGCTCCAGCAGCCGCGTGCGGACAGCAACGTTCAGCATCCAGAAGTAGAGGAGAATAAACGAAAAGATGGCTAAGCCGTAGATGACCTGCATCACAATGTTCATGGCATCGGCTTCCCCCGAGAGCACCGGGCCGGAGTTCACATCCCCTTTTGAGCCAGGGTGCAACCCGCCAGCAATGCGAGGATAGACGAACATGAAGAAGGTGACGGGGAGCACCAGAATACTCATATAAACTGCGGAAATCCTTGCCCGCTGATCTTGGTGTTCGATGGCGGACCGAAGCGCGAAGTACGCCCCGAAGACAATCAGGACGATGGTGATGGAGATCAGCCGGGGATCGTCCCAGGTCCAGAATGTGCCCCAGTTAAAACGCGCCCAGACCGACCCGGTGATGGTTGCCAGAAGGCAAAACACCCCGCCCAACGCGGCGGCAGAGCTTGCGATGACGTCGTGCTCAATCTTCCGTTTCCGCAGGTAGGCGATTGCGAAGCCGAACGCCACAAACCACGCAATCTGCGCCACCCATGCCGAGGGGACGTGGAAATAGAGGTTGCGGGCGCGTTCTTCAAGCCCGGGGATCAGCGGCGCGGTGACGATTGGGTTCACGGAGGCAATCCGCTCGGCCTCGAACAACTTCTCCGACCGAACAAACCGCGCATCAAGGATCACCTGGTCCCCCAGCCGGATATCAGAAGGATTCATTGCCGGGCCGGCCAGCCGGAACGTATCCAAGTCGCCATCGGCATCGCGCAGCACGGCGATTCCGTTAGTTGGGGCTTGCATCACCTCCCCCATCACCGGAAGCAGCGGGGGAACATCTTTGGTCATGGTGATCATTTTTGCCGAGCCGAACCGCCCGCCGGTTGGGACCCCGAAGCCAACGATCACCAGCACCACAATGGCAACCATCGCAATGGCCCGCCACCAAGCGGGGCGCGGTTTTGCAACGCCGCCAGGATAAAACCCGAGGAACATCGCCAGGGCGAACCCGCCAAAGATGAGAAGCGCTTTCATGGATTATTTTCGCGTGAGTTATTCTTTCCAGAGGAAGTCGAACAGGATGTAGCTGGCGACGACCACCAGCACCGCGTACAGGAACAGCAGCAACAACGGCGCAGCCATCACCCCCAACGCTGCGCCGGCGAACGCGCGGCCAAGAAGGTCAATCCCCAGCACCATCAACGGCAGAAGGATTGGGAAGCAGAGCACCGGGAAAAGCGCGCTTTTGGAGGAAGAGCGTGCAATGATTGCCGAAACGATCGTCAGCGAAGCGGCAAACCCAATGCTGCACAGAAGCAGCACCACCAACAGCGCAAACGGCGACCCCAAGCTCACATTTGTTGAAAGGAACAGGTAGAGAAGGCCTACCATCAGATTGGTACCGATTGCCAGCAGCAGATTCACCAGCAGCTTCCCGAAATAGACCGGAATTGCCGACGTTGTAAGCCGCAGAAGAAGCACGGTGCCCCGTTCTTCCTCGCTAACAAACGTGCGGCCAAGCCCGGTCACGGAGGTGAAAAACATGCTGACCCAGAGCATCCCGGAAGCAACTCCAACGGGGACGCGAACCTCCTCGCGCACGGCATAGACCAGAACCCCAACCGTCACCACCACCACCATTGCCAACGAGTTCAAGGCGAAGCGGGTGCGAAGCTCGCTCCGGAGGTCCTTTGCCGCAACAGCAGCCATTTGTTGGAATGCTTTGGGGAGCGTTAATGGCACGGTGCTCGTTCGCAGTTTGGTTAGCCTTGATTTGCTGGTTTGGCAACGGGGGCAAGCTACGGAATTCAAGTTGCGGATTGCTGTCGCAGCATTTTTCAAACTGTGGTTTCAGGCTGGCCAACCAGTGGTCCCGATACAGTGGAGGCACGAAGTCACGAGGGTTATCCCCCCAGAATCCGTGCCTCCATCGGTTGTATGCTTTAGCGTGTCTGTGCGGTTGCCTTACGGCAGCACAATGACTTTTTCGCTAATGGTTCCCGCAGGCGTTGTGATCCGAACCATGTAGGCTCCGCTGGAAACGCGTTTGCCGTAGTTATCGTTGGCATCCCACACTGCCGTGTAGTTTCCGGGTTCGGCCATGCCGTTGGAAACGTAGCGAATGTTTCTGCCCAGCATATCCAGAATCTGCACACGCACGCTTGAGCGGGATTGCACGTTGTACTGGATGCTCAGCGTGCTGCCGGAAGCCATTGGATTTGGCGACACACCGGTAACAGCAATGTTTGTGCCTTCAACACCCGAGCCAGGATGTTGCACCGACCATCCCCACTGCTTCCAACGCTTAAACAAGGTATCGGCCAACAGGCTGTCCGATTTTTCTTTATAGAAGACCGGGTTCAGGTCAACGATGCCGAAATCTGGCGCCAGCGGATCGCCTGGCTTGCGGTTCCGTTCGCCACGCCCGTTGCGGTGGCAGCTAGCTGCGCAGGAATTGATCTGGCCGATCGTGGCTCCGCGGCGGTAATACCAGATTGTCTGCTCCGGTGAAAGCACCCTGAAGCTATGATCGGTGAAGTTGTATTTGCCATCGAAGGAGATGGTTGCCGTGGCCGTAAAGTGGCAGTTCACACACTGGCTTACCCCTTGCGAGTGGAAGGTATGTGCGTTCACCGTCTTCCCTTCCAATACCGTATCACGCCCCAGGTTATCGGCTGGGAACTCACTCTTCCCACCTTGTGCTTTTGGAATGCCGTGGCACTTCATGCAGCCAACACCATCCTCCAAGGAGTAGTAATCCTCCTTCAACTGGAACGGAAGCCCAGGCTTGTTGTAATGGGACAAATGGCAATCGGAGCAGCCATCAACAAACAAGTGGCTTGCGTACTGTTTTGAATGCGAATAATCGTCGCCATGCTGATGGTGGGCGTAGGAGGTTTTGCCGTCGTCCCAAACGGTGGGACGTGGGAACAAGAAATCACTGAGCGGGCGATCGCCGCCGGGGACAAACGGCTCATTATTGGCTTCATCGAACGGATAGCGGTGGACGCGCCCCGGCTTGCTGGGACCACGGGTGTGGCAGTAGTTGCAGAGGTCCAATTTGCGATCGGTTCCTTCCTTTGTTTTTGGCAGCACCGAGAAGGTGAAGATGTTGTTCTTGCTTGGGCTTGCGACGTGCTCCGACCCCGGGCCGTGGCAGCTTTCGCAACCAACAACAACGTTTTGATCAATCAAAGCGGAGTCACCTTCGGCAATGCCTACCCACGAGGCATAGTTTGCGGTATCGGTTGTTCCTGGTTTGGCATCAACCGTTAGGCCGAATCCGTTCACGTGGCAGGCAGCGCACTCATGATCCCACGAAAGCTTCAAGAACTCATTCTTTTCCCAACGAAGGAATCGTGCTTTGCCAGTGCTGGGATCGCTTGAGACGTACCATTTCTGCATATCCAACCCAACCCAGTAGCCAGTATCGGACTGGTTGCGGTATTCCGGAAGCACATATTGGAATGGAGGCACATAGTAGGAGCCGTTGATCTCAACCAAGAACCGTTGCAGCCACCCTTCGCCGCCATAGGTGTAGGCAACTTTCATCTTTGGCAAAGAATCGCCACCACCAGAAAAGCGGAGTTGGATGTAGTACTCATCCTCGCGGTCCCCCTTGCTTAGCTCAATAAGCAACGTATCCTGCCCAGGAGTTGGGATTTGCTTGTCTTGGATTTTCAGCACCCGTTTTTCGCGGAACCAGCGGTCAATAATCACCGTTTCGGGATTGGGCCGAAGGTGGATTTTTGTGTGCATCGTCTCCCTGAACGCCGCCGCGCCCTTGTAGCTTTCTCCATCGCCATACTGGCCAGCATGGCAATTGGAGGTTAAGCAGGATTGGGCACCAGTGTAGGTGCGGGCAGCAGGTTTCGGAGAGGATTTGGTGTTGATTGCCACCAAGACACCCGCAACAACAAGCAGGGCTGCGGCAAGGTAGTAGCGTAGGGCTTTGATCATGGCTTCAGGCAGTTGTCAGTTATGGAAGGCCTGTTGAAATGGAGGTATCCTAGCAGCACAGAGGTTAAGACTCCGCGTATCCAGAATGTGTTACATCGCCATTAAAAAATGCTGGTTTGCTGGTAGCAAACGTGTAATCTTCAATGGGCTTGCAATGCAGCATGAACAACGTCATGCTGTTGTGTTGGGAATGGTGTAGTAACTGACAGCAGGAGCAAACGTATATTTTTTTTTAACAACAGCAAGGTTTTTCCTAAAATTTCACCGTTGTTGCACCGATACAGTATGCTCGACCATCCCCTCCACAAAAGCATCCCAGCTATATTTTTTCCGCTCTTGAAGGATGTTTTGGGAGAACTGTTGGATGGTCTGGCCGTGGTACATCTTATCCACAGCGTTGGCAATGCCGCTGGGGGAAGGGTCATCAATCACCAGCCCTGTTGTGCCGTCCACCACAACCTCGCCCAAGCTGCCAACGTTCGTCACAATCAGCGGGGTGGCAAAGTTGTAGGCAATCTGGACAATGCCGCTGTTGGTTGCCGAATGATAAGGCTGAACAAGCAGATCGGCTGCCGAAAACCAGAGCGCGACTTCATCGTTGGGAACATACCGATCCACAATCGTGATCTGCTCCTTCACCCCACCCTGCTCAATCTGTTGCAGGTACGGTTGCTTTTTCTTTTCGCCGCCAAAAAACTCACCAACCACGTACAACTGGGCATCGGGGTGGCGGCGGGCAATTTCGGGCATGGCCGATAGCAGCCGATCCAGCCCTTTGTACTGCCGCACGAATCCAAAGAACAGCAGCACTTTTTGCGCGGTGATTCCCAGCCGCTGGCGTGCCTCGGCAGCGTTGATTTTCGCCCCAAAATTCTCATACATCGGGTGGGGCGTTAGCCGTTGCGGGATTGCGGGATAGGCTTTCGCCAGCTGGTTGTACACCGTGCTTGATTGCGTCAACGCCAAACTGCAATAACGGAAAAATTTATCGGTGAGGAACCGGTCTATTGGCCGCCGTTCATGCGGGAACAGGTTGTCCACAATCACCATCACCTCCTTCTTCCCCTGATGCCGCGCCCACTTGGCTATTTGGGAAAATGCCGGAGCCAGCATCGGCGTCCAGTACTTGAAAGCAATCAAGTCGTAGTTCCGCTGGTGAAGCATCTGCCCAACCTTCTTCCAGTTGCCGAAGCTCATGCTGTCAATCAATCGCTCCGATTGCACCTGCTGGGCAAACCCTCCTCCATCCCCTATTTCTTCCTGAAACCTTCCAGGATACAGGATTTTGGGATATTGCCGGCGGAAGGTGATAACATCAACCGCATGGCCATGCTTCCGCAGATAGATGGCAAGCATATTCGTGTGGTGGGCAATTCCGCCACGAAGCGGAAACGCGGGGCCGATCAACGCGATCTTCATTGCTGTGATACTACCTTCCTGTCGTAGATTTGAACGGTTTTCCTGAACACTCACTGAACTTCCCGTATGGAACTTCCACAATCCTCCGAAGCGGCAACGCAACACCAGCGCGAGATTGACAAACCCCTGTGCAACTGCGGTGTTGTTGGCATCTTCAACAACCCACGAGCTTCGGTAATGACCTACTACGCCCTTCATGCCCTTCAGCATCGCGGCCAGGAAGCTGCGGGAATTGTGGCTTCCAGACCAAGCCAGTCGCGCCCCGGGAAACGGACATTCACTATCCATAAGGACCACGGCCTTGTGTTGGATGTTTTCAACGAAGACATCTTGGTCAAGGACCTTCGCGGCGATTGCTCCATTGGCCACAACCGCTACTCCACCACCGGCAACAATATCAAACGGGCCAACATCCAACCCTTTTTCGTCAATTACCACCACGGGAACCTTGCGCTTGCCCATAATGGAAATTTGACCAATACCCTTACGCTTCGCCGGAACCTGAGCAACGATGGCGTGCTGTTCCAAACCACCACCGATTCGGAGATCATGCTCCATCTGATTGCGCGAAGCCGTGAAGATAGCACCATCGGCAGAATTCGGGATGCCTTGCGCCAGGTGCGCGGCGCGTACTCCGTCACCATCCTGACCGACGATGCCCTTGTGGCCGCCCGCGACCCCCACGGATTCCGCCCCCTTTGCATCGGGAAGTTGGGCGACACCTACATCGTCGCCAGCGAAACTTGCGCGCTGGATATCCTTTCGGCAGAGTATGTGCGCGATGTCCGCCCGAACGAGATTGTGGTGATTGATGCCGAAACCGTCAAAACCGGCCATATCCATTCCTACCAGATTGACGACGTTACCCCCCGCCCTGCCCACTGCATCTTCGAGTATATCTACTTCTCCCGCCCCGATAGCCACATCTTCGGCCACTCGGTGGATAAAGTCCGCCGCAAGCTGGGGAAACGGCTTGCCGAAGAATCCGGAATGATTAGCGACCGACCAGGAGGAAAAGTGGTTGTGATTAACGTCCCCGATTCCTCCAACACCGCAACGCTGGGATTCCGGCAGGTGAACGAAGACCTGTACGACCAGGATACCCGCTATGAAATTGGGCTGATCCGTAATCACTACGTTGGCCGGACGTTTATTGCCCCCGGGCAGTCCAACCGCGAGCTGAAAGTGAAGATGAAGTTCAACGTTGTTCGCGGGGTGTTGGAAGGCCAGCAAGTGGTTGTGGTGGATGACTCCATCGTCCGCGGAACCACCAGCAAAGCATTGGTCAACTTGGTGAAGGAAGCCGCCCCACGAAGCGTCCACCTTCGCATCAGCTCACCCCCGATTACCCACCCCTGCAAGTATGGCATGGACTTCCCCAGCAAGGAGGAACTGATCGCCAATAACTTCAACCTGAACGTCAGCGCCATTCGCGACTCGCTTGGGGTGGAGTCGCTCCACTACCTCTCGATTGAAGGCCTGCTCGATTCCGTCCCGCACGAAAACGGGGAAGGCTACTGCACCGCCTGCTTCACCGGAAACTACCCGGTGGAGATTGACTCCGAAGCCAGCAAACTTGCGCTCGAGGAGATCGGCTAAGTGTATCTTGGCGATCTCCTTCTTGGAATTCTTACAGGGTTCGCATTGGCCATTCCGCCGGGGCCAATCTCTATCGCAGTTATCAAGCAAGCATTGGATGGGCACAGAAGCGTCGGCTACCAAATCGGTGCCGGCGCGGCACTTGCCGATGTCCTGTTCGCCACGCTGGCCGCCTTTGCGTCGTCGGCGTTTGTTGACTCGCTGCTGCGCTCCATTACTTCCTTTGGCTGGCTGGTGGTGTTGGTGCAGTTAGGATGCATTGTGGTGCTGCTGGTGCTTGCCCGGAATTACTTCAAAGCCACGTCCCAGAAAGTGGTGGCCTCGGCCACAAAGGAGCAGAAGCAGGAGGAGCGCGCCAAACTTCTTGGGCTGCGCTCCCCTTTTGCCTTGGGCGCGTTGCTTGGCTTGATGAACCTTGCTTCCCCCACCTTCCTTCCCACCTTGACGCTGGTGATTGGCGCGCTTCGGACCAACACCCACCTGCAAGGGGTTGTTGGCGCAACCCCCACCGACAACATCATCCTTGCTGTTGGGTTCGGCGGCGGGGTTTTCCTTTGGTTCTTTGCGCTCCTTCAATTGCTGATGAAATTCCGCTTGCGGATCCCCTCCAACTTTATCGGAAGGGTCTATCAGTTTGCTGGATGGGCGTTTGTTCTGTTCGCCATTATCCTTGCCTTCAAGGTCGCGACATCCACCGATTGGAAGAATATTTGGTGAACCGTACCCGCCGGCATTGCCCCGCAGCAATCTGCGCCGCACGCATCACTGCCGCATAATTTCCAGCGAGATGTTCAAGGCTTTTGCCGAGTGGGTTAGCGCACCGGAACTGATAAACTGCACTCCGGTCTCGGCCACCTGCCGGACGTTCTCCAACGTCACATCCCCCGACGCTTCGGTCTCCTTTGCTCCATCCACCAACGCTGCCCCCTGGCGCATCATCTCCAGCGTAAAATTGTCGAACATGATGCGGGCAACGGCGGGGAGCTTCAACGCCTCGCGGACTTCATCAAGGTTTCGCGTCTCCACCTCAATCGGTATCCGCTCCTGAAGACCCCGCTCCCCCAGCCATGCCGAAGCGGCCTGGACCGCGCCGGTAATCGAGCCGTAGGCTTCGATGTGGTTGTCTTTAATCATCACCATGTCGTACAGCCCCATTCGGTGGTTTTTGCCACCGCCGGCGGCAACGGCATATTTATCCAACAGCCGCCAGCCGGGGATTGTTTTGCGGGTGTCCAAAATCGTGGCGCCGGTTCCCGCAATGGCATCCACAAAACGGCGCGTTAGGGTGGCCACGCCCGACATCCGCTGCATAAAATTCAGCGCGGTCCGCTCGCCGATGATGATGCTTCGCACCGGTCCCCTGATATGGCCGATAACGCTGCCGGGCGCAACCCTTGCCCCGTCTTCCATCATCCAATCGCAGGTGACATCGCCGTCAACTTCGCGGAAGGCTAAATCGGCAATGGCGGTCCCGGCCACCACCCCTTCGGCCTTTGCCAGCATCACCGCTTGGCCGTAGGTTTCCGGCGGCAGCAGCGATTCGCTTGTCACGTCGCCATCGCCGATATCTTCATTCAAAGCGATTTGAACAAGCCGAAGGATGGAAAGATCATTCAACAACGCAGGGTATGGCATGGTAAATGGTTGGTTTTGTGAGAATGGTTATTCGGGGATTTTCCACGTATCTTGCCCAAAACGGTACAGGATGACAATCGCTATGAACTCAATGAAACCGGCATTGGTCCGCGTAATACTTGCATCTGCCATTGCGTTGGCAATCCCCATGGTTGCTTCGGCACAGATCGGCAGAATTGCCGCACTTTTCCCGGCGCAATTTCTGAGCGGAGAGCACACCGGCGACCAGGACATTATCGCCGCCCGCTTCTTCACCGATGGACGGATTGAGACCCCAGTGGCCGCCCCAGCCTCAATCTGTTCGCAAAACTACAAGGAATTTTCGCCGATCATCCTTCCCGATACCGATGGTGGCTGTTTTCTTGTTTACACCGTGGAGCATAACTCCAGCGCACACGCCGGCGACCGCGACATCCTGATGCGCCGCTTGGACCGCGAAGGGCACGACCGTTGGGGCGATTCAACAAACCACATCACCCCGATTGCACGCTCGAACTTCCGCGAACAAAACGCACGGGCGGTGAAGCTGTACGACGGCTCGATCATGGTCCTGTACGAAGTCCATTACTCCGCCAGCATCTATGGCGATGTTGACATTGCCGCCGTAAAAATCGGAGCCGATGGGAAGCCGGTGTGGGGGTCGGGATCGTGGGTGGCAAAAACCAAACGGCGCGAGCTTCTTTCCGGGGCCGTTGCCGACAGCCGTGGCGGGGTGATTGCCGTGTACGAAAGTGCCTCCATTGCCAAGGACTCCGTTGTGGCCAGCGACCTTTTAGCGATGCGGATTGATGGCTACGGGAAGGCAGCATGGGGCGCGTCGGCAAACCCGGTGCACGTTGCTTCCAGCCGCCATTTGGAACGGAATGCAGCGGTGGTAAGCGATGGAGCCTGCGGGGCCTACGTGGCCTACGAAATCGCCTACACCGCTGGGGACCGCACGGGCGACATTGATATCCTTGCCCAACGCATCGCCCCCGACGGAACGCGCCGATGGATTGATGAAACAGCCGTGCCGCTGGTAAGCTCCGACGCAAAAGCCCGCGAGACCGACCCCGTGGTGGTGGCCGAACCCGCAGGGCTTGCCGTGGCGTTCAAAATCCAGATTGGGCACCAAACATTTATTGGAATGCAGCGGTTGGATATGCTTGGGAAGCCACTGTGGAACGAAGGGAAAAAAGCGGTGCTGACAGGAATCCCAAAGGGGCAGGTTGAGCATCAGGAATTGATTGCCGATGGGCTTGGAAATTTCTACCTCTCGATGGAAGTAACGGGGGCAACCGACACCGTGGCCAACGACCGCGACATTTTTGTGCAGCGAATCGCCGCCGATGGCGCGCAGGCCTGGGGCGATGGCGAATATGCCGTGGCAGCGTTCAACACCCCAATGCCCGAGCGGGACGCAACCCTAACCGTGGACCCGCTTGGGCAGCTTATCATCCTTGCCGTTCGCGACACCCCCACAGCAATCCCCGGGGAATACACCAGCCAAGTAATCGCCCAAAAATTTGCGGTTGATGGAGCTTCGTCGTGGGCCAGCTTGCAGCCGCCGATTATCCTGTCGGAAGATGGGCGGCGATATGGAAAGATGGTGCTGCTGCGGGAGTAGCAAGGCCCGCTATAAATTCAATCCCTGCTGGTCCCCCACTTTCCGTTCTATCCCGAAATGGCGGTAGGCAAGGGGGGTGGTTTCGCGGCCACGCGGGGTGCGCTGCATGAAGCCTTCTTGGATCAGATATGGTTCATAGACCTCCTCAATCGTCCCGGGTTCTTCCCCCACGGCAATCGCCAGAGTGTTCAATCCAACCGGGCCGCCGTTGAATTTCTCCATGATCGCCACCAAAATTCTTTTATCCATTTCATCAAGCCCGTGCTCATCCACCTCAAGCTGGGCCAGGGCGTAATCGGCAATGCTTTTGGTGATGATGCCGTTCCCTTTCACATCGGCAAAGTCGCGGGTGCGGCGAAGCAAGCGGTTGGCAATCCGCGGGGTCCCGCGCGAGCGGCGCGCAAGCTCGTAGGCCCCCTCCGGCTCAATCGGAATGGTGAGGATGGCCGCCGAGCGGTTGATAACCCGGAAGAGGTCCTCCACCGAGTAGTAATCCAGCCGGTTGATAATCCCAAAACGGCTGCGAAGCGGGGCAGTCAGCAGCCCCTGGCGCGTGGTTGCCCCCACCAACGTGAACTGCGGAATGGTGAGCTGCACCGACCGTGCGTTGGGGCCGGAATCAATCATGATGTCAATCCGGTAATCCTCCATTGCCGAGTAGAGATATTCCTCCACCACGGGGCTAAGCCGGTGGATTTCATCAATGAACAGGATGTCGCCGTGGTTCAGCCCGGTGAGCAATCCGGCAAGGTCGCCAGGTTTCTCCAGCACCGGCCCGCTGGTGGTTTTTATCTCGGCATTCATCTCGTTGGCGATGATGTAGCTGAGCGTTGTTTTCCCCAGCCCCGGGGGGCCGGTGAACAACACGTGATCCAACGCCTCCTCCCGCATTTTGGCGGCTTTGATAAACACCATCAGGTTATCAACCACTTTGCTTTGCCCGGTGAATTCATGGAATCCACTGGGCCGCAATGCGGCTTCAATCTCCGACTCAATAGTGCTTTGGACCTGCTGGCTGACCGATGTGCGATTTCCTTTTGGTTGTCCCATTGTTGCTGTGGTGTTTGGGTTGTTCGATGGCCGAAGCAAGATAGTTGATGGCTGCAAAAAGACAACGCGAGCCTGAAAACTTTCCAAGCTCGCGCTGCTTTTTTCTTGGCCGATGCGCCCCAATGGCTGGTTGCCCACGGGGCGCGTTGTTCAGCTGTTCCGGTCCAGGCGGTCAATCTCATCGCGGATCTGGGCCGCCCGCTCGTAGTCCTCCTGCTTCACGGCAACGTCCAGTTTTCCTTGCAGGACCTCGCGCAAGGTTTTTGGGCGTTCTGGCTTCGCTTCCTCAATTTCTTTCTCCCCTTCGAAACTCTCCTCTTCGTCGTCATCATCATCGTCGTCAAAATCATCTCCATCTTGCGGCAGCACTCCCGCTTCGGCAAGAACCGATTCGGCAACGTAGATGCTGGCACCGCAACGGATCGCCAGGGCGATAGCATCGGAGGGGCGCGCGTCAATCGGCTCGCTTGCTCCTTCGATATTCAGCACAGCGTAGAAGGTGCTTTCGCGAAGCTCGGTGATGCAGACATCCAGCAGCTGTGTGCCCAACGCATCAATCATCGTTTTCATAAGATCGTGCGTGATTGGGCGCGGCGGCTTCAGGCTTTCCAGCTCCAGCGCGATGGCCTGGGCAAGGTCCCCACCAATCAGGATGGATAGCCGCCGCATCCCGCCGGTTTCTTGCAAAATCAGCGCGTACGAGCCGCTTGTTTGGGGGCTACTGGTCAGCCCGATAATCTCCATTTGAACTCTATCCATGCCGTTCGCGAATTGCGTTCCATTCAGGGTTTTGTGTTCCCTTCCCACCATCCTTCCGCAGCGATTGCTGTTACTTGCCGTGCAGCGCGTTTACTTCCTGGGTAAGAACCGGAAGCACCTCGAACACATCGCCGATAATGCCATAATCAGCAGCGCCGAAGATTGGTGCGTCCTTGTCCTTGTTGATGGCAACAATGTACTTCGAGCTTGACATTCCTGCAAGATGCTGGACCGCTCCGCTGATGGCGCACGCCACATAGAGCGATGGGGAAACGGTTTTCCCGGTTTGGCCCACTTGCTCCGAGTGTGGCCGCCAGCCAGCATCCACCACCGCGCGCGATGCCCCAACGGCCCCGCCAAGCGCATCGGCAAGATTTTCAACAAGGTAGAAGTTCTCCGGCCCCTTGAAGCCGCGTCCGCCCGAGACGATTACGTCGGCCTCGGCCACGTCTTTCTTTCCGGTGTTGAGCTTCGTCTCCACCACCCGCGTTGCGAAATCCTTCTCCTCAAAACTGACCGCTGCCGAACGGACCGTTGCCGCCACCCCATCAACCGCGCTGGCGGTGAAGACGTTTGGGCGCAGCGAAAAGACTTTGCTTGGAGTAGTGACGGAAACGTCAACCCGAGCTTTTCCGGCGAAGACTGGGCGGGTGGCCACCACGTTGCCACTGCTGGCGGTTAATCCCACGCAATCGGGGACAAGGCCCGCGCCAAGTTTCACGGCAACCCGTGGCGCAAGGTCCTTCCCGTGCGAGGTGTTGCTCATCAGGATCACGTTGGCACCTTCGGCGGTGGCCACCGATGCGATTGCCCTGCTAACCGCCCCCGATGCAAACTGCGCAAGCCGTGCATCCTCAACGGTGATAACATCTGCCGCGCCGTAGGCTGCAAGCTGGCTGGCCAGTGGGGCAACGTTCTCCCCCACGATCAGTGCCGAAAATTTCCCGCCAGTTTCGGCAGCAAGGTTCCGCGCAGCGGTGACGGTCTCGAAGGCGTTTTTCTTCAGCTGCCCGCCGCGTTGTTCGATATATGCAAGAATGTTCATGGTGTGCGTTCTTGGAAGTGTCGTGGATATGTGAATTGTGGATTAGATAACCTTCGCTTCCTCATGCAGCAGCCGAACGATCTCGCGGACGTTCTCCGGCGAAAACTCCAGGACCTTCCCCCCCTGCTTCTTCTCTGGCAGGCGCATCCCGATCGTCTCGGTCCGGTCCGCCACGCCGGCGGCGGCGCGTTCCTCAATCGGCTTTGATTTTGCCTTCATGATGTCGGGAAGTTTGGGGTAGCGTGGCTCGTTCAAGCCCTTTTGCGCGGTGATGATGCAGGGGAGCGTTGTTTCCACCACTTCCTTCCCCCCCTCCACGTCGCGCTCGGCACGGATGGTGGTTCCGTTGACTTCAAAGCTGGTGACGAAGCTGACCACAGGAAGGTCCAGCAATTCGGCAAGCATCGGGCCGATTTGGGCCGAATCGTAATCAACGGATTGGCGACCAACCAAAACCAGATCGGGGTTGATTCCTTTGATTGCTTCGGCAAGCGAGCTGGCAACGCCGAAGGAATCGTTCCGCTGTTCATCCTTAATCAGCACCGCCTTATCGGCACCAACGGCCAGCCCCCAGCGAAGGGTCTCCTTGGCGGAATCGCCACCAACGCACAGAAGCGTTAGCGTGCCACCGTCGCGGCGGCGCAGGCCCTCCTCCACGGCAAATTCATCGTAGGGATTGGGGATGAACTTCACCCCTTTTGGGTCAATCGTTTTGCCATCGGCCCCAACAACAATTTTGGTTGCGGTGTCGGGCGTGTGGCTAACGCAGACAACAATGTTCATGGTGATATGCTTGAGTTGTGTTTGTGTAAGTCGGTTGTTGCTGAAAACAGCGGGCAAATATACATGGGGGGATAGGAAGAACTGGCGAAATTCCCCCTGTGGTCATACTTTCTAACTGTGAAGCCCCCCTGCGAAAAAGCTGAAGCCTATTGGGGTGGCTACCCCGACCCAACGATAGCATCAAGAACGGTAGCGACCCCGATCTTTATCGGGGCCCAGAAGACGCCGAAGGCTAAAGACCTTTTCTCAATCCCGACGAATGTCGGGACGGCTACCCCTGCCCCAAGAATAGCACCAAGAACGGTAGAGACCCTGACTCAGTCGGGACGGTTACCGGTGCACCATCATCCTTCCGCGCGTGACGGCATCACCAATGTGGAGTTCGTAGAAATAGCTGCCGTTGCTTAGCTGGCTGCAATCAATCGCAAGGCTGTGCGCGCCGGCGGGGAGCGTCCCCAACTCTTGCCGCATCACCACTTGGCCAACAGGATCCAGCAGCCGGACCTGGACCTCGCGTTGCTGTTCTACTTGAAATTCAAGAAGCCCATGAGCTGCAATGATATTTGGCCTGATGGTTGCAGCTTGCAGGCGGCGTTCGGCATCCGTCCCAACGGTTCCTTCGGTGAAGGTCACGTTATCAACAAACCAGCCTTCGGCTTGGCCCAGTGTGCCGGTTGAGATTCTGAACCGGAGGAACACCAGCCGCCCTTCCCCTGCCGTGGCAAGGTTCCCGAACCGCTCGGAGTGCCATTTCCCATGCGCCCCGGCGGTGTCCTTCCAGTCGTCGTAGGATTGCGAGTTCCACCACCCCAGCATCTGCCACGTTTGCGCGGTGTCGTGGCTGATCTCCACATAGCCCGTGTCGCTTTTGTCAATGATTGCAAGATGGTCGAACTGGAACACCGTGTTCGATTTCACCAGCACGGGCCAGACCTGGGTGAAGCTGTTGGTCCGGGCCTTGTAGCGTCCGATTGGGGAATCGGTGAGGGAGTTCGGCGGCGTTTGCGATTCGGTGGAAGTCAGCCCCCACGTTCCGGTTGAAAGCATCTTCGGCGCGTCCGCATCGAACCCTTCGGCGTAGTTGCCAACCGGCCCGCCAAAGGCAATCACCGAATCGCTGTTCGCGCTTTCGTTCCCCGGGTTGGAAGCGTCCACAACGCTGGCACGATAGACGTAATACCCCCGCTTTGCCGGCGCATCGTTCACGGTGATTACCGAACCAGTATCCCCAATCCCTTCCGCCACTTTTTCGCCGTCGCGGTAAAGTTTCCACCCCTTCAGATTGTTCAGCAGCGTTACCGAGTCGGCACGGAGCGATGGGAGCTTCAGCCGCAAGCCCACCTGCGGACCGATCTCCGTCACCGAAACGATTGTTGGTGCCAACGGCAGCTTTGCATCCCCGGGCTTGAACGTCACATCACGGAGGATGCTGGTGTCGGGGCCGGCAGCAACGCGAACCTCGTAGCGGTACTCCTGCCCAATCGTCAACCCGTTTTCGGTGAAGCTGGTGGTTCCCGACGGCAGCGTGCGGTGGGGAACTCCATCGCGTGAAAGCTCCAGCGTGTAGCTGCTGAACGGCTTGCCAAAGATGCTTTCCATCGCCGGGTTCTTCCACGACAACGTCACCTCCGTCAAATCCTCGAACCTCCCTTTCGCCACAAGATTCTCCACCGGGTACGGCTGGCGAACTTTGATAATGGCGGTGTACACGTCGTTGTTGTCGTTGTCGCGGGTGTCAAGGTGGGAAGGATAGATGCGGCCATCGTGGAAGGCGCAGCCGCTGTAATCCCCCGCAAAAATTTGGTCAATGAACGGGTTCTTCCGGAAGTCGCTGGTGGCATCGGTGGCACGGCGGTCAATCCAAGTTTCGCCGCCGTCGGCGCTGTAGCTGATGTAGGTGTCAATGGCGATGTTCGCCGGGTCGTTGCGGCTGTCGCTGTACATGATGGCAATGTCTCCCGTGGTCTCATCCACGCTCATCCAGGGCCACCACTGGTCGTTGGTCGTGACGCTGGTGATCGTCTTCGGCTGGGTCCAAGTTTGCCCGCCATCGGTGGAGCGAAGGAAATAGAGGTCCGGAGTCAGCCCGGCGCAGTAGGCCAGATAGAGCCAGCCTTTGCGCGGGGAGTTGGAGTTGTCGGCCATGATCGTCGGGTAGGTTTCCGCACGGAAGGTCCCTTTCAGAACGTGGTAGGTGCTTTGGTTGGCCCCGGTGCCAACGGTGCGGGCCGTTCCGTGGGTGGGATAATTCTGCACCGGATAGGTCGGTTGGCTGAAGGTCAATCCCCCGTCGGTGGAGCGGACAAAGCCGATGGAGCGGCTTGGGCCATCGTTCCAAGCAACGTACAGTTCGCCATTCGGGCCGGTTGTGGTGATCGGGAAGCTCTGGCCAAAAGTGGTGTCCAGGCTGTTCCCCGATTTCCGTGGGCTTACCCGCACCGGAACGCCCCACGTTGCCCCGCCATCGGTGGAGCGGGCAACCACGATTTGGGTGGAGCTGTCGCGGTCAATCACCCGTTTCCACGGGGTGTAAAGGTTGCCACGGAAAGGGGAGCTTGGGGAGTTGTCCGCCTCGATGTAATACTTATCCTCGAAGGCGGAGTCGTCGGTCATCGTCCCTTTGTGCTCAATCACCACGTACGGGACCGACCACGACGCGCCGCCATCCGTTGTTTTGCAAAGATAGACCCCTGACTCGCCGGTGTTGTTGCCGCGTGGGAACGCCCCGAACATCACGTAGCCGTTCCCCAAATGGTCGAACCCAACCGAAGGGTCGTTCCCCGTCTGCCAGTTGGTGTTGACCTTCCCCAAATCGGTGTTCTTCCAACTGTTCCCGCCGTCGGTGGAGACGTACACGATTGCTCCACGGGTATCCACTGCCGAGGAGATCAGCAGGTTGGGGTTCAGCGGGCTGATGGCAATGGAGCTTTCGTTTTGGGCCGGAGGGTTCACCGCAGGCTCGCCAACGATGGTGCTTCGGTTCAGGAAAAACCCGGATTGGCGATTGATCGGCGAGCGGAGCAGATAGGGGCGATCATTCTTTTCCGATTCGCCCCCCCCTCTCCCTTCTTCATGGCCTCCCCGCTCGTAGGATTCCTCAAGCGCGGGGCGTGCACGGCGGCCGTGGTCGGGGCGGTCCCCACCGGAGGATTCCGGTTGCGATTGCGCAACAACGGAGCAGCAGATCAACAAAAATGGCAGAAGGAAGAAGCGTTTCATATTCACGTTGAAGGGTTTACGTGGGACGGTTAGCAGCTTGGTTAGCAACAAAGTAAAGCATCAGCAACGGAACCGCAACAGCGTGCCGGTTCAATGATTATTTTCGGTTCATGTTCCGATCCGATTACGACCGCTGGAAGGACCTACCGCCCGTTTCGCCCGATGAGCTGCGCCAGGCGTTGCGGCAGTTTGCCAGCGGTGTCACGATTGTGACGACCCAGCATGACGGAATCCGGTACGGCATCACCGTTTCGGCGTTTGCTTCGGTGACGTTGCAGCCGCCAACGGTGATGGTCTCGATCAACAGCGAAAGCCAGTTGGCCGATATGATCCAGGAGTCGCAGGCGTTTGCGGTCCATATCCTTGCCGAGGATCAAGCCGAGCTTTCGCAGCGGTTCAGCGCGGCCATTGATGGGGATGAGAAATTCGGGAACCTTCCGGTGGCCGAAGGGGTTAATGGTGTTCCAATCTTGGACCACGCAATGGCGCGGTTCGAGTGCGTGTTGGATAGAACAATCCGCGTTGGAACCCATGTGGTGATGTTCGGCAAAGTTGTCGGCACCGACTCGGACCCCGATCCCGCTTGGCCATTGCTTTATTATCACCGTGAGTATCACCGGCTGAACCGTCCGGAACAATCCACGCAGCAACCATGACACCCGCCGCCGGAAACAGCATCGCCAACGCCGCCCTGCTCCGCAGTTTTGCGCTGCTGGCGGCAATGGTGATTGCAGGCCCGGCAACCGCAAACGCACAGCATCCCCCTTCCACCGGAACAGGCCGCACCGAGCATCGGGTGGCGCTGGCACGGTTGGCGCGGGACCTTGACGGAATCCTTGCCGACCGCAATTTTGCCGATGCAACATGGGGCGTTTCCGTTGTTAGCTGCCAGGATGGGGACCAGGTCTATCGCTTCCAGGACCGCCGCAACCGGCAAATGGCCAGCAATATCAAGCTGCTTACCACCATCACCGCGCTGAACAAACTGGGCAGCTCCTTCCGCTTTTCCACCGAAGTGATTGCCACCGGGGAAGTGGTTAATGGCGACTTGCAAGGGGACCTGGTGATCCGCTGCAGTGGCGACCCCTCGATCTCGCCAAGTTTTGGGATCAACCCGCAGGAGGTTCTGCAAGGGTGGGCGCGCACGCTCGATTCGCTTGGGATCCGCTCGGTCCGCCACATTGTGGTGGATGCTTCCCTGTTCGACACCATCCCCTACGCCCCGGGCTGGGCGTGGGACGACGAAACGTTTGGGTTCAACGCCCCCATTAGCGGCGCGGCGATGTACGATAACAGCATCGCCGTCACCGTCGCGCCAGGGAAGGCTGCGGGGAAGCCGGTCCAGATTGATGTCTCCCCCTCCACCGCCTACGTCACCCTTCGCGTCACCGCGCAAACCACCCGCTCCGATTCGGTGGCAACGCTGGACATCCATCGCGACCGTGGAAGCGCGGTGATTGTGGTTGCGGGAAATATTGCTGCCGGGGCCGAGCCGTACACCGAGCATATCAGCATCGAGCAGCCCTCTGTTTTTTTTGCAACGCTGGTCCGCGAGGAGTTAGGGCGAAGCGGGATTGAGGTTCGCGGCGGGGCGTATGATGCCAACCACGCCCCGTTGCACGATGCCCCCCGAACCTCGCGCCGGATTGCCCTGTACCTTTCCCCCGAACTGCGCCAGATTGCCGCGGCAACCAACAAGCAAAGCCTGAACCTTTCCGCCGAGATGCTCCTGAAGGCCATGGGGGAACGGACCTTCGGCGTTGGCTCCACAGCTTCCGGAATTGAGGTGGTGAAGCGGCAACTGAGCACCGTAGGCATTGACGTTGAGCGGCTTCGGCTGGCCGATGGGTCGGGGCTTTCGCGCCAGGCAATGATTTCGGCTGCGGACATGACCACACTGCTCCGTTGGGCGTATCGCAAACCAGCGTTGTTCCGCGACGTTCTTAGCACGCTTTCGGTGGCCGGCACCGATGGGACGCTTGCCACACGCATGGCCGGAACCGCTGCCGAAGGGAACGTGTTCGGGAAGACGGGCTACATGGGTGGGGTTCGCGCGCTTAGCGGCTACGTCCGCACCCGCGACGGCGAATGGCTGGCGTTCAGCATCGCCGTCAACAACTACACCGTCCCGACGGCATTGGTGAACAAGGCTCACGACCAAATTTTAACACGGCTTGCCAACTTCAGCCGTAAAAGTTGAAACGCTTCTGTTCCCCGCGGTGGCTTGCTCCGCGCCATGAACCTTCCGTATTCTTGCCGCAGACCGTTCGCAGCAGTCCTTTTCCCTCCCTTCCGCGCATTGCCAGCACGCTTCCGGCGTGGCAATCCACCAATTGCACAACAACTTCAGCCAGCGGGTGTAACAGCCTTGCTTGATTGGAGGTTATTACTGCAATCGAATTGACGGTATCCGTTTTCACAGTATCCCTTTTCACACAGTCCCTTTTTCACGTTTCCTGCATAACCATGAGCAAGTATCGCTTAAAAGGTCCAACACTGCGCCCGTTGCGCCTTCCATTTCTGCTGGTTGGATTGTTATGGCTGGTTGGCTCCTCACTTCTCCGCTCCCAGCAATTGGAGATGGAGAAGGAGGAAGAGAATCCGATGAAGCGGATGGAGTTTTACTTCAATCTTCGCGCCTATCCGTTTGGAACGATTCCGAAGGGAGCACGCCAAGATGCCATTATTCAGATGACCGAAAAGATGCGGCAGCACCGCGCGCCGTTCCAGGCACTGAAGCAATGGCGGCAGCTTGGTCCATACGATCTTGGGGGGCGTATCCACACGGTTGCCGTCCACCCGACCGATGGAAAAACGTTGTGGGCTGGCGCGGCCAACGGGGGTGTCTGGAAATCCACCAACCGCGGCGACACGTGGCGGCCAGTGATGGATTCGGAAAACTCACTCTCGATGGGGGCAATCGCTGTTGACCCCAAGAATCCAGACATCCTGTATGCCGGAACCGGCGAGCCAGTAAGCGCCAACGGCGACACCTACAACGGCGCGGGAATCCTGAAAAGCACCGACGGCGGGGAAACATGGAAGCCGCTGGGGCTAACGAACGTCGGGTCCATTACCGACATCGTTATTAACCCGAATAACACCAACAACATCATCGCCAGCGGAGTTCGGAACAACGCGGGGCTGTACTGGACCGAGGATGGTGGGATTACTTGGACCCGTTCATCGAACATCGCCATTGCGGACCTTTCGATGCACCCCACCAACCCCAACACCTTGCTGATTGGCACCTTCAGCAACGGCCTGTACCGGACCACCGACGGCGGGAAGTCAATCGGGACAAAGGTTCCCGGGATTGGAACTTCCAGCGTTACCGTCAGCCGTATCTCGGTGGAGTTTGCCCACAGCGACGGCAACATTGCCTACGCGCTGGCCTACGAGTACCCGGGCACCACCATCCATTATTCCCGCATCTACAAATCCACCAACGGCGGGCAAAGCTGGACCAACTCATTCGACAGCGACCGGAACGGGATTGACTTCCTGGCGAACGTGGCTCAAAGCCAGGGCTACTACAACAACGTGATCTCCGTCCACCCAACCAACCCGAATATCGTGCTGGCCGGCGGGGTCTATATGGTCCGGACTGGAAACGGCGGGAACACGTGGAACCAAACTGGCAACGAGGTCCATGTGGACCACCACGCAATGGCATTCGACCCATCCAACCCGAACGTTTTTTACAGCGGGAACGACGGCGGAATGTTCCGCAGCGAAGACGCTGGAGTATCGTTCGATAAAAAAACCCGGGGGCTGGCGATTACGCAGTTCTACGCAATGGCGATTGACCAGAAAAAGGACAGCCTGAACTACGGCGGAACCCAGGACAACGGAACCGTCACCAGCAGCTCGGCAGTGTACGGAAACATCATGGGGGGTGATGGATTTTTTGTGGTGGTGGACCACAACAACTCCAACATCTACTACGCCGAAAATCCCGAAGGGGAGAACATCTCGGCATTCATCAACGGACGGCGATACACGGTGATGAGCGGCATTGACACCGACGAAGACGCGGGCTGGGCCGCACCGCTGGTGATGGATCCTTCACGTTCGGAAGTGATGTACACCGGGCGGCGATCGGTGTACCGCTCCATCACCGCCGGAGCCCCCTCGATGACGTGGGAGCGGGTTAGCCCCTACTTCGCGGGGACCGTCTCGGCCATTGCCGTCAGCCCCGCCAGCAGCGACGTGGTTTATGCCGGAAGCACGCAAGGGACGGTGATGGTCTCCACCGATGGAGGGGAGCAATGGAGCGATGTTTCCAACGGCCACGGGCTTCCGAACCGGGCGGTAACTGATTTTGCGCCGGCACTGAAGCAGGCGGGAACAGCGTACATCAGCTTCAGCGGATTTTATTCCTCGCACGTGTACCGCACCACCGACTTCGGCCAGACCTGGAGCGACGCAAGCAACGGGCTGCCGGACATCCCCATCAACGCGCTGGCGGTCCATTCCGACGATGACAACATCATCTACGCCGGAAGCGACATCGGGATGTTCATCAGCACCGACGGCGGAAGCAGCTGGGCCAACTACAACAACGGATTCCCCCGCACCGAAATTCGGGACATCGAGGTCCACAAAACCAAGCGAACCGTGCGCGCAGCCACCCACGGGCGAAGCATGTGGGAGGTGGATCTAGAGGTCCCGACCATCCCCCCTTCCATCAACTCCCCGGTTGGTGGCGAAGTCTGGCGGGCAAGCACGTCGCAGTTGATTTCGTGGCGTGGGTTCACCGGCCCCGTCCATTTGGATTACTCGCTGGATGATGGCCGCACGTGGAAACGGCTGAAAAACAATCTTGCCGGAGAAGTGATGCGCTGGGTGGTGTTCGACACTGCTACCATTGAAGCACGCATCAGGGTGACATCCATCCAGGAGCCTTCCCAAAGCGTGGTCAGCAACAGCTTCACCATTGAACGGTATTCCGTTGGAACCGTGCTGAACGCCACCGGCGCGCCGGGCGTTCCGTACGGCATCTGCTACGATGGCGAGTTCTTGTGGGCAACGAACTTCAGCAGCAATAAGCTGTTGAAGATTGACCCAAAGACGCTGATCTCGGTGGCGGAAGTCACCATCCAGATACCTGGCGCCGATAGCTTGTTCACCGACATCACGTACATCCCGGAGCGGGGGACTTTTTTCCTCCACCGGCTTCGCTCAACTGGTGCGGAAGACCCAGGAGGATTCTTGTACGAGATCACCAAGAATGGGGAGCGGGTGAACCAATGGACATCGCCATTCAAATATCCGATTGGCTTGGCTTGGCTTGGCGCACGTAATCCCGAGCAGCCGTACCTGTACATGAGCGACCGCAACGGCGCGCAGGAGGTGCGGATCGTCTCACCCGATGCTCCATTAGTTCCATTGCTGAAATACAACCGCACGAACCAGGTTCGCTACGGTCCACGCGGAGCCTGTGCCGGTGCCGATGGATTGTCGGTCTGGCAAGTTATCACCGACTTCACCGGCGATGTGCTGAACAGGGCATCGGCAACCCGCTTCAATTTTGACGACGACACCCAGGCGTTTTGCCCGATTGACCTGACCGCAGGCGCGGCTTCCGGCTACATCAACGCGCGCGGGATCGAGCTGGACCCGGCCGACTCGAACATCTGGGTTTCGGATTATCAGGGAAGCATCTACAAGCTGACGACCTGCGATTACAAGCCCTCGATTCCATCGCCAGATATCCCAACCGCTGCGCCGATCGAGGCCGCGGTTACGGGGCTGCGGCTTTCGGAGAATCACCCCAATCCGTTCACCTCCGCCACCGATGTCCGCTTCACCATTGAGGCTCCGGCATCGGTTCGGCTGGGGCTGGTGGATGTGCAAGGGCGCAGGGTGATGGAAACCGCTGCGGTGGAGTATGAACCGGGCGAGCATCTGGTTCGATTGCAGCCGGTTGGGATTGCCGCAGGGACGTATCGGCTGGTGCTGTACGCCAACGGCAAGCCCGCCGAATCGCGCACCGTGGTGTATCTGAAGTAACGCACGCTGGGCGGCGGCAAACTGCCGCCGCTGCTGTTGCATCCTGACACCTTGAACGGGGCGGCAACCGTACACGAAACGCTTCCGATGGTGCGTCATAGGGAATGAGTGGTGAAAACCAAGCCGATGACACCACAGCCCGAAAGGGTTATCAAAGGTTTGGTTCATAACTCCTCCTTTTTGTTGTGATGGGTGTGAATGCTGCTCTCGGTTTCGGGGGCAGCATTTTTTTTTACGGTCTTCTTCGGCCCATCGTCATCATCATGGCAGTATATTGTGCCAGCAAATGCACAGCACTGGGGATGCACTGGTTTCGACGGGGGGAAGATTGCTTGCGGTTGCGCTGTCGCGCTCTGCTAATGTGGCGCGTTATCCCAACATCAGCAAACGTAACTGCGGACTCCTACGAGTACCGTCTTGCAGCCTAAGTAGGAACTTAGTGCAGCAAGCATCCGGCCAAGGCCTGCCTGTGGCGTTGGATTTCGGGTGTCGCAATACAGGATAGCGGTTGATGCTCGGCAAGCGGCATCGGTCGCGAGAACTTTGCCTGCTGGCCGCCGGATAACCCTGTCAATCGGGATGCCGGCGGTAAGATTCAAAGATTGACTATGCAGCGTAGTGGCTTCAGGGGTCTCCTTTCGGACGCGGGTTCGATTCCCGCCATCTCCACAAAAACAGCAGCGGCGATTTCCTTTGCGTGAAATCGCCGCTGTTGTTTTGATGACGTTGCTCTATCTGCTCCCCCCCCTTCCTACTCCATCACCATCACCTTTCTCACCATCTTCCTTTTCCCAATCTTCACCGCGCACAAGTAATTCCCCGATGGAAGGCCGCTAAGGTCCACCTCATGCGTGGCGATTCCGATTGGCGGGCGCATCGGCGCGGTGGCGGCCCGGCCGGTGTGGTCGTACAGGGTGATCTCCGCCTGCTCGGTTACTTGGTCCGAAGGAAGCATCACCACAAGGTGGTCGCGGGCTGGGTTGGGGTACAGGCTGAAGGCCGCCGTGGCTTCGGTGGGATCATCAACGCCAAGCGCTTGCACCACAGTGCTGAACATCCCGTTGCCGTGGGTTGCAACGGCAACGTAGCCATCGCTTTGGCGAACGTCAATCATCGTCACCACAACATTCCCAATCACATCGGCACCTTCCTGATACCACACGGTGTTCATGCCCTCCAATTTTTTGGTGGAGTACAACCCAGTGCTTGTGGCCACAAGGTACAAGGTCCCTTGCGGGCGGTGAAGGAACGCAAACCAACGGCACGATGGCCCCGCCCCCTTCCCGTCGGGTTGTTCTTCCAGATTCCCGCCAATCGGGGTCCAGGTTTCGCCAGCGTCGGTGGTTTCAAACAGGCTCATCACGTTGTAGTTGCTGAACACCACAACCGCACGGTTTCCATCCATCGGGTCCACATTCACGGCGGTGATGTAGCCGCCGGATGGGAACTCCGTTCCCGTGACATTTACCGACTGCGGGTCGCCAACGAACGCATCATCCATGCGGTACAGCTTCCCCCTGCTTGTTCCATACCACACACGGTTTGCCGGGGCAGCCGTTGAAACCCCGATGGCCGAGACCACCGAAGCCGAATCGGTCCGGCTGTTTTCCAGCTTCGCCCAGTTGATGGTGGTCCGTTGGGTGGACGAAAGCGGGATTGCCGTCAGATCGGTGTTCCGCCACAAGTAGCGCCCGGCGGCCATCAC
This sequence comes from Chlorobiota bacterium, assembly GCA_016710285.1. Lineage (NCBI taxonomy): Bacteria > Pseudomonadati > Chlorobiota > Chlorobiota bacterium. The sequence goes on along the minus strand of JADJXR010000001.1, from coordinate 3,747,529 downwards.
CATCATCTTTTGGTCCGAAGGATTCAGCACAAACGGATTGATGAACATGTAATCGGTGGCCGAATCAGGCTCAACACGGGTGGACCCCGTCACCGCCCCGCTCTGGTCCAACAGCACCCGATAGACCCGCCCCAATTGCTTGCTCAGGTAGAGTTCGCGCCCGCCATCTACCACAGCACAGTAGGCTCCGTCGCTGGTTCCGCGCTCAACCCAGGGTGCTGCGGAATTCAGGCTGGAGGTTCCCCATGATCCGTTATCCTGCAATCCACCAATCACCAAGTTGCTTCCCGGGGTTGCGTGGTCAATCGCTACAGTGTAGAACTGCGTGGTGAAATATCCATTGTTCAGCGAATCCCACTCCACCGAGTCGGCCAAGTAGTTATCGCTACGGTGAACGCCACCATCGCTTGCCGAGAAGAGCACCCCCGGGCGCGTTGCCGAGAAGACAACGGCGTGTTGGTCGGGGTGATGGTTGGGATATTGGTAATCCTCCAAGATGGTACTGTCCCGTTTCCAGAGTTTGTACCCGCCAATCCATTTGCTGTTGGCCGTGCTGGCAAATCCATCGGTGGAGCGGTAGAGGTTTGTGCCGCCAATCACCACGTTGTTCGGGTTGTGGGGGTCCACAGTGACGTGCAGGTCGTAGCCCCCTTGCGAGAAGAAGTCCCCGGTGGAGGTCCCATAAATCGGGATGTTGGCCGACAGATTCTCCCACTTCCCCCCCGTGCCGGTTCCGTCGCCACTTAGGTAGGTGTATCGCCACAAACTTTGCCACGATGAATCCCCCCGGAAGTTCTTCCCCAATGCCCCGCTGCCAGGCGTTTCCCCCAAAAAATAGACGACGTTTTGGTCCGACGGGACAAGGCCGATGCGGATGCGGTTGTAGGTTCGGGGCCACTCCGGCGGGGTGATGTTCACCCATGTTTGCCCCCCTGTGCGGAAGATTCCCCGCTGCGAGCCATCGCTGCTAAGCGTGGCATACACCACACCGCTATCGGTGACGGCAACATCGGTGGCATAGGAAGGGTTCAATCCCCCCCGCACACGCTGCCACGTTTCGCCGCCGTTGGTGGTGCGGCGAACCTCACCATACACGGCAATGTAGATTTCATCTTGATCGCGGTTGCTTGGGTCCACCGCAAGGTTCCACACCAGATCGGAGACGTTATCGAAGGAGCTGGGGGTTCCCGATCCGGTTCCTTTCACACGTTCCCACGTAACTCCATTGTCGGTGGATTTGAATACGCCATCGCCCAAGTAATAGGCCCCGCCATCGGTAGCGCTGTTGCCGTACAGTTCGCCGGTTCCGTAGTACCACGTCCGCTCCTTTCCGGGGCGGGGGTCCTGTTGGATGCACGTGACGCTGGGGTGCATATCCAACCGCGTCACCCGGGTCCAGCTTCCGCCAGCGTTGGTGGACCGCCACATCCCCCCAGAAACGCCGCCAGCAAGGATGGTATCCTCCCCGGTTCGGTCCAGTGCCAGAGCGCGGGTGCGCCCGCCAACGTTGAACGGACCGCGCTGCTGCCAGCCATATTCCTGCACTCCCAGCGATTTCAGAAATGCTCCACCGGGCCGGTGTGGCAAGGACTTGGCAAAGGCAAGTTCACGCGCAGAAATTCCATCGGGGATACGCCCGGTTGCGGGGTCGCGCAGCCGCATCAGCTCCCAAGCAGCGCGGTCGCGGGGATTTTCGGGACCGCCCGCAGCAGCCGGCGGTTGATCGGTGCGGGCGCACGCCGCAATCAGGATGCAGCAAAGAAGCGTGAAGGAAGCGGTAATCGGTTGCAGGTTTTTCATCTGATGTTGGAATCGGTACACACACACAGACTGCGCCGCGTAAGTTTGGCGGCTTGGACCAACGGTTAGGGGGGCAAGATAGGGAGACGAAGGGTTGTGGTGATAGGAACAATCAAGGTTTTCCGATGGAAGATTGCGGGATTCCAGAAAAAGGCTTGACACTCTTACACAATCCCCACCTAAAAAAGTGCTTGGAGAACGCTACCGCAGAATTGTATGTTTGCCTTCCCCCGAGGCTAACAGGGGGCGCAAAGAATGGTCAGGTAGCTCAGTTGGTAGAGCAATGGACTGAAAATCCATGTGTCGGGGGTTCAACTCCCTCCCTGACCACAAACGATGGAAACGGCGTGTAGCGCAGCCCGGTAGCGCACTACGTTCGGGACGTAGGGGTCGCAGGTTCAAATCCTGCCACGCCGACTTGGAAAGCTCAACGGCTCTGAAGCACACGCTTCGGGGCCGTTGCTGTTTCTGTTCGGCTTCCCTTCTGCTCACACACACCAGCCCGCAATCTCCGCGATGATCTCTTCAACATCAATCCTCCTTCCTGCAGCCCTGAAACGTGGCGACACCATCGGCGTGGTTGCGCCAAGCTCGCCGCAGCGCGATGATGAACGGCTGAAAGCTGGTATCCGCTACTTCGAATCGCTGGGATACCGCGTGGTTGTTGGGGAGAACCTTTGGAAACGCTACGGCTACTTGGCCGGAACCGACCAGGAGCGCATTGCCGACCTTAACGCCATGATCCGCAACCCGCAGGTGAAGATGATTATTGCCGGGCGCGGCGGGTATGGCATGACCCGAATCCTCCACCACGTTGATTACCGCGCGCTTCGGCGTTCGCCAAAAATTATCGTTGGCTTCAGCGACCTTACCGCGCTGAACCTTGCGGTCCTGCGGAAGTGCGCAATGGCAAGTTTTTCCGGCGCAATGCCCGGCGTGGATTTCTGGAACCCCACGCAGGTTGATCCCTTTGCCGAAGAATACTTCTGGCGGGCAGTTACTTCGCGCCGCCCGTTGGGAACTATCCGCCAGCCGGAAAACTCCCCCATCGAAGGGTTGCATGGCGGAATCGCCGAAGGCCCCCTAATCGCCGGTAATCTGACGTTGGTGGCCGCGTTGGTTGGCACTCCATTTTTCCCAAAACTCCGCAGCGGAATCTTGCTTGTTGAGGAAATCGGCGAGGAGGCTTACCGTGTGGACCGGCTTTTCTCGCAGCTGCACAACGCAGGGCAATTGGCGGCGATTGGCGGGCTGGCGTTTGGGCAGTTCACCAACGCAAAACCAACACGGGTTTCGGTGGAGCCGCTGCCGATGGAGGAGGTGTTTGCCGAGTATGTTCGGCGCGCCGGGAAGCCAGCAATCGGCGGGGTGCTGTATGGCCACATCCCCACCAAACTCACGCTGCCGCTTGGCGTGCGCTGCCGAATTGACGGGAAGCGCGGGACCTTCCGGGTGATGGAGCCTGGGGTGGCGTAAGCATTTTTTCACCGGCCCAGCGGTTGCATTCGCAATGGGCGTTGGCGTATCTTCGCGGCAACGAAAATCTGCACGCCTGTTGTACTGGCTACTCCAATTCCATTGAACTGACGAAGGGCAATGAGCGAACAACACAGGCGTGCGCTCATTGCCTTTTGCATTTTCTTCAGGAGCGATCACAATGATCCACATCACACTGCTGGACGGCTCGGTCCGCGAATTCCAAAGCGGGGTGACGGGGATGGAGATCGCCGAAGCGATTAGCTCCGGCCTGGCCCGGAACGTCCTTGGCATCTTCGTCAACGATCAACCCTACGACCTTAGCCGCCCCATCACCGAAGATGCCTTCATCCGCTTCGTCAAGTTCGACGATGAAGAAGGGAAAGCAATCTTCTGGCACAGCAGCGCGCACTTGATGGCCGAGGCTATCGAGGCGCTGTTCCCCGGGACCAAATTCGGTATTGGCCCACCGGTGGAGAACGGTTTTTACTACGACATGGACATCGCCAACGGCCACACACTTACGCCTGATGACCTTGCCAACGTGGAAGCAAAAATGGCCGAGCTGGCAAAGGCCGACTCCAAGTTCAAACGGATACCCGTTACGTGGCAGGAAGCCGTTGAGTACTTCCAACAAAAAGGGGATGAGTACAAACTGGAGTTGCTGGAGGACTTCAAGGACCGGGAAATCACCCTGTACCAGCAGGGGAATTTCACGGACCTTTGCCGAGGCACGCACGTCCCATCCACGGGGGTGATTAAGGCGGTGAAGCTGACATCGGTCAGCAGCGCGTACTGGCGTGGGGACATCAAGCGGAAGCAATTGCAGCGGGTGTACGGGGTCAGCTTCCCCAAAAAAGCGATGCTGGATGAGCACATGGCGATGCTGGAGGAAGCCAAAAAACGGGACCACCGCAAACTTGGCCGCGAGCTTGAGCTGTTCCTTATCACGCCAGAAATCGGGCTTGGATTGCCACTGTGGCTTCCCAAAGGAACGGCCCTGCGCGAAACGTTGGAGAACTTCCTGCGAGGCGAACAAAAGAAGCGCGGATACACGCCGGTGGTGACGCCCCACATCGGCAATCTGAACCTGTACCGCACCAGCGGCCACTACCCTTACTACGCCGAAAGCCAGTTCACGCCGATCAAGTTGGAAGAGGATGAGGAGTATCTGCTGAAGCCGATGAACTGCCCGCACCACTGCCACATCTTTGCCAGCAAGCCGCGCAGCTACCGCGATTTGCCGATCCGGTTGGCGGAGTTTGGGACGGTGTATCGCTACGAGAAATCGGGGCAGCTGAATGGGCTGACGCGGGTTCGCGGATTCACCGTGGACGACTCCCACCTGTTCGTCCGCCCGGACCAGGTGGAGGAAGAGCTGATGAGCGTGCTGAGCCTTATCAAGTTCGTCATGGCGGTGCTTGGCTTCAAGGATTTCACCATCCGCCTTAGCCTGCGCGACCCCAACAACAAAACGAAGTACGTGGGGGGCGACGAACTGTGGGAAAACGCCGAAGCAGCCTTGCTGAAGGTTGCCGAAGCTGTTGGCCTAGAGTTCAACATCGGGATTGGCGAAGCGGCCTTCTACGGTCCCAAAATTGACTTCATGGTCCGCGATGCCATTGGCCGCCAGTGGCAGCTTGGGACGCTTCAGCTTGACTACAACCTTCCGGAGCGTTTCAACTTGGAGTACACCGGGTCCGACGGCCAAAAGCACCGCCCGGTGATGATCCACCGCGCACCGTTCGGTTCGTTGGAGCGATTCATTGGGGTTTTGATTGAGCATTACGCCGGCAACTTCCCCTTCTGGCTGGCTCCGGTTCAAGCCATTGTGCTGCCGCTATCGGAGCATTACATGGACTACGCCAAGCACGTTCAGAAACGGCTGGACAGCTTGGGCTTCCGCGTGGAGCTGGACGACCGCTCGGAGAAGTTGGGGTACAAAATCCGCGAGGCGGAGATGCAGAAGATTCCGTACATGCTGATTGTTGGGGCAAAGGAGCAGGAGGCCGAATCGGCATCGGTGCGGGTCCATGGCGAGGGGGACAAGGGGATGAAGCCGCTGGACCAGATCATTGCCGAGTTCTACGACTTGAACAACGTGGAGAAGCTGGCCGCAACCGCACACGCGGAATCGGCCATCGAGATTAAGCACCACGAGGCCATCGAGCACGCCGTCCCCGACGCACGCGAGTAAGCCTTCGGCACGCGCCCCAGCATCGCAAAAAAGAAAATCCCGCCGAGGTTATTTCGGCGGGATTTTTTTGTGATTCCCCGGAGCCCCCCCCCGACTTCGTCGGGAATGGCCATCATGCCGGTAGCCGAAGGTCTTTAGCCTTCGGCGTCTTCTTCCCTCGGCAGACTGGGCAGGCTAAAGACCTGTTATCAATCCCGACGCAGGTCGGAGCCCCTACCTGTTCTGAATCGGGGCTACTACCGCAACGGTAGCCGAAGGTCTTTAGCCTTCGGTGTCTTCTTTCCTCGGCAGACTGGGCAGGCTAAAGACCTGCCGCTACCTGTGTGGTTGCCCAAGGCACTTACCGGTTGCTGGTGGCAAATTCTTCCAAGAAGAACGCTGCGCTTTTGATTCCCCGGTGATAATTCTTCAGGTTCATTTTTTCGTCGGGGGCGTGGGCGTTTTGGTCCGGCAGCCCAAAGCCCATCATCACCACCGGGGCCGCCAGCTCCCGCTCGAAATCGGCCACAATCGGAATCGAGCCGCCGCTGCGGATCAGGAACGGCTTCACCCCAAAGGCTTTTTCCAACGCCACCAACGCCGCTTGAACCGGCGCGGAGTCCGTTGGGGTCAGCGCGGGGGGGCCGCCATGCAGGTCCACCACTTCGGCGCGAACACCTTCCGGCAAATTCTCCTGGACGAACTGCCGCAACTGCTGGGCCACTTTTTCGGGCGATTGATTGGCCACCAGCCGCATCGAGATTTTTGCGCCCGCTTTTGCCGGAAGCACCGTCTTTGCGCCATCCCCCTGATACCCGCCCCAGATGCCACACACGTCCAGCGTTGGGCGCGCCCACAGCCGCTCAAGATCGGTGTAGCCCGCCTCCCCCGTGGTGGTGGTGATCCCCAACATCTTCGGGTAGGTTTCGGGGTCGTAGGGAAGCCGTGCAAGCTCGGCGCGTTCTTCTGGGCTAACGTCAATCGCGTCGTCGTAGAAGCCGGGAAGGGTGATGCGCCCGTTCGAATCTTTCATCTTGGCAATCAGCGTTGCAAGCGCGTTGATCGGGTTGGCGATTGCCCCGCCAAACATCCCGCTGTGCAAGTCCCGGTCCGATCCGGTGACATGAAGCTCCAGATATGCCAACCCGCGCAAGCCGTAGGTGATCGAGGGCATATCATAATCGTACATCGTCGTGTCGCTAATCATCACCGCGTCGCAGCCAAGCAGCTGGCGGTTGGCCACCACAAACGGAACAAGATTGGGGGAGCCAACCTCCTCCTCCCCCTCAATAATCAACTTCACGTTCACCGGAAGCGTGCCACGGGTTTGCAGCATCGCCTCAATCGCTTTCAGGTGAAGGTGCACCTGGCCTTTGTCATCAATGGATCCGCGGGCGTAGATATCCTCGCCACGGATTTCCGGCTGGAACGCTGGCGAGGTCCAAAGCTCCAGCGGCTCGGCCGGCTGCACGTCGTAATGGCCATAAATCAGGACCGTTGGTTTCCCTTCGGCATGAAGCCAATCGGCATAGACCACGGGGTAGCCGTCGGTTTCCATCACCGCAGCATTCTCCAGGCCGATGCGGCGCGCTTCGTTGGCCACGTATTCGGCTGCGCGGCGGGTGTCGGGGGTGTGTTCCGGCTGTGCCGAGATTGAGGGGATGCGAAGAAACTCCTTCAGTTCTTCGATGAAACGTTCAAGGTGTTGGTCAATGTAGGCCAGTGTGTCCTGTGTCATCATGGTGCGCGGTATGGATGGAAGTTGTTCGTTGCTGCTACTTCGTTGCGGCTACATCGTCCGTGTGGAGTAGCCCGATGTCCGCAGCCGGTTTTTCTGTTTATAGACGATCGTGATCGGTGCCCCAACAAAGCCGTAATGCTTGCGGATCACTCCTTCCAAAAATCGGGTGTAGTTCTCCGGCACAAGCTCGGGGTAGTTCGTGTAGCAAAGGAACACGGGCGGGGCGGCTTGCGGCTGTTGGATAAAATTGATCCGCAGGTCGTGCCCCTTCACTGCTGGTGGCGGATGGTTCTTGATTGCCTCCAAGATCACATCATTCAGCTGGCTGGTGTTAATCCGTTTGTGGCGTTCGGCATGGACCTGCTGGGCAAGCTCAATCAGCTTCACCAACCGCTGGCGCGTTACTGCCGAGACGAACGCGATGGGGATATAATCGAACGTCGGCAATGCTTCGTAGATCGCGTCCTGGAATCGCTTCGAGGTCATGGTGTCCTTCTCCACCAGATCCCATTTGTTGACGGCAATCATCAACCCTTTCCGTTTTTCGGCGGCCTCAACAATCACCTTTGCGTCCTGCCGCTCAAGGCCCTCCACCGCGTCAATCACCACAATGGCAACGTCGCAACGCTCGATTGCGCGGGTGGTTCGGATGATGGAAAAAAGCTCCACCGATTCTTTCACCCGCTTCCGTTTCCGCAATCCGGCGGTATCAATCAGGGTGATCTCCTGGCCGTGGTAGCGAAGCGTGCTGTCAATGGAGTCGCGGGTGGTTCCGGCAATCGGGGTGACGATTGCGCGTTCCTGCCCCAACATGGCGTTGGTGATGGAGCTTTTCCCAACGTTCGGCCTTCCAATCAAAGCGATTTTCAGCGGCCCTCCCTCCTCCTCCTCGCTCATATCACTTTGCGGAAAATCTTGGGTGACAACGTCAAGAACGTCGCCAATGTGCCGCCCGTTCATCGCCGAAATCGGGTATGGCTCCCCAAGCCCCATGTTGTAGAAATCCACCGCTTCTTGGTCGTACTTCTCGTTGTCGGCTTTGTTGACAACCAGCACCACCTTCTTGCCAGAACGGCGAAGCATGATGGCGATTTCCTGGTCAATGGAGGTTAGCCCGTCGCGGGCATCCACCACAAAGATGAGGGAGTCGGATTCCTCGATGGCGATCTCCGCTTGCTCGCGGATGGCAAGCTCGAACACGTCGGAGCTTTCCGGGACGAAGCCCCCGGTATCCACCAGCGAGAATTTCTTCCCCGCCCACTCGGCCTCGCCGTAATGGCGGTCGCGGGTGACCCCTGGCTCGTTTTCCACAATGGCATCACGGCGTTGCAGGATGCGGTTGAACAGTGTGGATTTCCCGACGTTCGGACGGCCCACAATTGCGACTACTCGCTTCATTGGCGTTGATTGTTGTTGTTGATCGCTTCAAGGATTTTCAATTCCTGGGCCGATGGCTTCCGCCCAGCTTTTGCGTACTCGGTCCCGATTGATGCCAACGCCAACGCACGCTCGCGAGGTTGGGCCAGCTGTTGGTAGGCGGCAATCGCCCCCGTGAAATTTCCGGCGCGTGCTTGGTCGTAGCTGATCTGCGCAAGCAGCGATTCCCGCTCGGCCCCGGCAGGGCTGGACCCGGCAACCGTGGCCGCATGGTCCAGCAGGCGGATTCCCGAGGCAGTCATTCCGGAGTCAATGTAGGCTTCGGCGGCGGCGGTGATGGTGGCGGCAACCACGCCCAGGACGTTGGGGTCGCTCATCCCCTGTGAGAAACGGATCACCTGCGCCGACGCGCTGTCGGCCTGGCTGGAAAGGCGAAGTGCCACCAAGCATTCAGCGATTCCAACGGCAGCATCAAACTGCGCCGCAGGGGCAAGCGTGTTCGATCCTTCCTGAAGTTTTTTCAGGACCTCCATCGCCGGTTTCCACTCCTTGATTCCGGCAAGCTGCTTGGCCACGGCCACCCAGCCCGGGGCGCGGGAGTGCCATTCCGATTCGCTGGCGGCCACTTCGGCAGCCTTGTTCAGCAATGCCACTGCCGAGTCGGTGCTGCCAAGTTTGGCGTAGCTGGCGGCAGCGTTCAGCAGTCCATCAAATTGCACGCGGCGTTCGGGGCTTGCGGCGGCGGTTGCAAGCGCGGTTGCCGGGCGCCCGATTTCGCCAAACGCACGGCTGATATACCCAAGCGCAAGGCTGCCGGGCATCTTCTTTCCATCAATCCCTTTTGCCGCCTGTTCCAGCATCGCCGAAGCGTCGTTGCGGAACCCGGCTTCGGCGTAGATGATTGCAAGCTCGGCAACGGCGCGGGTGCGGAAGAACGGGTCGGCAATGGAGATTGCCGAGACGCGACCATCATCCAAAAACCGCTTTGCGGCGGCGGTGTCGCCAAGCCGGAGCGCGGCGCGGGCAAGCTCGCCGGTGCGGACCACGCGGGTGCTTGGGGTCAGCGCGGAAAGGTCCAGCGATGCGGCGGCGGCAAGCATGGTGCGGGCAATGGAGTCGTGCCCTTTGCGGCTTTGCTCGGTGGCAATTTTTGCAATCAGGTAGGATTGAATTTCGGGAAGGCGCAGCCCCTGCATCATCCGGTTGGCATCGGCAAACAGCCCTGCTTCGGCATAGCTTGTGGCGATTGTGGACTGCGCGGTTTGGCGCGCAACCGTGTCGGGGATTTGCAACGCCACCGTTTCGGCAGCGCGCAGAAATGGATTCTCCCCTTCCTCACCCTGCGTGGTCCCCGGGGGCGTGTCGGGGTTGGAGCAGCCGGCGGCGATCAGGCCCAGCAGGAGAAGGCCGCAAACAACGCCCCGCCAACTTGCCAACGCTGGCATCCAGAACCTCCCTGGCCCGGGCTTGGTAAAATTTTTCATCCTTCCTTGTTCAGTAGTTGCTCTTTTGCTTCCCAAAGTGCGGCAAAGGCGGTCTCCATCTGCTCGCTAATCACGCGTGTTTCGTCCAGCACCGGCATAAAATTCGTGTCGCCGTTCCAACGGGGGACAATGTGGATATGGACGTGGTTCAGGATTCCCGCGCCGGCTGGGCGGCCCAGGTTCATCCCAACGTTGAAGCCGTGGGGGTTCATCGCACGCTGCAAAATCCGCACGCCGAATTGCGTTAGCTGGAACAGCTCGGCCCCTTCTTCCGGGGTAAGCTCCGTCAGGTCCGCAACCTGGCGCACGGGAAGGACCAGCAGGTGCCCGGCGTTGTACGGATACCGGTTCAGGATGATAAAGCCAAGCGTCCCACGGTGCAGAAGGTATGTTTCCCGGTCCCGTTCCGGCTGGTTGAACGCCAGGGTGAACGGGCTATCGGAAGCCGTTTCATCCTTTGGGGCGTTGATAAACTGGGATCGCCACGGGGACCACATCCGTTCCATACGTTTCGGCGGTTGTTTGGGTTGGTTGATGTTGGCTTGGCTGGCGCATCGTTCCGTGGCGGGTTGGCGCGCAACCCACCGGCGGAATTCTTGGCCGCACTAACTTGCGCAAGGGTTCCCAAAATACAAGCGGGAGGCGGGAACCAAATGCCGCAAAGTGATACACTGCCGGATCGTTTCTCATTCGGGTGAAATTGGCTAAGTTCGGCGCAATCCAACAGTGGTTTGGATTCGACAGCAAACCTTCCTGAACGACCCGATCATTCAAACGATCATGCCGAACCTCTCCGAACAAAATTTCCCGAAGCTGATCCTTCCCAACATCCCCAACCTTCACAAGTTGGACGTGTACCGCGCCAACGGTGGATACCAGATGTACAGCAAGGCATTAACGATGCAGCCGAACGATATCATCGAGGAGGTGAAGCGTTCCGGTTTGCGTGGGCGTGGGGGCGCGTGCTTCCCCACCGGGCTGAAATGGAGCTTCATGCCAAAGGGGAACGAGAAGCCGAAATACTTGGCGATCAACGGCGACGAATCGGAGCCGGGGTCCTTCAAGGATCGCGCAATCTTTGAGTTCAACCCCCACTTGCTGATTGAAGGAATCTTGATTGCTGGCTATGCCATGGGGATCAAAACCGCCTTCATCTACATTCGGGGCGAGTACCACAAATGGGTGCGGCTGACCGAGGAAGCGGTGCAATCGGCCTACGATGCCGGGCTTGTTGGTTCACGCATGAAGGAGACGTTTGGGGGCGAGTTCACGATGGACATCGTGGTCCACAAAGGGGCCGGGGCCTACATCTGCGGCGAAGAATCATCGCTGATGAACTCCTTGGAAGGCGACCGCCCCTACCCCCGGGTGAAGCCCCCCTTCCCCGCCCAAGTTGGACTGTGGGGAATGCCCACCACCATCAACAATGTTGAGACCATCGCCAACGTGCCGGTGATTTTGCGAATGGGGGGCGAGGCCTACTCCAAGATCGGGGCCGAGAAGCACCCAGGGACGTTGCTGCTGGGGATTTCCGGCCACGTCAACAAGCCTGGGGTTTATGAGGTTCCATCGGGGTTGCCACTGCTGGACATTATCAACGACCTTGCCGGCGGCGTTCCGAACGGGAAAGCGATTAAGGCGGTGATCCCTGGTGGAAGCTCGATGCCGATTTTGCGCGGCGACCAACTGGAAGGGGTGATGATGGATGCCGAAAGCCTGAAGGCTGCCGGATCGGCAATCGGAACCGGTGGGATCATGGTGATGGACGAAGACACCGACATCCCCCACATGCTTCGCCGATTGATCCATTTCTACCACCATGAATCGTGCGGCCAATGCACCCCCTGCCGCGAAGGCTGCGGCTGGCTGGAGAAAGTCCTTACCCGCGTTGACGAAGGGGAAGCCGCCAGCAGCGACCTTGACTTGCTGGTTGACATCGCCAACAACATCGAGGGGAACACCATCTGCGCGCTGGGGGAAGCCGCCGCTTGGCCAACCCGTTTCACCATTACCCGCCTGCGCGAGGAGTTCGAGGCAAAGGTGAAGCCCGCGCCTGCGCTTCCGGTGACCAACGTTGTGCACGCCTTGCGTGAATCAAGCTACCGCCCGGCAGTGGTGGAGCGGTAATCGCACGCCGCACCACGCCACCACGTGAGTTTTAGCAAATAACAGAAAGAGGGCAACCGGTTGGTTGCCCTCTTTCTGTTTTCGGTTCTGTTGTTGTTTTCAGGAAGCCCCGCGCCTTACCCCGCGCCCATTCCGGTGAAGATGTTGGAGATCATCCCCATCAGCACCGTTCCCATCAGCATCACCACTGCCCAAATCACGCCGGCCTTCACCCGCGAGGCCTGAGCCAGCGATCCGATACCGACAGCGGAGACCAGCAGCCACCAGATATTGAACGGGAAATCACCGTCAGCACGCTGTTCAGAATTGGGTTGCTGGGCTTTATCAGTTCGGCAAGGCTGAAGGTTTGCAGGGTCCCAGTGAACTGAAGCACGACAATGCCAATAATGGTGCCGATATTCAGGATCATCACCGACACAAGCACCGTGGCCCAGGAGGCTTGGAAGGTCAGCCCTTCCTGGGCATTCGGCTCCAAGTATTTGGCAATCACCAGCCAGATCAAGGCGCACATAATGCTCAGCACAAACACCATCACCAGCGACCCAGCCATGCCTATGATTAAGAATGCTGTTGGTGTCATCCCCATTTCCATCTGTTCGGCGGTTTTATCGCGCTGGTCTTGGGTCATCTTGCCATCGGCAACGGCTTTGTCCAACTGCTCCAGCTGCTGTTTTTTGATCTGGGCAATGGCCTCGGGGCGTGCGCTTATCATCACCACCGAGGCGATAGAAACCACCAGCGTTATCACAATCCCCCACCACACAGTTTTCATGTTCCCCTTCCCCCCAACCAGCCCGCTAAACGCCAGCGTGGGATTGGTGACGACCTTCACGAAACGATCAAATGGCGTAAGCTCTTCCGCCTCATCATAGCCCTCGGACGGGTCTTCGAACTCCGTTTGCACGTGGTCATTTTGTTCTTGCATTCTTGTGCTCTCCTGTGTGTTGATTTGGTGAGGTTAAAGTGATCTGCGAACCTAAAAATGTAACTGCCCCTGAAGTAGCGATTGAATTTCTTTGCGAGAAGGTTCGGCAAGGGTTTCGGTTAGGTTGCGGGACCCTACGCCAGTTCTTACTTCAGGTTGCTTTCAAGCAGAGTTCAAGCAATCCATGATGAAAAAAAATTAAGAAAATATCCTTGCGAAAATAGGCAGATACGGCTTTGTTCTGGCCAATTGAGAGCCTATTTTACAAGCCCCTTCCCTCCATTTCGCGCCGTAATCAGCCGTTAGGAATTACAGTTTTGTCAGAATCACCTTTTTGGTGGCTATGGCATCATCGTTGAACGTATTTTTGGCCGCGTCACATACTAAAGGGGGGCAAGAAACGATTGCAATCTTCCACATGAAAGCAATGCAATTCTTGCAGGAGCGCAGGCCATGGTGTGCTGCTCCATTCTCAAGAACCGGATGCACGATTGCGGTGCATCTGGCACAATCCACCCGATCGGTCCAGAGATATGCGGCCAGCCCGCTTCTTCCATTCTTGGCCGGTTGGCTCCAATACCAAACAGAATACAACGCCGGATGCCATATAGAACCAACGTAAGGGGAACGCAGATGCGAGCTTTTCTACTGCTGCTGACTTCCGCAATGGTCGTTGCTGGTTGCCAAACTGCCCAGACGGTGAAAACAACCAAGCAAGGCCCTACCACCGTTGACGAATACGCTGTGCTGGACGACACCAAGCCCAGCAAGCCAATCACCGATCAAGTGCTGAACAAGCAACTGGAGGAGGCACGCCGCCAGTATGTAATGGCCTTGCGCGCCTCGCAGCAAAACCGTGAATCGGTTGCGGCCCAGCATTTCGAGGCCGCCCTTGCAACGCTGAACGACCTCTCCACCTATCCCAACATTGACAGCTACCCAGAAGTAGATAAACTTGCCCAAAGCATCATCCGCGACTACGAGGAACAGGTCTCGTCGCTGGATAGCCTTGACCCCAACAGCAACTTCCTTGTCCTGCGCGACAAGATGTTCCAGGAGATCGAGTCTATCCCCGTTGAACGGAAGCAGTACCCAAAAGCGGATCCCAAAACAGGGTTGGTTGAAAACACTGACGAGGCACCCGAGCTGCAAGTCGCGCTCTCCGAAAATGAAAAAGTGGAGCAGTGCATCGCCTTTTTCACCGCCACCGAAAAAGGGCGGAAGATTTTTGGAACGTGGCTGGAACGCACCGGGCGGTACTTCCCGATGTACGAACGGGTGATGGAGGAAGAAGGGGTTCCCGATGAGATCAAGCACCTTTCGATGATCGAATCGGGGCTGAAGCCGACGGCGGTCTCGTGGGCGAAAGCTGCGGGGCTGTGGCAGTTTATTCCAAGCACGGGCCAGATGTACGGAATGGCCATCAACTGGTACGTTGATGAACGCCGCGACCCTGAAAAAGCCACTCGCGCCGCTGCACGTTATCTGCGCGACCTCTATCAAGATTTAGGCGATTGGCATCTTGCGCTGGCCAGCTACAACTGCGGGCCGGGCCGGGTGAAATCGGCCATTGCCAAGGCCAACAGCCGTGATTACTGGGTTGTTCGCCAGTACCTTCCCCGCGAAACGCAGCAGTATGTGCCGCTGTTCATCGCTGCCACAAAAATCACGATGTCCCCGGAGACGTACGGGTTCACCAACATCCGCTACATGACCCCGGACGAGTACGACACCCTTTCGGTAAAGACCAGCTTCAGCCTTGCTGACTTGGCCAAAGCATCCGGCGTAACCACTGCCGATCTGAAAGACCTCAATCCAGAGTTGCTTCGCGAAGAACTCCCAGCTTCCACCCCCTCCTATTGTTTGAAGGTTCCAGTCGCCGCTCGGCAAATGATGATCTCCGCGTTGGAGTCGCTGCCGGAACCGGAGAAGCCACGGGTGACGTTTGTTCGCCACAAAGTGGGGCGGGGGGAATCCATCACGAAGATCAGCAAGCGGTACGGCGTTAGCACCAACGACATCTACGCCGCCAACCAGATGACCTCCAAATCGAAGCTCCGCCGCGGTGCGGTGCTGAAAATTCCAATCACCTCCAAACCTGAAGAAAATGCCGGCGACGCTCCGTTGCTTGCAAAGAACGATGCCGCCGCCAGCACAACAACGGCGGCCAACACTCCCCCAGCCGCAACGGCACCAGCAACGGCATCTTCAAAGTCTTCGGCAAGCATTGCTGCCAAGCAGCAGCCATCCGAGCCGTTGGCCGTTGCCTCGGCCCCACGCCGCACCCGTTCGGAAGCGGTAGCGAAGCAAGAAACCGTGGCATCGGGAACGAACGCGCCGGCAACAACAGCACCGGCAACAACAACCAACAGCACACGTGAGAAAGCCCCGGCCAAGCAGCCCGCTTCCTCCCCCGCCCTTGCATCGGCAGCACCGAAGCCGGCAACAACCGAAGCAGTGCCACCAGCCAAGAAACTGGTCACGAAATCGGTGACAAAGACCACCCATCACAAGGTTGCCCGCAACGAGAGTGTTGCCAGCATCGCCAAACGGTACGGCGTGAAATCCAGCGACCTGATTGAATGGAACCGGCTTGGGAAAAAGGGGAGCTTGAAAGCCGGGCAATCGTTGGCAATTAAGAAAACGGTGAAGGTCCAGGAATGGGTTGCGGTGAAAACGGAGGAGCCAAAGAAGAACAATGGTGGCGGATCGGCCAGCATTGCAGCCGGCACGCAGCAACAGAAATCGCAGTCGAACCCGGTCGCGCTGAAAACGAAAGGCACCGTTCCGGCAGCCACCGCCACCGAACCCGAGGAAGCCGCCGAACTTGCCGAAGCAGCAACGGACAAAGCAGCAACCATTGCACCGCCCCCCCAGGCAGCAGCCGCAAAACCAGAGCAATCAAAAAACCGTGGCATAGCTGCCGCCGCACCCACCGCTGCCAAAAAGCCGGAACCGCCAGCAAAAGTTGAAAAGGCTGAGATAGCAAAAGCGGAACCCCCAAAGGTATCCAGCAAGAAGAAGCCGGTGACAACAACCAGCACAAAGTACGAGACGCACAAGGTGAAACCTGGGGAGTCGTTGTCGGCGGTGGCGGACCAGTATGGCGTTTCGGTAAACGACCTGAAGGCCTGGAACGAAAACACGATTAAAGGAAGCACCCTGTTATCGGGAACAAAGCTGAGAATTTACAGCGAGTCCCCATCGAAAGGGGATGCCAAAAAGAACAGCCGGGTTTCCCGCAGCAGCCGTGGCAAAAGCAAGCCCGCAAGCCACGCCATCAAGCAGGGGGAAACGTTGGAGGCAATCGCCAAACGCCACGGGGTTAGCGTTTCCGATCTTAAAAAACTCAATCCAAAATTGAAGGAAACCCAACTACAGATTGGGCAGAAAGTGAAAGTGCGGAAGTGAGGCAATCGCTTCTTTAAATGACGATTGCGCCGTACAACAATGCCCGGCATCCAGTATCGGATGTCGGGCATTGTTTTGCGCAGCCTAATCGAAAAAAAAAAAGAGCGACCACACACTACCGTGGTCGCTCCCTCCTGTACCTCGCACGGATATCCATTCCCAAAATTAGGAAGGGTCACCAAGCAAGTTTTCCCAGAAAAAAAAACTGTCGTTCGGCACCGCTGCAAGTTTGTTGGTGTTCCGCTGTTGGGAAAGTATCACCGCCTCCCAAAAATATACGGCGATGCTGCGTTCTGTTGTGCGGTGGATATGCTTTTTGGCCTCAACGTCGCGCCGGTCGCCTTGACACATGGTGCTACCACCATTGGGGACTTTGTTCGAGGGGAAGGTCAGACGGACAGAAGGTGCTCCACCCGTGCAAGCAACCGAAAATAAATGCTGCCTGACTTCCAAGCCCCTTGCCACCCCATACGCGATCTTCTACGTTTCTTCCAAACCGCATATCCAAGCCATTACTGCGCAAGATGCCGAACGACGTAGATTGTCGGCGGGCAATAATACATTCATGGGAAAGTAGATGCAAGCAGTTTTTTTGCAGCCACGCTACAGCGTAAAAGCGTGCGGCAGCAGTTCGCGAAGCGTGGTGATGGCGGTGGCGTTGCTTCCTGCGGCAATCACGGTTGCCCCCGGCGCGTAGTCGTGAAGGAGTTGGCGGCAGATTCCGCACGGCATGGTTGGCCCCTCCGTTTCGGTGGCAATGGCAATCGCCCTGAAGCCGCTTTTCCCCTGCGACAACGCCCCTACCAGTGCCGAACGCTCGGCGCAAATTGTTCCGCCGTAGCTGCTGCACTCCACGTTAATCCCCGTGACAATGGTGCCATCGCCACACAGAAGCGCGGCGGCAACGCGGAAGCCGGAGTATCGGGCTTGGGCAAGGGGAAGCGCCGCGCGGGCCGCATCCACCAACGGTTGATATTCTGGGTTCATCAAAAAAATCTGGTTGGCCGGGAGAATTGGTACTATCCTTCTTGATCCGTCGCCACACCTTCCCCGTTCGGGGTCGCGCCAATGCTCACCGCTCCCCAAACATCATCACCTTCCCCTCGTTATTCAACGCCTCTATTGCTTGGTTCCAACGTGGGAATTGGTCGCTTTCATAGGTGTGTGTTCTGATCTCGGTTGCAAGAAGTTTGCTTTGCTTCATTGCGTCTTTATGCGCTCCCGAATGGGCAAACTCCTTCAGTGCCTCCTTGCTCTCCCATGCCGTAAGCGTGTAATGGAGATAGCCAAAGCCTCTGTTCCTCAGCTTCACAAAGCCAGGCTGTTTCATTGCTTGGCGCGAGATTTTCATCCCGAATAGGGTGAGCTTGAAGAAGCCGGTGAGCTTCCGAAGACGCAGCGACGTAACGGTGATGTACATGAGAGAATGGATAGACAGACGTTGAGTAAGGATTCTCCGCAGCTACGGAGAAGTCGGTGCGGAACGGCCCAGAAGCCATTCATCACAACACCGCTTTTTCGATAATGGTGTCGCGCAGCCAAAG